>NZ_JBYTBK010000057.1:0-26456 GCF_058789115.1 Pseudomonas sp. FW300-N1A1 | reverse complement strand
CAATTCAACGATGGGTTGGCTCCAGCGCGGGCCGAGGAAAAATTTAAAGTCGTGTCCGGGATTAGTTGACCACTACAGCCCTTCCTTCAAAAAGTGCTCTTTGAGCTGAGCATGCAAATCGGCAACCTTACTAATCGGTTGAAGATCAGGGAACACCACTACAATTGTTTTAAACTGAGTACCGTCACCTTCACGCGGTTCTTGCGCATTGAAAATATCAATCAGACTCAACATTTGCCGATGGATCACCTCCTCATCAAGGCCTTTGACCGGATAATCCACCAGCCAGAACGTATTTTTTTTCATCGCGGCAGGTGACCAAGGACAGACAACGCCTGATCGTCCAAGATTCGGATGGGGATTACATAGATACTCAACGCACCATTCTGCGATTTTTTTAAGACTTTCTGGAGATTGCTCTTCTTTCCCTGCCGTATTTAGCACCGTTGATATCGGAAGCAATGACAAATCCGTTTGCAGTTGAGCCGCGAGATTATACAAACCCTTCATACTCTCTCCTTCCGTTCTCTATAGGGGTTGCCTTTGGGGGGCGGTTTGTTCCACCTTCGTTTGGCGCAAGGCCAATGCACTAATTGCTGCGGCAAGCAGGGTTATTGCGATCAGGACATACAAAAGATTTGCGAATGCAGCGCTGTATAGCTGCTCAAGGGTGAGAGTCTGAAGTTGACCGGTTAGAGACCTGGCGTGGGACATGTCACCCGTCGCCATGCCGTTGGCCGCGACACTAATGGGAAGCGACAACGATGGGTTTTGCCCTGAAGCCGTCCAGAGTTCGACACGAAGAAACGAATTCAGGAGGGCAAGTGCCCCGGCGACACAAATAGCCTCTCCGCATGCACGCATGGTTGTGAAGATACCGGTGGCCATACCCGCACGTTCAACGGGAACGACACTAATTGACAGATCATCCATCAACCCCCATGGCAGTCCCGTACCCATACCAATCACCAGCAAAGGAAGAACCAGCTCCGACCAGTGCTCGCCTACCGGCACCGTCGAAAGCCAGACCAACCCGACAGCAGCAATGACCAGCCCGACACAGGACAAGGTCGATGCAGAAACCCAACGCGTTAAAAGCGCCGCTGTAAACGGGATGACAGCCATAGGTGCCGACAACGCGATCATCATTGCGCCAGCCTGAAGCTCACTCATACCCTCTGGCCCAATAAGGCGAAGCGGCAAAATGATCAGCAGGACGATGAAACACACGGCGGTAGCGATGGGGAGGAGTTGAATGCCAACGAAACGCGGGTATCCAAACAAGCTGAGATCGAGCATGGGGCGTTCGTGTTTAAGCTCGACAAGAATAAATGCAACGAGCAGCAGCCCGGACCCGACCAGTAAACCCACTACAACCCCACTACCCAGGCCACTCTGTGGGATCTGCATAATGGCAAAGGTTAAAAAGAGCAGGAATGCAGTAAAGGTTATGCTGCCCAGCCAATCGAGGCTGTGTGCCTGAGGATCTCTTGTTTCGCGCATACGAGGGACGCCCAGTAAAAGCACCGCACCGCCGATGATCGCTCCCAGCAAGAAGATCGCCCACCACCCAAAACTTTCCACCAGGGCGCCCGCTATGACGGGGCCTGAGGCGAGCCCGATACCGAATGCAGTGCCCAGAAGACTGAATGCTTTAGTCCTCGCGCGCCCCTGGAACTCTTGTGCCAGCGAGGCTGCACCACCAGACATGGCGAGTGCCGCGCCAATGCCTTGTGCCACCCTGAGCAGATCCAGTACCAGCACATTTGGCGATAACCCAATGACAAGGGAAAACCCGGTAAAACTGGCTATTCCGATACAAAAAATACGCTTGCGGCCATATCGATCAGCCAGAGCCCCCGCCACCATCACTGAACTGCCAAAGCTCAGAGCAAAGGCATTGATCACCCAGGCTAACGCAATAGGACTTCCACCCAGCGCACGCTCAATTGCTGGAAGCGCCATCGCTGGACCGGTGTATTCCAGGGGCAAAATCAGGCCCGCGGCACAGACGGCGAAAAGCACCCAATAGCGATCGCTGTTTCGTTTCGCAGCGTTCTCCTGTGACATTTCATTTATCCCTAAGACGATCGAAGCTGTATGATATTGATGCGGCTTGCGCATTGACATGTCGCGAATATCAAAATTAAATTGCACCATGCGCAAAAATGACGACACATCTATATGGCGACTTTTCTTTCGGGTCGTGGATCGGGGCAGCCTTACCAAGGCTGCTGAGGATTTTCAGCTCGAACCCTCTTCTGTAAGCCGGCAGATAACTGCGCTTGAAAAAAGACTTAGCACCCAGCTGCTCAACCGGACGACCAGAAAGATCAGCCTGACGTGTGCGGGCATGAGAGCGTACGAGCAGATGCGCCCATTGATTGATGAAATGGATTATGTGGTGGCAAATCTGGACGTGAGCCTGCCAACGCTGCACGGCTTGGTTCGAGTCAGCGCTCCAGTGAATTTTGGTGAACGATATGTAACATCGTGGCTCGCTACTTTTCAGCGTCTTAATCCGGGCATCACGGTGGATCTGGAGTTATCCGACCGAGCCCTGGACTTGATGGCCGAAGGCGTTGATGTGGCGATCCGCGTCGGCCACTTGCCTGTTTCGACACTCATCGCACGCAGGCTTGGCACTATGTCCCATGTGCTTTGTGCAAGCCCTGGTTATCTGGCTGCACATGGAACCCCTCTTCATCCCCACGATTTACCAGAGCACAAGGCGATCATTTACTCTTGGCTTTCAGAACGAAACCCGACACGAATAGCCCTGGAGCACAAGGGACAGGTCGAAAGCGTGGAGCTGTCAGGTTGTTTCTTTCTGAATAATGTTGGAGCGATATACCGCGCCATGCTGGATGGAGTGGGCCTGCATGCAGGCCCTCGCTGGCTCTTCAATGATTCACTCAAGTCAGGCGAGTTGGTGCATCTATTGCCACAGTGGTCGTTACCTGCCCTGCCTGTGAACCTGGTTCGTCTGAAGAGCCCGTTTGTTCCTGACCGGATCGTTGCCCTGTGTGACTGGTTGGCGGAGTGTTGGGAGGCATTACCTTGCCTGGAGTAAGTACTGAAGCCGCACCCGCACACCCCAGGACTCTCAGGTACACGCCAACCTGTGTAGGACACCGCCGCATCTAGCCGTGACGAGTACAGTTCCGACTCGTCCAGAGGCACCCTCCATCTCCTACGCCGACATTCCACAGGGACTGGCCAATATCCTCAAGCTCACGGATGTCCTGCGGTCGCGGGATTTCCCAGGGCCGATCAGCTGGGAAAGCAACAACGACGAAAACTCGTGATTGCCACACACGTAGATCACAGGGCACCCGAACACTTCGTTCGCCCATTTCACGCCGCGCGATTTGATATCAATGTCACCCGCGAGAATGACTAAGTCCGCATCGGTTGGGGCGGGTTCGAACCGAGCGAATTCGAGGTGCAGATCTGAGTAAATTTTGATCTTCATGGACTAGTCGTCTGGAGCTGTGGGCGTAAGTGATTATCTACCTCAACCGCAGCGTGACTGCTGTAGGGGTCAGATTGTGATTGCAGTTGGAAATGCCTAAATCGGTATCGAGGCGGTGGTTGTGGCGTCGTAAATCATTCGAATATCGCTGAGCAACCCTGCGTCGGTCACACCATCAGGAGAGCTACTGTAGATTGCTCCGCTATCGACTTTGTGAAGCAAGACGCACTCTCCATTTTGGTCGTAGCCGGCGACGAGACTGATCAACTACTCCATGCGATCCGAAGAGCTCCCATTCATGCAAGGGGGGGTCACAATCTAAACCGCCTCAATCGTATGCTCTGGGCTCCGCTGAGAGAGTAGGTGGGCCAGCATAGAAGGGTCTGTAGGCATCAACTTTTTAGGCCGGGTTCTAGCTCCGTCAAAAATTCGAAAGCGAACGTGATACCAAAGATCCTCGGAGTCTCGCTCGATCATTCGCCAAGCAGTTCGGCCAGGCCCAGGGAAGCCCGGTAAGCCGACCATACAAGACTCATCTGAAATAAACATGATGCAAGTTTCCTCGTTATGCGGTGCTGCAATTCGAAAAGCGGCGCGCAAGTTCACAAGCAATGTACCTCAGCGACAATTCCTATAAATTGACAAATCTATGCTAAACCGCTGCTGACAAAGGGGGCCGTAGCCTACCCATCGGCCAAGTACGGTGCGGTCGTAGCCACTGCGCTTGAAATTTACAATGACGCACTATATTGCATGGATAGGAATTGATCGATGTGGCCTTATCCTTCCTTTTGCGGGAAGCACTCATACCTTCGCGATCAACGCTGGCAGCGATCCTGCGCTCGACTAGAACAGCTCGCGGTCTGTCTCAAGAGCAACTAGGAGGCGCAGTTGAAGCTCGCCACTTGCACAATGTCGAGCACGCGAAGTCCAACATCACACTGGATATGCTCAAGCGCATCAGCGCGCGACTAGATGTCGATCCTGTTGCTTTACTGGCGATGGCATCCAGTTACGAACGTCAAGAATCTCTCGCTGAGTTCCTCGCGCATCTGCAGGGAGAAATGAAAAAGCTCGAAGCGCTAGGAGTTCTCTCCGGCTTACCGAGCCATTTCGAAGGCGGTAATCTGATAACAGCTAAAGCAGGCAAGCGGCCGATACCTAACGAGAAAATTCAAGCCGTGCTTGCCTGCAAAGCCGAAGGCATGACGCAAAAGCAGACATCTATGAAATTGGGGATGGCTGCTTCAACCGTTCATAAAATCTGGCATTCAGACTTTTGAGCCGCCACTAGTCAACGAGTCTAGGTACCTCGCGGCTTGGCCCTAGCGGTAGCTTCCGCGATCAAGGGGTCGTCAGGCCAAAAATGCTTGGGGTACCTCCCCTTAAGGTCTTTCTTCACTTCGTCGTACGTCGACTTCCAGAAGTTTGCTAAGTCCTGGGTGACTTGCACAGGACGTCGCGCTGGCGATAGCAAATGGAGCTTGAGCACCTGACGTCCATTGGCAATGCGCGGTGTATCCGCAAGACCAAACAATTCTTGGAGCCTCACAGCTAATACGGGCGGTCGCTCGCTGTAGTCGATTCGAATATTCGATCCAGAGGGCACCCCAATCATCTGGGGTGCTTGCACTTCAAGTTGCTGCGGCAAGGGCCACGGCAAAAGGGTGCGAAGAATTGATGCCAGCTCGATCTGCCCAAAGTGACTGAGCCTGGTTACCTTCCCGATGTAAGGGGCAAGCCACTCCCCTAGAGACTCCAGAAGCACTTGGTCACGAAGATCTGGCCAATCACTTGTGCTCCCCTTCTCCAAATCCAGATCCCGCAGAAGCGCTACACGCGCCTGCCACTGACGCAGCTCGGGTGTCCACGGCAACAGCTCCAACCCTTTACGGCGCACCAGATTGACCAGTGCCTGGCTGCGCGCGGACTCATCAAGACCGGTCAGCGGTTCGCGGCTCAGTACCAGTTCGCCCACCTTGCGCTGGCGCTCGGCCCGCAGCACGCCTTCACGCTCATCCCAATCCAGCTGATCGACGCAACGCACTTGCTCCGCCAATACCGAATCGAACAGCGCCGGATCGAAATCGGCGGCCAGATAAATCCGTTCTTCACGCTGCCCCTGACGGCTGCCCAAATCGGCGATCACCAGCCAGGGCTGTTTCATCAGGCTATCGGCCTCGGCGAACAAGGCCGCGCGACCGTTGGCCAGTCGGTACTCCGCGCCCCCTGCGCGACGCTGCTGGGCCACCCGGTCCGGATAGGCCAGCGCCAGCAACGCACCGAGCCAGCGCGGATGGTCCGGGTCGCTGACCGGTTGTTCGGCCTTGCCACGCAGATAACCGCGATACTGCCGGGCCAATTGCCGCGCCCGCTGCACGCCGCCCTGGGCGCCACGCGCCGCACGTTCTTCACCCGACAGCAACACCAGGCGGCTGTGCAGGTCGGCACCGGCACCGCGCAAGATATCCCGCTCGCCGAGCAATGCCGCCACGTCGCACGCCATGTTCGCCAGCCCCAATGCCTGACCGCGCAGCAGCAAGTGGGCAATGCGCGGATGGGCCGGCAGTTCGGCCATGGCCTGGCCGTGACGAGTCAGTTTCCAGTCTTCAGGCGACGTACCCTCGAGTGCCCTCAGGCGCTCGAGCAAGTCCTGGGCCTGGGCATACGCCGCCGTCGGGGGCGCATCGAGCCAGACCAATTGCCCTGGCAGAACGCCCCAACGACCGAGCTGCAAGGCCAGGCCGGCGAGGTCCGCGGAGAGAATCTCGGCGCTGGCATAGGCCGCCAGTTGTTCGTGCTGATCCTGCGACCACAGGCGATAACACACTCCCGGCTCCAGGCGCCCCGCCCGACCGGCACGCTGGGTCGCACTGGCGCGGGAGATGCGCTGGGTGTCGAGGCGGGTCATGCCGCTGCCGGGATCGAAACGGGGCACCCGCGCCAGGCCGGCATCAATCACGACACGTACACCGTCGATGGTCAGGCTGGTCTCGGCGATGTTGGTGGCCAGTACCACTTTGCGCTGCCCCGGCGGTGCCGGCTCGATAGCCGCCCGTTGCGCCGCCAGGTCGAGTTCACCATGCAACGGGCACAGCAGCACATCAGAGCGCTCGCCCAGCGCATCCGCCAACTGTTGATGGACACGCCGGATTTCCGCTTGCCCCGGCAGGAACACCAACAGGCTGCCGGTTTCGTCGTCCAGCGCTTCAAGAACGGTCTGCACCAGCCGCGGCTCGATGAACTCGCCCGGCTGGAACGGCCGGCCCCAGCGCATCGTCACCGGGTACATGCGGCCTTCGCTACGCAGGATCGGCGCATCATTGAGCAAGCCGGCCAACCGCTCGCCTTCCAGGGTCGCCGACATCAGCAGGATCTTCAGTGGCTGTTCGTCCCGAAACAACTCACGACCATTCAGGCTCAAGGCCAGGGCCAGGTCGGCGTCGAGGCTGCGTTCGTGGTACTCGTCGAAGATCAGCAAGCCCACGCCTTCGAGCGCCGGGTCTTCCTGCAGGCGCCGGGTGAGAATGCCTTCGGTGACCACTTCGATACGGGTGTTCGGTCCGACCTTGCTGTCCAGGCGAATCCGGTAGCCGACCGTTTCGCCGACCTTTTCCCCCAACTCGCTGGCCAGCCGCTCGGCCGCCGCACGCGCCGCCAGCCGGCGCGGTTCAAGCATGAGGATGGTTTGGCCCGCCAGCCACGGCTCATTCAGCAGTGCCAGGGGCACGCGGGTGGTCTTGCCGGCACCGGGCGGTGCTTCGAGCACCGCTTCGTGGCGTGTCGACAGGGCGTCACGCAGCGCGGGTAAAACATCATCGATCGGCAAAGAAATCATGCTGGCTCCAAAACAGAGCGGCGAGTATAACGGCGAACTGCCTGACGTTAATCACGGTCCTAATGTTGACCGACGACGTTTCGTTTCAAGTTTGCTCAGGAGATTTTCCATGCGTGCTCCCTTTCGCCTGATGGGCGGTGTACTGATCGCGACCCTGCTGACCCAGATCACCGCATGCGGGTCGATTCTCTATCCCGATCGCCGCGGCCAGATCGAAGGCAAGATCGACCCGGCCATTGCCGCGCTCGACGCCGTGGGCCTGCTGTTCTATATCGTCCCGGGGCTGATCGCCTTTGCCGTGGACTTCGCCACCGGCGCGATTTACTTCGAGCCGGGCAAGACCGCGCAGGTGGCACCGGAGAAACTCCAGCAAGCCATCGACGCCGATGGCAAGGTCGATAACATCAAGTTGCAGGCTATTCTCGAAAGCGAACTGGGCCGTCATCTGCCACTGGACGATCCACGCCTGATCCAGCACAAGGGCAGCGCCCAGCAACTGGCCATGCTCGGCCTGCAACCCGCCGCTTGAGGCACCGCACCGAAGGAACGATGCACCTATGACCAGCAGCACGGAACACGCCCGCCTGTTACGCCTGGCCACCCGCGCATCGGTGGCCGTGGCCAGCATCCTGATCGTCGCCAAAGCCATCGCCTGGTGGTTGAGCGGGTCGGTGAGCATGCTCGCCGGCCTGACGGATTCGACCCTCGATGGCGTGACGTCGCTGCTCAACCTGCTGGCGGTGCATTACGCGCTGCGCCCGGCGGACGATGATCACCGTTACGGACATGGCAAGGCCGAGTCGCTGGCCGGCATGGCCCAGGCGCTGTTCATTTCCGGCAGTGCGGTATTGATCGCACTGCAAGCCGTCGAACGGATCAAACACCCTGAACCGATTGGCGCGGCCTGGCTCAGCATTGGCGTGATTATCTTTTCCTTGCTGCTGACAGCGGCATTGCTGGTGCTGCAACAGCGCGTGGTGCGCGAAACCGGCTCCAATGCGGTACGGGCCGACTCGCTGCACTACCGCTCGGACATGCTACTCAATGGCAGCATCCTGATCGCGCTGGTGCTTGCCGGATTCGGCTGGTATCAGCTCGATGCCTGGTTCGGCCTGTCCATCGCCGCCTACATCCTGTGGAGCGCCATCCAGATCGCCCGGGAAAGCTTTGCCGTACTGATGGATCAGGAACTGCCCCCGGACGTCAGCCAGCGCATGCTCGAACTGGCTTGCAGCGTGCCCGGGGTACTCGGGGCCCACGACTTGCGCACCCGGGTCTCCGGCAATCACTGGTTCGTGCAACTGCACCTGGAGTTACCGGGGGAGTTGACCCTGACCGTAGCCCACGGCCTCAGCGACCAGGCGGCCGATGCCATTCGCGCGGTCTACCCGCAAGCCGAAGTCCTGGTGCATGCCGATCCGGTCGCAACAATGAGCAAGGGCTAGGACGTTAGCTACAAGCTTGAAACTGATTTCGCAGGCAATAAAAAAGGGAGACCCGTCGGCCTCCCTTTGAGAACTTCGTCCGTGCTCGACGCTTTTGACGCCGGCTCACCTCACGCCGTCTTGTGGACAGTGTGTAGCCCGGGGGCCGACTCAGCTCCTGTGGGAGAAGGTGGCCGCGGCTGGCCTGATTCGGCGGGCCGCTGTGGACTGTTTGTCCGGGCAGTGATTCTGGTGATAAGAATAGGCTTGGGCCCGCGGCAGAGGATTGCGAATATTGCTCAAATAAACATGACTTGCGCAATTTTTCACCCCGGATAGATAATCCACCGCAATTGCTATGACAAAGGCCTGATCCATGAGCAAACTCGACCGATACGACTTGAGCATTTTGGCTGAATTGCAGCGTGACGCTCGCATCTCCAACCAGGAGCTGGCCGAACGCATCGGCTTGTCGCCATCGCCCTGCTCGCGACGCGTCAAGCAACTGGAGGACGATGGCTACATCTCCCGCCAGGTGGCGCTGCTGGATCGCAAAATGCTCGGCCTGAGCCTGACCGCCTATGTCCTGATCGGCATGGACCGCCACACCCCGGAGCGTTTCGAAAACTTCGAGGCCGCTATCCGCACCCTGCCGCAAGTGCTCGAATGCAGCCTGGTGACCGGGATGGACGCCGACTACCAGCTCAAGGTCGTGGTGCCGGACATGGACCACTACCAGAAACTGCTGCTGGGGCACCTGACCCGCATCGAAGGCGTGACCAGCGTGCGCTCCAGCTTCGTGCTCAACCAGGTGCTCAACAGCACCGAGCTGCCGTTGACTCATCTGCGCGGCTGAAGCCGCTCCCACCCTGCAAACGCTATCCCCGTGGCGAGCGAGCTTGCTCGCGCTGGGGTGCGCAGCGCGCCCAACAAGACAATTGCTGTCTTTCAGATAAAAACCCGGTGGCCGGTTTTGGGGCTACTACGTAGCCCAGCGCGAGCAAGCTCGCTCGCCACAGGTGCGGCACACCGACGCAGGCCAATACTCCACCAATCCCCCATGGCGTATACTCGCCCCGCCCTTTTAGCCCTGCCCGCGCTGGAGATGTTCGATGGATCCTGCAGTATTTGAAGAGTGGATGATGACCGGCCTGGTGACCATCCTGATCATTTTCATGGGTTTCATCGTCTGGGATCTGGCGAAGAAGTCCAAGGCCGGACGCTTCGGTTCGTTCATCCTGTTCTTCGTGCTGGGCCTGGGCGTGGCCGCGTTCATCATCAAAAGCGTGGTCATCGGCCTGATCGAATCCGGCACGCTATAAGCGCGCTGGCACTTCCTTCCACTGGCCCTGATCGAGCCCCTCGATCGTCCAGTCGCCAATCCGCACGCGCACCAGACGCAGGGTCGGCAAGCCAACCGCAGCGGTCATGCGCCGCACCTGACGGTTGCGCCCTTCACGGATCACCAATTCCAGCCAACTGGTCGGCACGCTTTTACGAAAGCGCACCGGCGGGTTGCGTGGCCACAGCTCGGGCTCATCCAGCTGGCGCGCCTCGGCCGGCAAGGTCATGCCGTCATTGAGCTCCACACCGTCGCGCAAACGCTGCAGTTGCCCGGCGTTCGGCTCACCCTCCACTTGCACCCAATAGGTCTTGGCCAGCTTGTGCTTGGGATCAGCGATGCGCGCCTGGAGCTGACCATCATTGGTCAGCAACAACAAACCCTCGCTGTCGCGGTCCAGCCGACCGGCCGGGTAGATCCCGGGGATCTCGATGAAGTCCTTGAGCGTTGCCCGCCCCTCTCCGTCACTGAACTGCGTCAGCACATCGAAGGGTTTATTGAACAGAATCAGTTTCGGCTCGGCTGGCGGTGCCTTGGCCACTCGCCGAGGGGCAGAAGAGGATGGTGCAGGCTTCACACCCGGGCGACGGGAAGGGGGACGAGGGGGACGCGACATGGCAAACACAACATCTAACGGTCAGGACCGACAATGCTAGTGGCCTGACCGTTAAATAACCACCTCCCGATCAGCGGAACGGTGGCTCGTCGAAGCTGCGCAGTTTGCGCGAGTGCAACGAGTTGAGTTCGGTGCGCAGCAAATCCACGGCAGCAATGCCGATCTTCAAGTGCTGGCTGACCGCGCGCTCATAGAAGGCGTTGGCCGAACCTGGCAGCTTGATTTCGCTGTGCAACGGCTTGTCCGACACACACAGCAAGGTGCCGTACGGTACTCGCAAACGGTAGCCCTGCGCGGCGATGGTGCCACTTTCCATGTCCACTGCCACGGCTCGGGACAGGTTGATCAACGGCCGTTCCTGGGCCCAGCGCAGCTCCCAGTTACGGTCGTCGTAAGTCAGCACAGTGCCAGTACGCAGGCGTTTTTTCAGCGCCTCGCCCTGCTCGCCGGTGACATTGGCGGCCGCTTGCTGCAAGGCCAGCTGGACTTCGGCCAGCGCCGGGATCGGAATGTTCGGCGGCACCACGCGATCGAGAATCCCGTCGCGACGCATATACGCGTGCGCCAGCACATAGTCGCCAATGGTTTGCGACTGCCGCAGACCGCCACAGTGGCCGATCATCAGCCAGCAATGAGGGCGCAGCACCGCCAGGTGGTCGGTGATGTTCTTGGCGTTGGAAGGGCCGACACCGATGTTCACCAGGGTCACGCCGTGGCCGTCCGACGCCTGCAGGTGATAGGCCGGCATCTGATAACGGTGCCAGACCACGCCGGCCGCAATGGCCGACGCTTCGCCGTGGTCCATGGATTTTTCGATGATCACGTTGCCCGGCAGCACCATGCGCACGAAGCGTGGATCGTTGCGCAGTTGCTCCAGGCCATGAACGATGAACTGGTCGACGTAGCGATGGTAGTTGGTCAGCAGAATCCACGGCTGCACATGGCGCCAGTCGCTGCCGGTGTAATGCACCAGGCGACGCAGGGAAAAATCCACCCGCGCGGCATCGAACAGCGCCAGTGGCAACGGATCGGTGTTTTCCCAATCGTACAGGCCATCGGCAATGCCATCGCTGGCGGCGGACAGGTCGGTACTGGGGAAAACCCGCGCCAGCACCGCGGCGGTCACGCCGGAGCCGGCCAGCTCATCGCCTTGCTCGACCACGTACGGGTACGGAATGTTCTGTTCGCTGACGCCCACTTCCACCGTCACGGTGAAGTCGTGCATCAGGGGCTCCAGTTGCTCCAGCAAGTATTTGCGGAACGCGGCCGGGTGGGTGACGGTGACACTGTAGGTCCCGGGCAACTGTACCTTGGCGTAGGCACGCGTGGTTTGCGGGACTTCGCCCAGGCAATGGTAGGTCAGACGCAGTTCAGGGTAACGAAACAGTGCACGCTGCTCGGCATCGGGTTCGATGCGATCCTTGAGGTAGCGCTTGAGCGCTTGGTTCAGCGCAGAAGTGGCCCGCTCATGCAGAGCGGCAAGACGGTCCACGGCTTGTTCAGCGGTTTCGACGACAATAAACGCTTCGGTCACGATCAGCTTCCTGTGTTCTGACTTGCAGACCTTCATCTTGCCTGCAACCGCGGCGCACGGGAACCCTGCGGGAGCAGGCTGCCCACTCCCGCAAAGGATCCGTGATGTTCATCAACCGTTGGTCAGAACCCGTGAGGGGTCGAGCGGGCGACGATTGCTTCCACATCCACGCCCCTCGGCAAGGTGCCATACACCCGTCCGGCCGTGCCCAGTCGGCTGGCGATGAACGCATCACTGACGGCGGCATTGCCGGCTTCGAGCAATAGTTTGGCCTGCAGGCCCAGGGCAATGTCTTCGGTCAACTGCCGGGCACGGTATTGAATGTCGCCGGTGTCCTTGAACGCCGCCTGCAGCTGACTGATGTGGGCGGCCAGGCGTTTGTCGCCATGACCGTCGCCCAGTTCGCTGAACAAGGCATCCAGCACCCCCGGCTCCTTCGACAAGGCGCGCAGCACGTCGAGGCACTGCACGTTGCCGGAACCTTCCCACGTCGAGTTCACCGGCGCCTCACGGTACAGCCGGGGCAGGATGCTTTCTTCGACATACCCCGCGCCGCCCATGCACTCGGCCGCTTCGTTGATCATGGCCGGGGCACGCTTGCAGATCCAGTACTTGCCCACCGCCGTGACCAGACGGGCAAACTTGTCTTCCCGGGCATCGTCCAGGTGATCCAGCGCCTGGCCCATGCGCAGGCTCAAGGCCAGCGCCGCCTCGCTTTCCAGTGCCAGGTCGGCCAGTACGTTTTGCATCAGCGGCTGTTCGCTGAGCACCTTGCCCCCCACCTTGCGGTGAGCGCAGTGATGGCTGGCCTGGGTCAGTGCCTGACGCATCAACGCGCTTGAGCCGACCATGCAATCGAAACGGGTCATGGCCACCATCTCGATGATGGTCGGTACACCGCGCCCCTCTTCACCCACCATCCACGCCAGCGCACCGCGAAATTCAACTTCGCTGGAGGCATTGGAGCAATTGCCGAGTTTGTTTTTCAGGCGCTGGATGTAGAACTGGTTGCGGGTGTCGTCCGGTCGATGACGGGGCAACAGGAAACAGGTCAGGCCCTTGTCGGTTTGTGCCAGGGTCAGGAAGGCATCGCACATCGGTGCCGAGCAGAACCACTTGTGGCCCACCAGTTCATACGCCTGCCCCGGCCCCGCCGCGCCGACCGGATAGGCCTTGGTGGTGTTGGCCCGCACGTCGGTACCGCCCTGTTTCTCGGTCATCGCCATGCCAATGGTCACGCCCGCCTTGTGGGCCATGCCGACGTTGCGCGGGTCATACTCGGTGGCGAGGATTTTCGGTAGCCATAGCCTGGCGATGTCCGGTTGCAGGCGCAGTGCCGGGACGCTGGCGAAGGTCATGGTCAACGGACAGCCACTGCCGGCTTCGGCCTGGCTGTGCAAATAGGACATGGCGGCGCGGGCCACATGGGCGCCGGACTTGGGGTCCGTCCAGGGCAAGGAGGTCAACCCGTGCTCGACCGCCGTGCGCATCAGTTCATGGTAGGCCGGGTGGAACTCCACCAGGTCGACGCGGTGACCGTAACGGTCATGGCTGGAGAACACCGGTTTGTTCTGGTTGGCCAAAAACCCGGCTTCCATCAACGGGCCACCGGCCAGCGCGCCATAAGCGTCGATGCGCGAGTCCGCCCAGCCGGCCCCGAATCGCCGGGCCCACTCTTGCAACGGCAGGTCAATGCGATAGAGGTTGGCGCCGTCCAGCGAGGGTGGCTGGTTGGTGACTTCGTGGGTTTCGGCGAACTGGTGCAGGTTCATGGCGGGGCCTCCTCGGGTCCGTTGAGACCCTCAGTTAAGCACCGCCTTGCCCGTGGACAAAGTGGCATATCCGCCTAAATATCGGCGCTTTCACCTTGATTCTGACACAGCACTCGCCGGTAGAGTGCCACCTGCAACTCATCGAATTTCACCGGCTTATTCAGGCAATCGGTCCACCCCGCCTCCAGGTCAATGCCCTGTGTCGAAGCCACGGCCGCCAGCACCGGTAACCCGGCATACCCCGGCAAAGCGCGGATCTGGCAGCACACCGATGAACCGTCGACAGGCGATACCAGACTGTCGAGCAGCACCCCGTCAAACCGCTCGCGGCGCAAGCTGTCCAGTGCCGCCTGGACACTGTCGACACTGCGTACCCGATAACCCAGCTTGAGCAACATGCCACGCATCACCAATTGATTGATGCTGTTGTCATCGATCAGCAACACCGTGCAATCCTGCGGGGCACGCACATTCATGTCTTCCAGGGGCTGACGGGAAGGTGCCGCCACCTGGTGCACCGTGACCACGTCGAACTCGACATCCAGCTGAAAACGACTACCGCGTCCGGGTTCGGAGCGATGGGTCAAGCGCCCGCCAATCAGCTCGACCAATTGCCGGCAGATGGCCAGGCCAACACCCAGGCCGCCGTATTCGCGCGTCATGGAGCCATCGAGCTGGAAGAAGCGCTGATACATGGTCGCTTCCCCCAGATCGGTAAAACCGATACCCGTGTCGATCACCGCGAAGGACAGCTTCTGGCGTCCCGACTCGGTGGATTTGCCGCTGACCCGCAAGGCCAGCCCACCCACGCGAGTGAATTTGATTGCATTGTCGAGCAGACACTCCAGGCACTGCACCAGCTTGGCACTGTCACCGTTGAGCCGGTCCGGCACACCCGGGGCCACCTCGACCTTGAAATCCAGCCCCTTGCCCGAGGCATTGGCCGCGAACTGACGCCGTACGTTGTCGACCACCGAGCGCAAGCTGAACGGTTCGGGGCAGGCCCTGAGTCGGCCAGCCTGCAATTCGGTCAAGGTCAGAATGCCGTTGACCATGCGCATCATGTCGCGCGCGGAACCGGCCGCCGTCTGCTGGTATTGCTCAAGCTCCGGGTCGAGCTCGACGGTCTGCATCAACTCCAGCGAACCGATCACGCCATTCATCGGGGTGCGCAGTTCGTGGGTCAGGGTCGCGAGGAACTCATCCTTGAGCTGGTTACTGTGGGCCAGTTGCTGGTTTAACACTTCGAGCTTTTGCCCGGCATCAAACAGCGTCTGCGCCTGCTGCTCGCGCATCGCGTTGATACGGTCGGCCAACGCCAGTGACAGCAGCGCCACCTCGATCGCCGAGCCAATCTGGCTGGCGTACATGGTCAGGAACACGTTAGGCAGGTAACCCAGCACCATCAGGGTATTGACGATGCCGCCCAGCAAGAACGCCGACCAGGCAATGATGAAGTAACGCGCCACCCGCAGGCCTCGCCACCAGACGAAAATCCCCGCCGCGAAAATCACCACGGTGAAGATCAAGGCCAAGGCCGTGGCCAGGCGCAGGGCCAGGGCGTAGCTGGTCATCAACGACAACCCTACCACCAGGGCGCCGTACGCGATCAGCACCAGCAACAGGCGGTCCATCCAGCGACTGTGTCTGGCGGTCTGCAAAAAGCTGCGGGCGAACTGGCTTCCGAACAATCCGGCACAGCCGATGAAGAACGGCGTCGAGGCGTTGGCCCACCACGGGTTGTCCGGCCAGAAATACTCCACCGCCGCCCCGTTGACCGACAGCTGATAGAGGCCGAACGAAGCGATGTAGACGATGTAGTAGAGGTAGCTGGTGTCGCGCACACTCAGGTAAATGAACAGGTTGTAGACCAGCATTCCGAGCAGCACGCCGTAGATCAGCCCCAACACATAGAGGCGCACCGGCTGCTCTTCCAGATAGGCGGTACTCGACCACAACGTCACCGGCGCTTGTATCGAGCCCTGGCTCTGCAGGCGCAAATACAGGGTTTTCTGCTGGTTCGCGGCAAAGTCCAGGTCGAACAGGTAATTGTTCTGACGGATCTCCCGGCTGGCGAAGGGTAAAGCGTCACCCGTGCGTTGAGTCAGTTGGTAGCGGCCAGCCTCATCGGGCTGGTACAGATCAAGATGGTCGAGGGGCGGATAGGCCAGTTCCAGCAACCAGGTGCGCCGGACATCGGGATTGTTCGGACGATAATGCAGGTCGATTTTCAACCAGAACACGGAGCGCGAGTAACCGGCGTTCAGCGTGTCTTTATCGTGGGGCTTGAACTGGCCAGCCGCGGCTTGCGCGAGGACATCGGTAATCGTCGCAGTGCCGGCGACGTCTTCGTAGACCTGCATGCTGCGACCCAAGGGGAGGCTTTGGGTGAGCTCGTTAAAATCAGCCGCGGTCGCCAGCAAGGGCAAGCTCAACAGCAACATCAGCAAATAGCGCATAAAGCCCCAGCATAGCCTGTCCGGTTGCGTCAGGAAGCCCCCCCATTCCTTTTGAGTAGACGTAAAACCGGCATGACCTGTTATTGATTTGGATCCACTCTAGCATAGCCGGTGGTGGCGTTTGAACACCACCGAAATCTTTAGTTTGAAGGCTCTAGAACGGGCATTACAGAGCACCTCTCCCGTCTAGTCAGGCTCCTCAGACCAAGACATCAAAGCGCCATTACGACCATTGGATACCAGTGGCGAGCGCATTACGCGGCACGGCACACCGAAAAAACAGGTTTGGTGGTAAGCTCGCGCACCATGAATATCTACAGCTCTCGCCCCGTTGTCCTCTGTCTCTCCGGCCACGACCCAAGTGGTGGCGCCGGCTTGCAGGCAGATATCGAAGCCCTGCTCGCACAGGGTTGTCATGCGGCCCCGGCCGTCACTGCCCTGACCGTGCAAGACACCGTCAATGTCAGTGATTTCCGCGTCCTCGACCGTGAGTGGGTGTTGGCACAAGCCAACGCCGTGCTCAACGACTCGCAGGTAGCGGCGGTCAAGCTGGGCATGCTCGGCTCACTGGAAATGGTCGACACCGTGGTCGAACTGCTCCAGGCACACCCGCACCTGCCGGTGGTCTGCGACCCGGTGCTGCGCGCCGGTGGCGGTGGTCGCCTGGGCAAGGACGAGGTCGGCTACGCCATGCGCGAGCGCCTGCTGCCATTGGCGATCATCGCCACCCCCAACCTTCCTGAAGCGCGCATCCTTGCCGAACTGCCTGAAGGCACGGCCGACGAATGCGCAGAAAAGCTCCTGCCTTACGTCAAACACCTGCTGATCACCGGTGGCCATGGTGACGAACACGAAGTGCATAATCGCCTGTACAGCCGCGACGGGCACCGTGAAACCTTTACCTGCCAACGCCTGCCAGGCAGCTATCACGGCTCCGGCTGCACATTGGCCAGCACCCTGGCCGGTCGCCTGGCGCAAGGCGAACATCTGGCGAGCGCAGTCAAATCGGCACTCGACTACACCTGGCGCACCTTGCGTGACGCCGAGCAGTTGGGCAAAGGCCAATTCGTGCCGCGCCGCCTGCCGCTGGACTTCTGCTCGTAACGTCATGAGGCCTGCCCGATGAAACTACGTGGCCTGTACGCCATTACCGACAGCCAGTTACTGGCCGGGAAATTTCTTCAGTACGTGGAGGCCGCGCTGGATGGCGGCGTCACTCTGCTGCAGTACCGCGACAAGAGCAGCGACGACGCCCGTCGACTGCGCGAGGCGCAAGCACTGCATGATCTGTGCGGGCGCTACAAGACCCAACTGATCATCAACGATGACGCCGAACTGGCCGCGCGCCTGGGCGTTGGCGTACACCTGGGGCAAACCGACGGCCCGCTGACCCCGGCCCGTTCGCTGCTGGGTCGCGAGGCCATCATCGGTTCGACCTGCCATGCGCAGCTCGAGCTCGCCGAACAAGCGGCAACCGAAGGCGCCAGCTATGTCGCCTTCGGCCGCTTCTTCAACTCCAGCACCAAACCCGGCGCGCCGACCTGCAGCCTCGAACTGCTCGACCAGGCCCGCAGCACGTTGCACCTGCCGATCTGCGCGATCGGCGGCATCACCCTGGACAACGCCGCCCCGCTGGTGGCCCACGGGGTTGATCTGCTGGCGGTGGTGCACGGCCTGTTCGGAGCCGAAAGCACCCGGGAAGTGACGCGCCGCGCGCGCGCCTTCAACGATTTGTTTTAAGTATTCAACTACCGATTTTTGAGAGCCCAATCATGTCTCGTTCCGAAACCCTGTTTGCCAATGCCCAGAAACACATTCCCGGCGGCGTGAACTCGCCCGTTCGTGCATTCAAGAGCGTCGGCGGCACGCCGCTGTTCTTCAAGCACGCCGAAGGCGCCTATGTGACGGACGAAGACGATAAGCGCTATGTCGACTACGTCGGTTCCTGGGGCCCGATGATTCTCGGCCACAGCCACCCGGACGTACTGGACGCCGTGCGCAAGCAGCTGGAACACGGCCTGTCCTACGGCGCCCCTACCGCGATGGAAACCGAGATGGCCGACCTGGTCTGCTCGATCGTGCCGTCGATGGAAATGGTGCGCATGGTCAGCTCCGGCACCGAAGCCACCATGAGCGCCATTCGTCTGGCTCGCGGCTTCACCGGTCGCGACAGCATCATCAAATTCGAAGGCTGCTACCACGGCCACTCCGACAGCCTGCTGGTCAAGGCCGGTTCCGGCCTGCTGACCCAGGGCGTGCCAAGCTCCGCCGGTGTACCCGCCGCCTTTGCCAAACACACCTTGACACTGCCGTTCAACGACATCGATGCAGTTGAAAAAATGCTTGCCGACGTCGGCCAGGAAGTCGCGTGCATCATCGTCGAGCCGGTTGCCGGCAACATGAACTGCGTACCGCCGGCCCCGGGCTTCCTCGAAGGCCTGCGCAGCCTGTGCGACAAGCACGGCGTGGTGCTGATTTTCGACGAAGTGATGACCGGTTTCCGCGTGGCACTCGGCGGCGCCCAGGCGCATTACGGCGTGACACCGGACCTGAGCACCTTCGGCAAGATCATCGGCGGCGGCATGCCGGTTGGCTGCTTCGGCGGCAAACGCGAAATCATGGCGCACATCGCACCGCTGGGCCCGGTCTACCAGGCCGGCACCCTGTCGGGTAACCCGCTGGCCATGGCCGCCGGCCTGACCACCCTGCGCCTGATCAGCCGCCCCGGCTTCCACGACGAACTCAGCGACTACACCAGCCGCCTGCTCGACGGGCTGCAACAGCGTGCCGATGCGGCGGGCATTCCGTTCGTGACCACCCAGGCCGGTGGTATGTTTGGCCTGTACTTCAGTGGCGCCGATGACATCGTGACCTTCGATGACGTGATGGCCAGCGATGCCAACCTGTTCAAGCGCTTCTTCCACCTGATGCTCGAAGGTGGCGTGTACCTGGCACCAAGCGCCTTCGAAGCCGGCTTCACCTCGATCGCCCACGGCGAAGCCGAGCTGAAACTGACCCTGGACGCCGCAGAGCGCGCATTCGCCGCCCTGAAATAAGGGATGTGTGCTGACGTCGACAACCGTTGTCGACGTCAGCGTTACCCTGCATTTCTATTTATTTTCTGACCTGACAGGCTCAATTGCCCTTAAATGCGGTAGATATAGTCCCCACGCGGCAGAAAAACGAGTAAAGACTTTGTAAGGATGGTCCTGCTTATTTCATAATGCGCGCTTATTGGATCCCTCGACGGGTCCACGCGCCCTCCAGAGGTAAGTCGATTCCCATGAACCGCACCGGCCGCACCCTTGCATTGGGCTGCCTGTTGCTCCTTCAGCCCCTGCTCGCGCACGCACAAGCAGGCGGCAACTCGTTGTTGATCCCGGCAATGGGTCGTTGCACCCTCAATACCCAGCCTGAAGACCTGAAGGAGGCACTCGATGCCTGCCAGAAAGCGTCGGATGCCGGGGATGCGGAAGCGCAATACGAGTTGGGCGAGTTCTACTACGAAGGCAAAAGCGCGCCGCGCGACCTCAATCAAGCCCTGAGCTACTTCGAAAAGGCCTCGCTGCAAGGCCATGCCCAAGCGCAATTCAAACTTGGCACCATGTTCTTCCGGGGCGAAGGTGTGCCGGCCAATAACATCCAGGCGTACATCGTGCTGAAAATGGCAGCGGTCAACGGTGCGGAAGATGCGCTGGACACCGCCGACGAAGTCGCCGAACACATGCAGCGCGATGAGCTGGAAGTGGCCACCCAGGTGCTGGGGCAAATTTTCCGTAAATACCTGATGGAACTGCAAAGCGCGGACGGGCGCACGCCTTTCGCGCCGCTGCCCTGACTTCCCCTGAACGCCTGGCGGACCTTCGTGGCGAGGGAGCTTGCTCCCGCTGGGGCGCGAAGCGGCCCTGAACCCTGCAATCACAGTCGATCTGGCAGACCGCATTCCTGGGCGTTACGACCGCTTCGTCCGAACGCAGACCGGCCGAGCGGGAGCAGGCTCCCTCTCCACAGGAGCAACCCGCTTACTTCTCAGGCATTGGCATCGGAAACGGCATGACATTGCCAACCGAGCCACGGGCTTCGCTGATTTTCGGGGTGCCCAGGCGCTCGACTTCATCGATGCGCACAATCGAATGCATCGGTACAAAACTGCGCACCACGCCTTCGAACTGAGCCTTGAGTTTTTCCTCGCTCGGATCGACGACCACTTGCGTGCGCTCGCCAAAGACGAACTCTTCCACTTCCAGGAAGCCCCACAGATCACTTTGATAGATCTGCTTGGCGTACATTTCGAACACCTGGCCCTGGTTGAGGAAAATCACCTTGTAGATTGGAGCTTCACGTTTGGTCATGGTGGGCGGGTAACACATCGAGGGATAAAAATGAGGGCGCGAACTATAGCATAGCCGCTGGACGCACGATGGTAGGAACCTGGGGACTTGTTCCCTATAATGCGCGGTTCTTTGAATCACGTGATGACTCCCTCCATGGCCAAGAAGCTTTACATCGAAACCCACGGTTGCCAGATGAACGAGTACGACAGCTCGCGCATGGTCGATCTGCTGGGCGAACATCAGGCCTTGGAAGTGACAGCTCGCGCTGAAGATGCGGACGTGATTCTGCTCAATACCTGTTCGATCCGCGAGCGCGCCCAGGACCGGGTTTACTCCCAATTGGGCCGCTGGCGCGAACTGAAGCTCGCCAACCCGGACCTGGTGATTGCGGTCGGCGGTTGCGTGGCCAGCCAGGAAGGGGCGGCCATTCGCGACCGCGCGCCCTATGTCGACGTGGTGTTTGGCCCGCAGACCCTGCACCGCCTGCCGGAAATGATCGACGCCGCGCGCATCACCAAATTGCCGCAAGTCGACGTCTCGTTCCCGGAAATCGAAAAGTTCGACCACCTGCCCGAACCGCGCATCGATGGCCCGAGTGCCTACGTATCGGTGATGGAAGGTTGCAGCAAGTACTGCACCTTCTGCGTGGTGCCGTACACCCGGGGCGAAGAAGTCAGCCGGCCGTTCGACGACGTGATCGCCGAGATCATCCACCTGGCCGAGCATGGCGTGCGCGAGGTCACCCTGCTGGGGCAGAACGTCAATGGCTATCGCGGCACCACACACGACGGTCGTCTGGCGGACCTGGCCGAACTGATCCGGGTGGTGGCCGCCGTCGAGGGGATCGACCGCATTCGCTATACCACCTCGCACCCACTGGAGTTCTCCGACAGCCTGATCCAGGCCCACGCCGAAGTACCCGAGCTGGTCAAACACCTGCATTTGCCGGTGCAATCGGGTTCGGACCGGATTCTCACCGCCATGAAGCGCAACCATACCGCGCTCGAGTACAAGTCCAAGCTGCGCAAGCTGCGAGCTGCCGTACCCGGCATCTGCATCAGCTCGGACTTCATCGTCGGCTTCCCCGGCGAGACCGAAAAAGACTTCGAGCAAACCATGAAGCTGATCGAAGACGTCGGCTTCGACTTCTCCTACTCCTTTGTCTACAGCCAGCGCCCGGGCACTCCGGCCGCCGATCTGGCCGACGAAACGCCGGAAGAGCTGAAAAAAGAGCGTTTGAATGCCCTGCAACATCGCTTGAACCAGCAAGGTTTCGAGATCAGCCGACAAATGGTCGGCTCGGTCCAGCGAATCCTGGTGACCGATTATTCGAAAAAAGACCCCGGAGAGCTGCAAGGCCGCACCGAGAATAATCGTATCGTCAACTTCCGCTGCGACACTCCAACCCTGATCGGCCAGTTCGCGGACGTGCACATCGACGCCGCACAGCCGCACTCGCTGCGCGGTTCGCTGCTGTAGGAGCGAGCGTGCTCGCGATGATCGTCAACGATAACGCTTGCATCCTGAATGAGCGTGGTGCTCTCGAGTCCTTCGCGAGCAAGCTCGCTCCTACAGAATCATCGCCGGCTGCATTGCTCCGTATAAGAGCTTTCGCACCCAGCCCTCTGGCGTTATCCTTGATTTCATCTCCATTGCCCAAGGGCGGCTAAAAACAACTTTGAACGCACCCATAGAACCCCATCGCTTCATACTCGAGCCCTTTGAGGCTCATCGCTTTGCCAATCTGTGCGGGCAATTCGACGAGCACCTGCGCTTGATCGAGCAGCGCCTGGCGATCGTGATCCGCAATCGCGGCAATCAGTTCGAACTGATCGGCGAGCTCAAACACACCACCTCCGCGGAACACCTGTTGCGCCGGCTCTACCGTGAAACCAAGGGTAGCGAGCTGTCGCCGGACATGGTTCACCTGTTCCTGCAGGAATCGGCCGTGGAAGAGCTGAACAATCACTCGCCCGCCGAACCCGCCGTCGCGCTGCGCACCAAAAAAGGCATGATTCGCCCTCGCGGCTTGAACCAGCAGCGCTACGTGAAGGAAGTCCTGGCCAACGACATCAACTTCGGCATCGGCCCGGCCGGTACCGGCAAGACTTACCTGGCCGTAGCCTGTGCAGTCGATGCGCTGGAACGCGAGCAGATCCGCCGCATCCTGCTGGTACGCCCGGCGGTCGAGGCTGGCGAGAAACTCGGCTTCCTGCCCGGCGACCTGTCGCAGAAGATCGACCCGTACCTGCGCCCGCTCTACGACGCGCTGTACGAAATGCTCGGTTTCGAACTGGTGGCCAAACTGATCGAACGCCAGGTGATCGAAGTCGCGCCGCTGGCCTACATGCGCGGCCGCACGCTGAACAACAGCTTCATCATCCTCGACGAAAGCCAGAACACCACCGTCGAGCAGATGAAAATGTTCCTGACCCGGATCGGCTTTGGTTCGACGGCGGTCATTACCGGTGACGTCACCCAGATCGACCTGCCCAAAGGCACCAAGTCCGGACTCATCCATGTGACCGAAGTGCTCAAGGACGTGCCAGGTATCAGCTTTACTCACTTCAAGCCCAAAGACGTCGTGCGTCATCCGCTGGTCCAGCGCATCGTCGAAGCCTATGAGCGCTATGAAAACCATGCCGCTGCACAAAACCCGAAGGACAGCCACCGCGATGCTTGAGCTTGACCTGCAACGGGCGACCCAGGCGCCAGCCCCAAGCGAAGCCGAATTCCGCCAATGGTGCGAGCTGGCCCTGCGCCAACGCAGCGCCGACTCGGAAATGACCATTCGCCTGGTCGACGAAGCGGAAGGGCGTGAACTCAATCACACCTGGCGTCAAAAAGATTACGCCACCAACGTCCTGTCGTTCCCGGCCGATGTGCCTGACGAGTTCCTCGACATCCCGTTACTGGGCGACCTGGTGATCTGCGTGGCCGTGGTCGAGCGCGAAGCGGCCGAGCAAGGCAAGGAATTGAAGGCCCATTGGGCACATCTGGTGATTCATGGCTGCTTGCATCTATTGGGTTACGACCATATAGATGATGACGAAGCCGAAGAAATGGAAGCGCTGGAACGAACGTTGCTTGCAGAACTGGGTCATCCGGACCCTTATGCGGACGACGAAACCGAAACATCCCCTATCGTTACAACAAAGGATTCAGAGTAATCGCTATGAGCGAAGATCGATCGAGCAACGGGCAAAAGTCCTGGCTGGGTAAACTCACCCAAGCTTTTGCCCATGAGCCGAAAAACCGTCAGGAGCTGCTTGAACTCCTGCGCGATGCCCACCAGAACAAGTTGCTGGACAGCGAAGCGCTGGCCATCGTCGAAGGCGCCATCCAGGTGGCTGACCTGCAAGTACGGGACATCATGGTCCCGCGCTCGCAGATGATCAGCATCAAGGCGACCCAGACACCCCGCGAGTTCCTGCCCGCCGTGCTCGACTCGGCCCACTCCCGCTACCCGGTGATTGGCGAAAGCCACGACGACGTGATGGGCGTGCTGCTGGCCAAGGACTTGCTGCCGTTGATCCTCAAGGAGAACGGCGACAACTTCAACATCAAGGACCTGTTGCGCCCGGCCACCTTCGTGCCCGAGTCCAAGCGCCTGAACGTGCTGCTGCGCGAATTCCGCGCCAACCATAACCACATGGCCATCGTCATCGACGAATACGGTGGTGTGGCGGGCCTGGTGACCATTGAAGACGTGCTGGAACAGATCGTCGGCGACATCGAGGACGAGCACGACGTCGAAGAGGACAGCTACATCAAGCCTCTGCCCAGTGGTGACTTCCTGATCAAGGCCCTGACCCCGATCGAGAACTTCAACGAGTTCTTCGACAGTGAGTTCTCCGACGATGAGTTCGACACCGTCGGTGGCCTGGTGATGAGCGCGTTCGGGCACTTGCCAAAACGCAATGAAATCACTGAAATCGGCGCTTATCGCTTTCGCATCCTCAATGCCGATAGCCGTCGTATCCACTTGCTGCGCCTGACACCTATCGCCCGGTAATTCTAAGGACTGAAATGCGTCGTATGACCCGCCCCGGCTGGCCCGGTAACCTGCTGGCCGTGGCGGCCGGTGCAATCACCACCCTGGCGCTGGCGCCATTCGATATCTGGCCGCTGGCGTTGCTGGCGGTCGGGTTTTTCTATGCAGGCTTGCGTGAACTGACACCCCGCCAGGCCTTGGGCCGCGGCTGGTGCTTCGGTTTTGGCCTGTTTGGCGCCGGCACCAGCTGGATCTACTACAGCATCCACCACTTCGGCGGCGCTTCCATGCTGCTGGCCGGCCTGCTGATGCTGGCGTTCACCGCGGCGATTGCCTGGTTCTTCGCCCTGCCCGCCTGGGTCTGGGCACGCTGGCTGCGCCGCAACGAAGCACCGCTGGCCGACGCCCTGGCCTTCGCCGCGTTGTGGGTAGGCCAGGAAGCGTTCCGGGGCTGGTTCCTCACCGGCTTCCCCTGGCTCTATTCCGGTTACAGTCAACTCGACGGCCCGCTGACCGGCCTGGCTCCGCTGGGTGGCATCTGGCTGATCTCCTTCGGTATCGCCCTCAGCGCCGCGCTGCTGTACAACCTGCCGCGCCTG
The DNA here is from genome assembly GCF_058789115.1 of Pseudomonas sp. FW300-N1A1. Lineage (NCBI taxonomy): Bacteria > Pseudomonadati > Pseudomonadota > Gammaproteobacteria > Pseudomonadales > Pseudomonadaceae > Pseudomonas > Pseudomonas sp. FW300-N1A1. Next base: position 1,069 of record NZ_JBYTBK010000057.1, on the reverse strand, counting down.
ATCAAGGCCGGCCGCATAGGTTTTATCGTCGCCGGCCTGCTGTTACTGGCCGCGCCGTGGGTCGTTGGACTGTCACTCAAGGGACATGCCTGGACCAGCCCGTCGGGCGATCCGCTGAGCGTTGCGGCGATTCAGGGCAATATCGAACAAAGCATGAAATGGGACCCGGCGCAGCTCAACTCGCAGCTGGCGCTGTACCGCGACATGAGCCTGAGCTCCAAGCGCGTCGACCTACTGATCTGGCCGGAAACCGCGGTGCCTGTTCTCAAGGAGAACGCCGAGGGCTACCTGAACATGATGGGTAACTTCGCCGCCGATCGGAACTCGGCCCTGATCACCGGCGTGCCGATCCGTCAGCAAGTACATCAAGAGAAACGCTTCTATAACGGCATTATCGTAGTCGGCGAGGGTGAAGGCACCTACCTCAAGCAAAAACTGGTGCCGTTTGGCGAATACGTACCGCTGCAGGAAGTGCTGCGCGGGCTGATCGCCTTCTTCGACCTGCCGATGTCGGACTTCGCCCGTGGCCCGGCCGATCAGCCGATGCTGCAAGCCAAGGGTTACCAGATTGCACCGTTCATCTGCTACGAAGTGGTGTATCCGGAATTTGCCGCCAGCCTGTCAGCGCGCAGTGATCTGCTGCTGACCATCAGCAACGACACCTGGTTCGGCACCTCCATTGGCCCCCTGCAACACCTGCAAATGGCGCAGATGCGGGCACTGGAGGCCGGCCGCTGGATGATTCGCTCCACCAACAACGGCGTGACCGGGCTGATTGACCCGTTCGGCAAGATCACCGTGCAGATTCCGCAATTCGAGCGCGGCATTCTCTATGGTGAAGTAGTGCCGATGCACAACCTGACGCCTTACCTGCAATGGCGCTCATGGCCGCTGATCATTGTCTGCACACTGCTGTTTGGCTGGGCACTGCTGGCAAGCCGGATCGCCAAGACGGTGTAAGCGCTATACCCGCCCTTGCTGGCGAATGAGCTGTGTTTGGACCGGGGACATGGTTTACACCTGTTCGGGGACATGGTGGACACTTTTTAATACGACACATTGATCATCT
>NZ_JBYTBK010000056.1:0-26982 GCF_058789115.1 Pseudomonas sp. FW300-N1A1 | reverse complement strand
GCGCCGGAAGTGGGGCGAATTATAGACAGATAAAATTCGCCGTCAACTGCTAATTCAGGGTTTCTATCAAAAAGCCGAAAATGACCCGAAAACCTCGACTACCTATATAGAAGGATACGCCCAAGAGTTGCCCACCCTGCCCAACGCCATCAACGACAGGTGCGTCATCACTCCCGCCCCATCAATGCCATCGATGTTCACCATCGACCCAATGAAGTTCTCATAAAAAACCTGACGCGTAACATCTGCTCCATACCTACCCACAACACCCCGGAGCACACCACCATGAAACGCCAGATCATTCTCAGCCTCGCTTTCTCGGTACTGGCCGCCAACGCTTTTGCCGCCTCGCAGGCACAACCGACCATCGACACCCACCTCCAGCCGGTGATTGTCGAAGGTGGCTCAGATCGTCTGATCCAGAACCGCGTCGCCGAAGGTGGCTCCGACCGCCTGCAACAGAACCGTGTCGCCGAGGGTGGCTCCGATCGCCTGACCCAGAACCGCGCATGACTTGCCGTCCCGCAGTACAGGACAAAAAGCCCGGCCTGAACCGCCGGGCTTTTTCTTGCCAGCCCCGCCCTTACCCGCCAGACGCTCGCTTCATGCAACGCTGATAACGCTCATCGACACGCTTGGCGAACCAGGCCGTGGTGAGTTTTCGAGTGATTTTCGGGCTTTGCAATTCAATTCCCGGCAATACCGCCTTGGGCAGTGACTTGCCTTGTGCCTTTTGCGCAAGTTCGAACACCCGCTTATAAAGCTTGCTGTCTTCGAACTCCAGGCTGTCCCCCAGTTCCAGCTGATCGCGTATGGTCGTGTTGCGCATGTCCAGGCGCTTGCCCAGGCTCCGTACCGCCAACTCCGTCGTCCCCGGCATGATTGAGCCATGGCGGATCAGGTCACCATCTAGCGCCAGCGAACCACCGGTCGCACGATTGAGTGCCGCCTGGAAAGCCGCGTTGCGACTGGCGTACCAACCGGCATTGAAATCGGCAAAGCGGTACAACGGCTGACGGTAATTGACCGGGTAGCCGAGCAAATGCGCGATACCGAAGTACATGCCGCCGCGCCGCGAGAACACCTCACGTCGAATCGAGCCGTCCACCGCATAGGGATAGCTGCGCGCCTGCTGCTCGGCAAACGCGATACTGACCTGCATCGGTCCTCCGGTATGCACCGGATTGAAGCCGTCGAACAGGCTTTTCCCCATCGGCACCCGGCCGATGAAGTCATCGAAAATAGCGCTGAGTTCTTTCTCACTGCGCGCTGCGTTCAACCGGTCGCTGTAGCTCTTGCCGTTCGTCGAACTGACCTGCAAGGCACCCCGCACCAACAGGTTGGGGATGTGCGCCTTGGCAGCGCGTCGATCAATCTCGTCCCGGGCGATCTTGCCCAGGCCGGGAACCACAGGGTCCGCCTGAAACGTCGATTCCTGCTCGGTCACGGCCAGTACTGAGCAGACGTTCTGCGTGGTGGCCGGGATCTTTTGTGCTTCGAACGCCGTATAGATGTCATTGGCCCAGCCTTCACGGTCAAGGGTCCTGGCCGGCAACAAGCGGACAATCTGCGCTTTGACCTGGGCCGGTTTCGGCGCCGCCTGCCGAGGGGCCTGGCTCGCGCAACCCGCCAACAGCAAGAGCGCCGCAAGGATGGTGATCAATGATTTGCAGTGCATGGAGGGTTCAAGGGTCCTTTTGACATAACGGGTGAAACGCTGGCGCCTACACTCCGGGTTTTCCCGGTGGAAAAGCAAGCACCCGTGCTCTTCACTGAGAGATTGATTCGTGGCTGTCTGACACCCAACTGCTTGAAGGAGTTCGACGCGATGCTGACCCTGGATTTCCTGATCACCTCATTAATTGTTGTCCTGATCCCCGGCACTGGCGTGGTGTTCACCCTGTCCACCGGACTGAGCGCAGGCAAGCGCGCCAGTGTGTATGCCGCGCTGGGCTGCACCGCCGGTATCGTGCCGCACCTGATGGCTTCGATCCTGGGGCTGTCGGCGATTCTGCATACCAGCGCACTGGCCTTTCAGGGGTTGAAGTTCGCCGGGGTCGCCTACTTGCTGTACCTGGCCTATGCCACCTGGCGCGATCGTTCAGCCTTTGCCGTGACCGATGTGCCCGTGACCCGCAGCGCCGCACACATCATGCTTCGGGCCTGCCTGCTGAATGTACTCAACCCCAAGCTGACGATTTTCTTCCTGGCATTTCTCCCGCAGTTCATCACGCCAGGCGGTCCTGCGGCGTCGCTACAGATGCTGACACTCAGCGCCGTGTTCATGCTCATGACCTTTGCAGTGTTTGTGATCTATGGCTTACTGGCCCACATTTTTCGCACCGCCGTCATTGAATCCCCCGGCGTCCAGAACTGGCTACGTCGCGGCTTTGCCGCCACCTTCGCCGCGCTGGGCCTGCACCTGGCATTTGCTCAACGCTGAGCCCCCCCCGGCTTGGGGAGGGTAATGCCGGACAGCCGGATCTAAACTGTAGGGATCCGCTTCGAGGTAAAACGGCTGTGTGGCACCTCACTTCCAAAAAAAACGCATAATCAAGAGAGCCCGCATGAAAAGAGTTCCGGTCGCCAGCCTGCCATTGGCGTTGCTGTTGTTCAGTGGCAGTCCTTACGTGTTGGCTACCGAAGGCAGTGTCGGCAGGCCGATTACCGGCCAGATCGTCTACTCCAACGCCGGGATCATTCCACCGGAGCCTGGCTGGGTGGTGTCGGCGACCTCCATCTATTACGACGGTGAGCTGAGCAAGAGCAAGCCAGCACCGGTTCGCGGCGAAGTGGGGAGCGGACTGAAGATGAAAGTCTCCTACACCATGACCAACATCACCCGGATCTGGGACACCGGCAAGGGACGCTGGAACTTTGCTTCGGCCGTTGGCCTGCCCGTGCAATACACCGACGCCGAGGTCGACCTCACCGGACCACGCGGCCATACGGTGCGTGAAACCGACTACGGCACCCAGTTTGCCGACGCCTTGATCACGCCGATTGCTGCGGGCTACCACTTCAGCGCCACCGATCACATTGCGATGTCCTTGCCGATCTATGTGCCCACCGGCTCCTACGACAAGGATCGCCTGGCCAACGCCGGGCAGAATACCTACACCTTCATGCCGACCCTGGCCTACACCCACCTGTACGAGAAAGGCGGTGAGTTCAGCCTGCTGGGGGCGTTCGAGTTCTATACCAGGAACGACGCCACCGATTACCAGAACGGCAGTATCTTTCGCCTTGATGGCCTCTGGACCCATGGCCTTGGCAATGGCTGGGCGGCTGGGGTGGTGGGTGGCGTGATCAAGCAGGTGACCGACGACGAAGGTCCGACTGCCGATCAGTTGAACGGCTTTCGCGGACACTCGGCCGGTGTCGGGCCGTACATTGGCTGGAGTGGCAAGTTTTCCGACGCCCAGGCGAGCATCAATGCCCGCTGGGTGTCCGAGTTTGATTCCGTCAATCGACCGGAAGGTGACGGGGTCAGCGTGAACCTGACGCTGGCGTTCTTCTAAGTCTCAAGCCAGCGTCGCACGGAGCGCTCCTAAGAGGGCAACGCTATGAACCGCAGCGACGTACTGATCATCGGTGCCGGTCCCACGGGGCTGGTCCTGGCGCTTTGGCTGTGCAAACTCGGGGTCCGGGTGCGCATACTCGACAAGACCAGCGCCCCCGGTACCACCTCCCGCGCCTTGGCCGTCCAGGCCCGCACCCTTGAGCTGTACCGCCAGCTCGACCTCAGCCAGGCCGTGGTACAGAACGGTCACACCGTGCCCGCCGTCAATATGTGGGTCAAGGGTGTACCCGCCGCACGACTGCCCCTGGCGAGCATCGGCAAGGACCTGACGCCCTACGCTTTCCTGGAAATTTACCCACAGGATCAACACGAACGGTTGCTGATCGAGCGCCTGGAGCAATTTGGCGTGGAGGTGGAGCGAGACACCGAGTTGACCGGTTTCAGCGAGCACGACGGCGGCATCACCGCCCAACTGCTGTTGCCCGATGGTCAATCACACAGCTGCCAGGCCTGCTACCTGGCCGGCTGCGACGGTGCTCGCTCCACCGTGCGCAAGGTACTCGACATCGGCTTTCCCGGCGGCACCTACCAGCAAGTGTTTTATGTCGCCGACGTCAATGGCTCCGGCCCGGCGTTCAATGGCGAGCTGCATGTGGACCTGGATGAAGCCGACTTCCTGGCCGTGTTCCCCCTCGCCAGCACTGGCCGTGCCCGGTTGATCGGCACCGTGCGCGACGAACGCGCGGAGCAGGCTGAAACCCTCAGGTTCGAAGACATCAGCCGACGTGCCATGGATCACCTGAAGGTGCAGGTCGACACGGTCAACTGGTTTTCGACTTACCGGGTCCACCATCGGGTGGCAGACGAGTTCCGCCTGGGTCGTGCCTTTTTGCTCGGTGACGCGGCCCACGTCCACAGCCCCGCGGGCGGCCAGGGCATGAACACGGGCATTGGCGATGCGATCAATCTGGCCTGGAAACTCGCCGCCGTCCTCAACGGCGGGGCCGGCGACAAGTTGCTCGACAGTTACGAAGTCGAACGCATGGCCTTTGCCCGCCGACTGGTGGCGACCACCGACAGGGTGTTCAGCTTCGTCACCGCCGAAGGCCCGATCGCCGACCTGCTGCGTACCCGCCTGGCGCCCTTCCTGTTGCCGAAAATGGCGTCCGTGGAGCGGGCTCGAGAGTTTCTGTTTCGCACCGTGTCTCAAATCACCCTGAACTATCGGGGGATGCCATTGAGCGAGGGGCACGCCGGCCATGTGTTCGGCGGGGATCGCCTGCCCTGGGTGCCAGACGGCGTCACCGACAACTTCGCCAGCTTGAGCCGCCTGGACTGGCAGGTGCACGTGTACGGTGACACCAGCGACGAAATGCGCGCCTGGTGCACCGAACATCATCTGGCGCTACAGGTGTTCGACTGGTTGCCCGCCCACGAAGCCGCCGGGTTGGCGCGCAACGGTTTCTACCTGTTGCGACCGGACACTTACGTGGCGGTGGCCGACCTGTCGGCCGACCCGAAAGTCATCGAACGCTACTTTCGCGACCACGGGATCAGGCCGTTCCTCTACTGAGCAACCGCCAATGCCGGCTCAGATCCCGCTCAGGGCCAGGTCCATCGCGAAGTACGTGAAGATCAGGTCCGCACCGGCGCGCTTGATCGCACCGAGGCTCTCACGCACCACGCGCTCCTCATCGATGGCACCGGCGGCCGCACCGAACTTGATCATCGCGTACTCGCCACTGACCTGGTACGCCGCCAACGGCAAGCGCGAGGCTTCACGGATATCGCGGATAATGTCCAGGTACGCTCCCGCCGGCTTGACCATCAGCGCATCGGCGCCTTCCTGCTCGTCGAGCAAGGATTCGCGCACGGCTTCACGGCGGTTCATCGGGTTCATCTGATAGCTCTTACGGTCTCCCTTGAGCGCACTGCCACCGGCTTCGCGGAACGGGCCGTACAGCGCGGAGGCGAACTTGGTCGAATAGGCCATGATCGAGGTTTGGCTGAAACCGGCTGCATCCAGTGCCCGGCGAATGGCCTGGACCTGCCCGTCCATTGCCGCCGACGGCGCAATCACATCGGCCCCTGCCCGCGCCGCGGCGACCGCTTGCTTGCCAAGGTTGATCAGGGTGTTGTCGTTGTCTACCTCGGCGCCATGCATCACGCCGCAATGACCGTGATCGGTGTACTCGCAAAAACAGGTATCGGACATGACGATCATCTCCGGCACCGCGTCCTTGCAGATCCGCGCCATGCGCGACACCAGGCCGTTTTCATGCCAGGTGTCGCTGCCGTTGCCATCCAGATGATGGGACACGCCGAACGTCATCACCGACTTGATCCCCGCCCGTGCATACCGCTCGATTTCACCGGCCAGTTTCGACTCGGGAATCCGGCGCACGCCCGGCATGCTGGTGATCGGCACGAAATCGTCGATTTCTTCCTCGACAAAGATCGGCAAGACCAGGTCATTGAGGGTGAACTCGGTTTCCTGGAACAGGCTGCGCAATTGCGGGGTGCGACGCAAACGGCGAGGACGGGCTTCGGGGAACTGGCTGGACATGGGGTTTCCTGGCAGGAGGCCAACGGCCTGGACAAGACAATAGTCGCAAAGACAGAGAGCTTATGCCCCTGCCCCCTTGCGACACAAATGCACATTCCGGAAGAGTTTATTACAGATCTGGCAACAATTGACGTTCACCGACAGGGTTGCCCCCGCGCCAGCAGACACCGTGTTGTCGGTGAGCTAGGCTCAAAACCGACCCCACACCCCGAAGGATACGGAGTACCCCCATGTTCGACATCCAGAACTACGGCAGTTTCATCGCGGCCATTGTGATCTTCCAATTGATGCCCGGCCCCGGCACGTTTGCCATCCTCAATGCCACCGCCCGCAACGGCATCGGCGCGGGTTTTGGCGCGGTCATCGGTACCCTGCTGGGCGATGCGACCTACATGATTGCCGCCGCAGCGGGCCTGGCAGCGGTCATGCATGCCAACCCGATGTTGTTCCACGGCTTGCAATGGTTCGGTGCCGCCTACCTGTGCTGGATGGGCCTTGGCATGTTGTTCAGACCGGTCGCCCGCGATACTGGCGGCGAGGAACCAAAACGCTCGGCGCGCACCTATCTGCGTAATGCACTGGTGATCAGCCTGACTAACCCGAAAGTCATGCTGTTCTTCGTGGCGTTTTTCCCACTGTTCATCCGCCCGGGTTCATCGAGTGTCACCCTGGTGGCGATGATGGTGCACATCACACTGATCAGCTTCCTCTACCAAGGGGCGCTGGTATGGGTGGGCAATGCCGCCGCGATTCGCTTGAAGACACTGCCCCTGGCCCGCACGATCGCCACCCGGGTGGCGAGCCTGGCGCTGATCGGCTTTGGTCTCAAGCTGGCGGCGAGCAACCGCTGAACGCTGGCCCTGCCGGACGCTGAAAAACGCCACCGCCGCGACGGCAGTGGCGCTCCATTCATGGCTTGGGAATTTCCAGGCCGCGAATAACTGCCGGTCGTGCCAGAAAGCGCTCCAGCACCCGCAATACATTCGGGAAATTGTTGATCTCCACCAGATGCCCGGCTTCATAGAAGCCGATCAGGTTACGCACCCATGGGAAAATGGCGATGTCCGCGATGGTGTAGCGCTCGCCCATGACCCAGTCACGACCTTGCAGGCGTTCGTCGAGCACTTTGAGCAAGCGCGCACTCTCGGCCACGTAACGGTCACGGGGGCGCTTGTCCTCGTAGTCCTTGCCGGCGAATCGGTTGAAAAAGCCCAGTTGGCCAAACATCGGGCCGATACCGCCCATCTGGAACATCAGCCACTGAAGGGTCTCATAACGGGCGGCCGACTCCTGAGCCAGCAACTGCCCGCTCTTGTCGGCGAGATAAATCAGGATCGCCCCGGACTCGAACAGCGCCAGGGGCTTGTCGCCAGGGCCGTGCGGGTCGAGGATCGCCGGGATCTTGTTGTTGGGGTTCAACGACAGGAACGCCGGGGACATCTGGTCCTGAGTGTCGAACGATACCCGGTGTGGCTCATAGGGCAGGCCGATCTCCTCCAGCATGATCGAGACCTTGACCCCGTTAGGCGTCGGCAAGGAGTAGAGCTGGATCCACTCGGGGAACTGTGCAGGCCATTTTTCAGTAATAGGAAATGCTGACAAATCGGTCATAATGAACATCCAGTGACAATTAAATGACTGAGCTCTGGCCTTGATCGTGGCGTACGCCGGGCCTTACCGCGGCTAGCTTAAACTCGCGCGTCGCAGGGGAGCATCTTAATTCAGAAACATTATGTCGCTAACCTGGTACACGCCCCACAGGGCACCCCCGATAAAGTGCCGCCCGCAAACTTTATTCGAACCAACGGGCCTCAATAGACTCTGAAGCCAGCCCTAGTGCCAGACGATTTGCTCCACGACACGGAAAACCATCCGTAGCCAGGCAGGCTGCTCGCGATGGAAAGGTTTGTCAGCCTTAATCAAATGTGCTGAAGAACTTTATTCAATGATCAACAAATTCACGCTCACCCATCGCCTGAAGCGCCGCTCCTTGATGGTCCTCCCGGCCTTGCTGGTGGCAGGTGCCCTGTTCCTTGCCCTGGAGTCCAGCGAAAGCCGTGCGCATCAGGCTGACGGCACCCAGACCCTGGTGTTCCTGCGTCACGCGGAAAAACCTGCCGGCGGCCTCGGCCAATTGAATTGCCAGGGCCTGAATCGTGCTATCGACCTGGCACAACTGCTGCCGGAGAAGTTCGGCAAGGCCGATTTCGTCTTTGCCGCCAATCCGACCCGCAATGTCGAGGAAGGTGAACTCGATAACTCCTACAGCTACATTCGCCCGTTGATGACCATCAGCCCAAGCGCCATCAAACTGGGGCTGCCGGTGAACATCGAGTTTTCGGCCAATGACACCAGCGAGCTGGCTGATGAGCTACTCCACAACAAGTACCACAACGCCACTATCTATACGGCCTGGTCTCACGGCTACCTGCCGGAACTGATCAACAAAGTGGCGCAAGAGGCTGTCGGGGGTAAACAGTCCATTACCGATGACTGGCAGTCCGGCGACTTCGACTCACTCTACGTACTGACCCTGACCTGGCATAACGGCAAGGCCACCTTGCAGAGCCAGCACTTCAAGCAGGGGCTGGACAACGGGGATGAGGCCTGTCCGACCTGACCGCTCACAGGTCGTCGCATCTACCGGGGAAGCCGGGCTGGGGTATGATGCGCCCCTTGTCTCTATTGTCCGGAACCCCTGCATGTCCAACTCCTTAGCAGCCCCTACCCGGGGCTGGTCGTTCTGGTGGAAGCCCGCCCTGTTCCTGTTGGTGGCCTGCATCGGCCTCTACTACGTCAAGTGGTCACCGTACTACTTCAAGGCCTTCGTCGCCGCCGACAACCACAGCATTGGCGCCTCGATTCTCAACGATGCGCAGACCTCGCCATTGGCGGCCGCCCTGGCCTATGCCAAGGTGTATTTCCTGGCGATCTGGAAAGCGGCGGTCCTGGCGGTCATTCTCGGTTCATTGCTGCAGGTACTGATCCCCAGGGACTGGTTACTGCGCCTGTTCGGCAAGGCCGGCTTCGCCTCGACCCTGCGCGGCGGGCTGTTCGCGCTGCCAGGCATGATGTGCAGCTGCTGCGCCGCCCCGGTGGCCGCTGGCATGCGTCGGCAAAACGTTTCGGTGGGTGCCGCGCTGGCGTTCTGGATCGGCAACCCGGTGCTCAACCCGGCAACTCTGGTGTTCATGGGCTTTGTCCTGGGCTGGGGCTTTACCGCCCTGCGGCTGGTGGCCGGCATCGTGTTGGTGCTGGGGGTTTCGCTAGTGGCCCAGCGCATTTCGCGACCCGAGCACGTGCCGGAAGCCGCGCTGCAAGCCGTGGCAAACGTCAGCACCACGGATTCGCAACCCTTCCTCGGCCGCTGGATTCGCACCCTGTGGCAATTGTTCTGGAGCACCATTCCGGTCTATATCCTGGCAGTGCTGGTGCTGGGCGCCGCACGGGTCTGGCTGTTTCCCCACGTTGACGGGGCGATGGCAGACAGCTTGTGGTGGCTGGTACCGCTGGCCATCGTCGGCACCTTGTTCGTGATCCCCACCGCGGCAGAAATCCCGATCGTGCAGACCATGATGGCCCTGGGCATGGGCACCGGTCCGGCAGTTGCCTTGCTGATGACCCTGCCCAGCATCAGCCTGCCGTCGCTGCTGATGCTGCGCAAGGACTTCGACACCCGGGTGCTGGTGACCGTGGCCCTGCTGACCATGCTGGTCGGCGTGATGTGCGGGCTGATCGGCGCACTGGTACTGTAAGACACGCGGGGCAAGGCGCTGGACGATCGGCGCCTTGTTCTCAAGCCTGTCGGCGGCTGCGTTCGCGCAGGTATTCAAGCACCGCGGCCTGCTCGCCCGCGAACTCGATTCGATCACCCTTCTTCTCACGCTGGAAGGCGTACATCGGGTCGTAGTACTCGTTCAACAACCCTTCGATCCAGCCGCAGTGCAGGTCCACCGCACCGCTGCGTGCCTGTTCGGCCAATGCCGCTTCCATCAAGATGAACAGCCGTTGGTGGCGCTCGCCGCCAAGACGTTTGCTGATGTTGTTCAGGCTGCCCAGCAAGCGCTCGGAAAACTGCGCAAAGCCTTGATCGCCATGCACCGCGACAAACTCGGCGCACAGGTCCACCACATAATCACGCAGGATGCGCTCTATCCGCCCCTGCACGCTGTCTTCCAGCCAGACCATTGGAAAACGCTGCATGCCCTGATACAGCGGCAACGGCAAGGCGCAACAGCCCACCATGCGGCTTTCATCCTCAAGCACAAACTGCTCGATGCCCCTGGCGCGCTTTTTCAGTACGTCTACTGCCAGGCGGTTCTCGAAGTCGATATTGGAAGGTTGCCCGCTCGCCCGCTTGCCAAAGCTGGAGCCACGGTGATTGGCATGCCCTTCCAGGTCCAGGCCATTGTTCAAGCGCGTGAGGACATCGGTCTTGCCGGTACCGGTCATGCCACCGAGCAAGACGAAATCGCACTGGCCGACAGCCTGGTCGAGCGTATCCAGCAGGAAGGTACGCATTGCCTTGTAGCCACCGCCGACCCGAGGGTATTCGATGCCCGCTTCGTCCTTGAGCCATTGCTGGACGATCTGCGAGCGCAGGCCTCCGCGAAAGCAATACAGATAACCCTCGGGATGGGCCCGCGCGAAATCGGCCCAGGCCTGGATCCGCTCGGCCTTGATCGCCCCCGAGACCAACTGGTGCCCCAGGACAATGGCCGCCTGCTGGCCTTGCTGCTTGTAACAGGTGCCGACACGCTGACGTTCGTTGTCGGTCATCAGCGGCAGGTTGACCACCCCGGGAAACGCGCCCTTGGTGAATTCGATCGGCGCACGGGTGTCCATCATCGGTCGATCGTTGAGAAAGATGTCGCGGTAATCGGTGATATCGACGGGCATCAAATCACCTCGACCGCGTTGCTCTGTCGCTCGACCAGTTCACCGATAGGCGCCAGGTCCAACCCCAGCTCGGCGGCTACCGCCAAAAACTGCTCGTTGCCCTCCGGTGTCACGGCAACCAGCAAGCCGCCACTGGTCTGCGGGTCGCACAGCACGCGCTTGTGCAACTCCTGGACACGCCCGAGCTTGCTGGCGTAGCTGTCGAAATTGCGCAGGGTCCCGCCCGGCACACACCCTTGGTCCAGGTAGTACTCGACCCCCGGCAGGCGCGGCACGCGGTCGTAGTAGACGCGAGCGGTCAGCGCACTGCCGTCGGCCATTTCCACCAGATGCCCGAGCAGGCCAAAACCGGTGACATCGGTCATGGCGGTCACGCCGTCAAGCTTGCCGAAGCGGCTCCCGGGCTTGTTCAAGGTGCACATCCAGTCGCGAGCCAGGCCCACGTCGCTGTCGCGCAGCTTGCCTTTCTTCTCTGCGGTGGTGAGGATGCCGATCCCCAACGGCTTGGTCAGGTACAGCAGGCAACCGGCGGTGGCGGTGTCGTTGCGCTTCATGTGGCGTTTTTTCACCAGCCCGGTAACGGCCAGGCCGAAGATCGGCTCCGGTGCGTCAATCGAATGACCGCCCGCCAATGGAATACCCGCCTCGTCACACACCGCACGGCCGCCGCGAATCACTTCCCGGGCGATCTCCGGCGCCAGCACGTTGACTGGCCAGCCGAGGATGGCAATTGCCATCAACGGGTCACCGCCCATGGCGTAGATATCGCTGATGGCATTGGTGGCGGCGATGCGGCCAAAATCGAACGGATCATCGACAATCGGCATGAAGAAGTCGGTGGTCGAAACCACACCCTGCTCATCATCGATGGCGTACACCGCCGCGTCATCGCGAGAAGCGTTGCCCACCCAGAGTTTCGGGTCGAGGTTCTGCGCGCCGCTGCCGGCCAGAATCACCTCCAGCACCTGGGGCGAAATCTTGCAGCCACAACCTGCGCCGTGGCTGTACTGGGTCAGGCGAATCGGCTCGCTCATGGGGGCACCTCTGCAATTGAAGATGAGCGATTCTAGCAGAGCGCGCTGCCCGCACCCTCACCCGGCGCCCAATAGACGTAACTGCCGAGTCCAGCATGACGCGGGTTCATGGCCGTTCGGCGACTGGAGTGAATTTTTCCCGCCTTGAACGATCACTCAATTACGGCAGGGAGGAACAGCGACACCATGATCAACACAACATTGTTCGTCATTGAATACACCCTTCACGGTGTGCCCAAGTCGTTCATCATCCGTCACGAAAAGATGGACAACGCTGAAGCCTGGCACTGGGCCAGTTGTGACGCCGGTGTCGGCCGGATCGGTCGATTTGTCCGCGAGAAGGTCAAAAAGACCAGCATGCCGCAAGCGCAGAAATTCGGTATCGAGAACGTCACCTGGCGCCCGACCCGTTGACTCAATCGATGCCACCATCGAACGTGAAGCCCAGCGGCCCCACGCTCAATGGCGTGCCTTCAGCCGTGAGTGCCCTTGGCGCATTGACAACCTGCCATGACGCAGGCTTCGCCGTGTTCGTGATGCTTGGCGCAACCTTCGCAGCAGTAATGCTTGCCATGACGGACGACGGAGTGCTCACCCAGTTTACAGGTGCAGTTGGGGCAGGCGCAGGTGTCTCCTTGCTTGGCTTTCATCGATCTGATTCCTCCATACGGGTGGCCGTGCGGGCGTGGCACCAGCGCCACACCTCAAGCAATGACCGCGCCCCTTGAAACCGACCCACAGAGACGACTGGCGGCCTTCGCTCATCGTTGAGGTTAGTCGATGCCACACACTCAGCCGGCCCCTGCGTAAACGACCACTGGCATCAGGCAAAATGACGCGGTAGCGATCCCCGGCAGACTGAATGTCATAAGCCCCCCCGCAAGTGACATGCCTGAAGGTTTCAGGCGGCAGGGCGAAGCCTTGTATGCTGTGGCCACTGCCCTCGTACAAGGATCTGTCCGTGCTGCTTTTGAAACTGTTGGTGATCCCCGGTTTTCTGTTGTTGATCTCCCTGGCCGGCAAACGCTGGGGCCCGAGCATCGCCGGTTGGTTGTCGGGATTGCCGGTGGTAGTCGGTCCGATTCTGTTTTTCCTGGCGGTCGAGCAAGGCCCGGCCTTTGCCGCCCAATCCGCGACGGCGGCCCTGTCCGCCATGTTTGCGATGATCACCTTCTGCGTGGTGTACGCCCAGGCCGCACAACGGTTCAACTGGCCAACGGCGCTGTTGATCGCGCTGCTGAGCTGGACGTCCGTGGCGCTGGTGTTGTCGCTGATCCCTGCCTCCCTGGTGTTTTCCAGCATCGCCGCAGCCACCGCGCTACTGGCCGCGCCTTACCTGTTTCCGGCGGTACAGCCGCTGGTGTCCGGCCCCGCACCGAAGTCCGACAAGCTCCTGCTGCGCATGCTGGCCGGCGCCGCGTTGACCCTGGTGGTAACCCTGCTGGCCAGTACCGTGGGTGAGCGCTGGAGCGGCCTGTTGGCGGTGTTCCCGGTACTGGGCAGCGTCATGGCGGTATTCTCCCAGCAAACCCGCGGGCCGGCGTTCACTGCCGCCTTGTTGCGCGCCACCGCCACCGGCATGTACTCATTCGCCGCCTTCTGCCTGACGCTGGCCTTGGCGTTGCCCCATTGGGGGTGGAGCGCATTTGCCCTGGGTGTGGCGGTGTCACTGGGCATGTTGCTGGTGACCAAGCGCAAAGCGGCGCCAAGGCCCCTCGCCGCGACGATCGAACCGGTTGCGGCTAAGCTCGTGGGCGGTGCCGACCGCACGCAACAACCCTGACTCCAGCCGCCGCACTACTGTTTACGAAGGAACGTAGATGACCGCCTCTCTTGAAGTGCTTGCCCCAGGCAAAAAAGCCACCTCGGCCACTGCCATCGGGATGATCGCCATCTTTCTTTGGTCCTGCCTGGCCCTGCTGACCACCCTCACCGAGGGCATCCCGCCGTTCCAGTTGCTGGCCATGAGCTTCGGTATCGCCTTCGTTGCCAGCCTGATCATTCTCGGGCGACGGGGCCGAGTCGGCTTCCAGAGCTGGCGCCAGCCGTGGCCCGTCTGGCTAACCGGCTTTCTCGGGATCTTTGTCTATCACGCCCTGTACTTCTTCGCCCTCAAAGCCGCGCCTGCGGCGGAGGCCAGCCTGATCGCCTACCTCTGGCCGCTGCTGATTGTGCTGCTCTCGGTACTGGGTACCGCGGAGCGCCTGCACGCACGGCAACTGCTCGGTGCCCTGCTGGGGCTTTTCGGCACGGCGCTGATCCTGCTGCAACGGCCCCAGGATGAAGTCGCGGCCATGCCCATTGCCGGCTATCTGGCGGCGCTTGGCTGTGCGTTGGTGTGGTCGAGTTACTCGGTGATCAATCGGCGCTTCAACGAAGTGCCCAGCAGCATCATGGGTGGCATGTGCGGGTTGGTGGCGCTGGCCGGGCTGATCTGCCACCTGCTGCTGGAAACTAGTGTCTGGCCCGACGCCAGCCAATGGGCGGCGATCATTGCGCTCGGTCTCGGCCCCGTGGGGCTGGCCTTCTTCGCCTGGGACCACGCCACCAAACACGGCAACCTGGCGATGCTCGGCGCGCTCTCGTACCTGGCGCCGCTGATGTCGACCCTGCTGTTGATCCTCATGGGGCGCAGCCCGGTCAATCCGCTGTTGATCGGCTCGGCGCTGTTGATCATCGTCGGTGCCATCGTCGCGACCTCGCGCGCCAGCGCACCGAAAGCCGCCGGCGAGGCCCAGCCGGACTGATCCCGGCGCCGCACCCGCAGGATGATCCAGCAGGACAACGCCCGGCCACATGCCATCGGGTCGCTGGCGAGGCCATCACTCACGTTGGCACTAGAGTGAAGAGGGCAGCCCGTGGGATGATCGCCGCCGTCGCGCGATTACCCCGGAGACCCTGCATGTCGCTGCTCAAGAAACCCACCTTTCGTAAAAAAGCCGCTGCCCTATTCCTGACGGCAGTGACGGCCTTTGGCGCCACCCACACGTTCGCCGCCAGCCAACCTGCCGCCAAGACCGCCTCCGAGCAGAAAGTCTCGGCACTGGGCGGGAAATTCACCTTTACCCTGCCCAAGGGATTCATCGCCGACCCGCTGCCCGGCGGCGACGTGGCCCAAGGCACTTCCGGCGCAACGGGTACCATGTACACCAACCAGCACAGCAAAACCGTGCTGATCATCGCCGAAAACACCCTGCCGGGCGGCCTGAGCATCAAGGACAACGACAGCGTATTCCTCGACGAATCGGTATCCGGCTTCGCCAGCCAACAACGCGAAGCCCTGCCTGATTTCAACAAGCAAAGTGAAAAGAGCCTGACCCTCAAAGGCCTCGGCCTGCGCCAGATCGACTTTACCGCTACCCAGGGCGGCGGCCCGACCCTCAACACCAGCCTGTTGGCCGGCTCTGGCACCCACATGGTACTGATCCAGATCATCTCCCGCGCCGACGACAAAACCGGCCACGCGGCACTGCTCAAAGAGATTCTCGGCGAGAAATAAGCCGGCAAGCCGCCGCTAGATCCACAGCAACCAGACAGACGCTCATATCCTGGGCAAGCACGAAACAACAGGCCGAGCGCCAGATCGCCTGCTCGTCTGCCGCTCTTGATCTGGCTCTGGCTTTTGATCTTGATACACCCGCCCCATCACGCCCTGAGCCTCTCGGTCAACCCGTAGCTACCTCCATCGGCGCTTCTATCAACGTTGATCCGCGCCGCGTTAAAGCCTGCAAGTAAGCCTTTTCGTCATAGACGGTGCTGGTTATCCAGCACCGATAGACGATTCTGATCCACTTAAAAGCGAGTGCTCTCAGGGCCGCTTGGTATGAGCAGCCTTTGGCCCGCTGCTGCCGATAGTAAGCCTCGGCCCACGTTGATTGGGGCCTGCTACTTCAAACTGGCGCTTCAACAGATTCTCGGCAAACTTGGACTGCACCACGCTATGCCGATAAGGACTGGGCCGACGTTGACGGCTGCACAGGCCTGCCTCGGACATCAGGCGACCAGCGAGAAACCGTCCCACCGACTGGCTCTGCGCCTTGAGCGCTGCTGACAAGGTGCGGGCGCCCATCGAACCACGGCTTTGAGCGTGCAGCTGGATCACCTGGTCTTTGAGTTGCTCTCTGGCTGGATCAACCTGATCTCGTCGCTTCAGGTGGTCGTAATACCGGCTGCGGTTTATTCCAAACACACTGCATAAGTTGGCCACGGGGAAGTGCTCAATCAACTTCTCGATCAGGGCTATCGATCGAGGGAATCGGACATCAAGAGAGCGGTAGCCTTTTTTAGAATTTCCTTCTCCATTTCGAGCTTGCGAATCTTGGCGTGCAGAGCTTGGATTTGCTGCTGCCCGGCGGTCATGGCTTTAGCCGTTTCAGGCGTTAACCCGCCACGCTCTTGCCTCAATTGTTCAACCCAACGGCGCAATGCTGTGGGGCCGACCCCCATCGCCTCGCAGGCCTGAGCAGTTGAATAATTGGCATCAAGAACAAGACGTGCAGCTTCAAGCCTGAACTCGGGGGAAAAATGACGCTTGGACATCGGACACCTCATCGTTGAGCGGTAGGGTACCGCTCCTTTGGGGGTGTCCGGAATCATTAGGCCACATCAGACACTGGTGACGCAGAGCGTGGGAACGATCAATGTGGGAGCGGGCTTGCTCGCGAAGAGGCCAGTCCAGTCACGGCAACACTCAAACGGTCAACAAGCGCTCACGCAGCTTGGCGATCTCGTCGCGGGTCTGGGCGGCGGCTTCGAATTCCAGGTCGCGGGCAAGCTGGTACATCTTCTCTTCCAGCAGCCGGATGCGCTTGGTGATTTCGCTCGGCGAACGCAGTTCGTTTTCGTACCGGGCGCTTTCCTCGGCGGCCTTGGCCATGCCCTTGCGCTTCTTGCTGCGCGAGCCCGGCACGGTGGCGCCTTCCATGATGTCGGCAACGTCCTTGAACACACCCTTGGGGGTGATGCCGTTGGCCAGGTTGAAGGCGATCTGCTTTTCGCGACGGCGCTCGGTCTCGCCAATCGCCCGTTCCATGGAACCGGTGATGCGATCGGCATACAGAATCGCCCGGCCATTGAGGTTGCGCGCGGCCCGGCCAATGGTCTGGATCAGTGAGCGTTCGGAGCGCAGGAAGCCTTCCTTGTCGGCATCGAGAATCGCCACCAGCGACACCTCCGGCATGTCCAGGCCTTCACGCAGCAGGTTGATCCCCACCAGCACATCGAAGGTTCCCAGGCGCAAATCGCGAATGATCTCGACCCGTTCCACCGTGTCGATGTCCGAGTGCAGGTAACGCACGCGCACCCCGTGATCGGCCAGGTAGTCGGTCAGGTCTTCGGCCATGCGCTTGGTCAGGGTGGTGACCAGCACCCGCTCCTCGACTGCCACGCGCTTGGTGATCTCCGACAGCAAGTCATCGACCTGGGTCAGCGCCGGGCGAATCTCGATTTGCGGGTCCACCAAACCGGTCGGTCGCACCAATTGCTCAATCACGCGACCGGCATGCTCGGCCTCGTAGTTGCCGGGGGTGGCCGAAACAAAAATCGTCTGCGGGCTGATGCTCTCCCATTCGTCGAAACGCATTGGCCGGTTGTCCAGCGCCGAGGGCAGGCGGAAGCCGTATTCCACCAATGTTTCCTTACGGGAACGGTCGCCCTTATACATCGCGCCCACCTGCGGCACGCTGACGTGGGATTCATCGATCACCAGCAAGGCGTCGGCTGGCAGGTAGTCAAACAAGGTCGGCGGCGGCTCGCCAGAATCACGGCCCGACAGGTAGCGCGAGTAGTTTTCGATACCGTTGCAATAACCCAGCTCGAGAATCATCTCCAGGTCAAAGCGGGTGCGCTGCTCGAGGCGTTGCGCTTCCACCAGTTTATTGTTGGAGCGCAGGTAGTCCAGGCGCTCCTGAAGCTCGACCTTGATCCCTTCGATGGCGCCGAGCAGGGTTTCCCGAGGCGTCACGTAGTGGCTTTTCGGATAAAACGTGAAACGCGGCAACTGCCGGGTCACTTCGCCGGTCAACGGGTCGAAGGCGGAAATCTTCTCGACTTCATCATCGAAGAGTTCGATGCGTATCGCTTCAAAATCGGATTCCGCCGGGTGGATATCAATCACATCGCCGCGAACGCGGAACGTCGCGCGGGCAAAATCCATGTCGTTGCGGGTGTACTGCAGGTCTGCCAGGCGGCGCAGCAAGGCGCGCTGATCGAGCTTGTCGCCGCGATCTATGTGCAGGACCATTTTCAGGTAGGTTTCCGGACTGCCCAGACCGTAGATGCACGACACCGTGGTGACGATGATCGCGTCCTTGCGCTCCAGCAGCGCCTTGGTCGCCGACAGGCGCATCTGCTCGATGTGATCGTTGATCGAAGCGTCTTTCTCGATAAAGGTATCGGACGACGGCACATAGGCTTCGGGCTGGTAGTAGTCGTAGTAGGAAACGAAGTACTCCACCGCGTTGTTCGGGAAAAACCCCTTGAACTCGCCGTACAACTGCGCGGCCAGGGTCTTGTTCGGCGCCAGCACCAGGGTCGGACGCTGCACCTGGGCAATCACGTTGGCGATGCTGAAGGTCTTGCCGGAACCTGTCACACCGAGCAACGTCTGGTGCGCCAGCCCGGCGTCGATACCTTCAACCATCAGGCGGATGGCTTCCGGCTGATCGCCGGCAGGCTCGAAGCGGGTGACTAGCTGGAATTCAGACATAACAGACCTCTGGGTTTGCGCCGAGGGATTCGCTCAAGCGCGGGCAGACACATCACAACGGCACAGACCGATTTCAACGGATGTCGCGGGGAAAAATCATGATAACCGTTGATGTGGTGGCGAATGCCTGTGGTTTCAAGGTAAACGTCCTGCATACGCCCTAAGCGCCTGACATGACAATAAGACTAACGGTCGAAAAATAATCCGAAAAACTTGGCCGAAAAGCCCAAACGCCTGTCGCCGCGCCCGGTGATGGCCTCTATACTAGCTCCCCGTTTGTGCACCGCTCTAGTGCATTCGGCTGGAGCGCCACACGTCCCTCCACATTCCATTCAGAGCCGCCGCAATAATGAGCCTGTTCTCCGCTGTCGAAATGGCACCACGCGATCCAATCCTGGGCCTCAACGAAGCATTCAACGCTGACACCCGTACCAACAAGGTCAACCTGGGGGTCGGTGTTTACTGCAACGAGGAGGGGCGAATTCCACTCCTGCGAGCCGTTGTCGAAGCCGAGACGATTCGCGCCGCTCAACACGCCTCGCGCGGCTACTTGCCGATTGACGGCATTGCCGCCTACGACCAGGCCGTACAAAAGCTGCTGTTTGGTGCCGAGTCGTCGCTGCTGGCCGCAGGCCGTGTGGTCACCACCCAGTCCGTCGGTGGTACCGGCGCACTGAAAATCGGTGCCGACTTCCTCAAGCAACTGCTGCCGAACGCCGTCGTGGCCATCAGCGACCCAAGCTGGGAAAACCACCGCGCGCTGTTCGAGACCGCTGGCTTCCCGGTGCAGAACTACCGCTACTACGACGCCGCCACTCACGATGTGAACCGCGCCGGCCTGCTGGAAGACCTGAACGCCCTGCCCGCTGGTTCCATCGTCGTGCTGCACGCCTGCTGCCATAACCCGACCGGCGTCGACCTGAGCCCGGCGGACTGGAACAACGTGCTGGACGTGGTCAAGACGAAAAACCTGGTGCCGTTCCTCGACATGGCCTACCAGGGCTTTGGCGACGGCATCGACGAAGACGCCGCCGCCGTGCGCCTGTTCGCCGAGTCGGGCCTGAACTTCTTCGTCTCCAGCTCGTTCTCCAAGTCGTTCTCGCTGTACGGCGAACGCGTGGGCGCACTGTCGATCGTCAGCGAATCGAAAGAAGAAAGCGCGCGCGTCCTGTCGCAAGTCAAGCGTGTGATCCGCACCAACTACTCCAACCCGCCGACCCACGGCGCCGCGATCGTGGCTGCCGTGCTGAACAGCCCTGAGCTGCGCGCCCAGTGGGAACAGGAACTGGCCGAAATGCGCCTGCGCATTCGCGGCATGCGCACGCAGATGGTTGACCTGCTGGCCAAGCACGCCCCGGATCACGATTTCAGCTTCGTCGGCCGCCAGTGTGGCATGTTCTCCTACTCCGGCCTGACCGTAGAACAAGTGACCCGCTTGCGCACCGAGTTCGGCATCTACGCCCTGGACACCGGCCGCATCTGCGTTGCCGCGCTGAACCAGAACAACATCGACGTGGTGACCAAGGCCATCGTTGCGGTGATCTAAGCCACGCCCGCGACAAGAAAAGGGGAAGCCATCTGGCTTCCCCTTTTCGTTGTCGCCCGGAAAATCACTAGACTAAAAGATCCAGGGGCCCTGATGCTGGTCAGTCAAGAAACGTCTTGAAGTGAGTGAGAGGACCGTGGCGAGGGAGCTTGCTCCCGCTGGGTTGCGCAGCAGCCCCAAAACGATCGCCGAGTTCATTCTGAAAGACCGCAGTAGCATTGTTGGGCGCGCTTCGCACACCAGCGGGAGCAAGCTCCCTCGCCACGGGGGATGCATTGAGCAACCCTAGCCTTGACTGACTGGCATAATCCAGTGGCCCGCCCTTTCGAGAGATCCCATGAAGAACGACGATTTACGCGCTGACCGCGACGATGAGCTGGACCACTTCGCCCCCCGCCCCCAGGCCAGGCGCGGCAACAACCTGGTGCTGCAAGTGGCGGCCGGGGTGTTTCTCGGCGGCCTGGCCCTGTGGCTGGTGCAACTGGTGGCCACCTCGCTGTATGCCAAATTCCTGCTCGGCACCGTCACCTTCGGAGGTTAAGGTCGATCAGCCCGCCAGTTCGCTCGAACGCTGACTGGCGGCGTCGTCATACGCCACATACAGCGACTCGGCGACCTGGCTTTTGATCGCCTTGGTGCTTTCCAGTCCCAGCACAAAACCTTCAGCCTTGCCGCCCGCACGGTTCAGTTCGTCAGCGGTGCTGGCCTGAGTGATCGCATCAAAGAGTTTCTCGGCATGCGGGCCGACGCCCTTGGGCAGGCTGATCTGGGCGATGCTCATGCGAACACCTCGCCCGGCAGGATAAACATGAACAGTGGCTGATGAGTCATGACGCGTACCTTTTCGGCTGAGGGCCGGCAGCGCGTGAAACCACTTCCGGAGCGGCATGGTAGACCTCCATCACGATTCTGGTAACCGCCAATGGCTGATCCACCCCTTCTCGTCCCTGAATCACCACCGCTCACCCGAAAAATCTGCCATTTGAGCAACTCATGCTTGACTTGTTCTTTTTAATCAGTAACATACGGCGCATTCCGCGATAGCTCAGTTGGTAGAGCAAGTGACTGTTAATCACTGGGTCCCTGGTTCGAGTCCAGGTCGTGGAGCCAGACAGCAAGACCCAAAAGCCCCTGAATCGAAAGATCAGGGGCTTTTTTGTGCCGGACAGAAAGTCGACTGACTGCCCCCTCTGTCGCCGGCTTGCCGAGGCACGTTCCGGACAGCGCAGCCCGCACAGACAAAAAAGCCGATCTGCTGGCTCAGCAGATCGGCTTTGTTCAATCATGACAACGGTCAGACATGCTCACTGCTTTTGGCATGCACCGGACGCTGTCCTGGCACGCCATGGCCATGATCATCCTCCACCACCACCGGCACCTCGTTGCCGTCACAGTCGTGCAGCTTGCCATCGGCGAAGTAATCGCCTTCGCGCAGGGCAGCCAGGTCCTGGAAGCGCAGGGTGCGCTCGGTGCCGGCGGCGAAGACCGATTGCTGGTCCGAGTTGCCGGTCGTGAAGTGGTTGAACGCCAGGTTCAACAGGATCGCCATGATCGCCGACGAACTGATACCGGAATGGAAGATGGTGGCGAACCAGCTTGGGAAGTGATCGTAGAAGCTCGGTGCGGCGATCGGGATCATGCCGAAGCCAATGGAGGTGGCGACGATGATCAGGTTCACGTTGTTGCGGTAGTCGACCTTGGACAGGGTACGAATGCCGCTGGCCGCCACGGTCCCGAACAACACGATGCCGGCGCCGCCAAGCACCGAGGTCGGCACAGCGGCAATCACCCGGCCCATGAACGGCAGCAGCCCCAGGATCACCAGGAACAGGCCGCCGGTGGCGACCACGTAACGGCTCTTGATCCCGGTCACCGCCACCAGCCCGACGTTCTGGGCGAAGGCGCTTTGGGTGAAAGAGCCGAAGATCGGCGCGATCATGCTCGACAGCATGTCGGCGCGCAGACCGTTGCCCAAGCGCTTGGAATCCACCTTGGTGTCGATGATTTCACCGACCGCCAGGATGTCCGCGGAGGTTTCCACCAGTGTCACCATGACCACGATGCACATCGACAGGATCGCGGCGAAGTGGAAGGTCGGCATGCCGAAGTGGAAGGGTGTCGGGAAGCCGAACATCGGCCCTTCGCTGACGCTCGAGAAGTCGGCCATGCCGAGGAATACCGCGATCAACGTACCGATCACCATGGCCAGCAGGATCGACAAGCGAGAGATGGTGGCGCTGCCGATTTTGCTCAGCAGCAATACCAGCATCAGGGTCACGGCCGCCAGACCGATGTTCGCCATGCTGCCGAAGTCTTCGGCGTGACTGTTGCCCCCCATCGCCCAGCGTGCGGCCACCGGCATCAGCGTCAGGCCGATGGTGGTGATCACGATGCCGGTGACCAGGGGCGGGAAGAACTTGGTGATCCGCGAGAACACCGGGGTGATCAGCAATCCGATCAACGAGGCGGCAATCACCGCCCCCAGAATCGACTGGAAGCCACCCTCGCCGCCGCTGCTGACAATCGCCACCATGGTCGCGACACCGGAGAACGACACGCCCTGCACCAGCGGCAACTGACAACCGAAAAACGGTAGACCCAGGGTTTGCAGCAACGTTGCCAGCCCCCCTGCAAACAACGATGCCGCGATCAACAGACCAATGTCTGCCGGAGAAAGCCCGGCCGCCTGGCCGATGATCAGTGGTACCGCAACGATACCGCCATACATGGTCAGAACGTGTTGCAGGCCGTAAGCCATATTCGCGCCGACCCCGAGGTTTTCATCCTCGGGCCGTTGGTGTGAAACAGAGGGCGTTTTCATCGTGGGGGGTTCCCTGGGTTTTTGTTATGCGCACACTGTATTCAAGAGTCCAAACAAATGTCCATAGAGTTGTATACAACTTGTCAGTCACATTATGGACAGGCGTCCAGCTTTGGCCCTTTGAAGCCCTCTGGCACGGGCCTGTGAGGCGAAACCATCTGTCGAAAAAAAAGCTGATCGATTGATCAGCTTTTTTGGTTTTCCCGGGCCATTCACTGCGAGGCGCTGATCAACCCCGCGATCGTCGCCTTGAGCGCCGGATGCTCGGGCACCCGCAATTCGAACTCACTGCGCAGCAACTCGATCAGCTCATCGGGATCGCTGATTTCCCGACGCTCACTGGCGCCGCCCATGTGGTGGATCGCAAAACTGCCGTTGTTCAGCGTACGGCGCACGCCCTCCCCGGTACGCGCCGCCATCAAGCGCTGAAGGAAGGGGGATTGGGGATGGGTCGAGACATACCAGTTACCAATCTCGTAATCGATATCGCCCTGGCGCTGCAGGTCGAACACGTACATCGCCCGCCACTCTCCGGCGACCTTGGCGCGCAAGGTGTAGCTGTCGCCCTCCCGGATGATGCGATAGGGCTCGTGGGGCGTGGCTTGCTCTTCGTCGGTGTCGAGCAACAAGGGGGCGGTGGGCACCATGCCGCCGAAGCCGACGTCGGTGATGTAGCGCACCCCGTCCAGGGTCAACAGGGTCAGGCGATGGGTACGCGCCGCCCAGACATCTTCAGGCGCGTTCATCACCACACGGCCGGTGATGCCGCGCACCTCGTACCCCAGGTGCTGCAACAGCGTCATAAAGAGATTATTGAGTTCATAGCAGTAACCTCCCCGCCCCTCGTGCAACACCTTGCGCTGGATTGACTCAAGGTCGAGTTGCACCGGCAGCCGGGCCAGCGGCGACAGGTTTTCAAACACGAAGGTGCTGGTATGGCGCAACTGCAGCGCGCGCAGCGTTTCGAGGGTGGGTGCAGGCGGCGCGGCATAGCCCAGGCGTTGCAGGTATAACTCGATGTCGTTGAGAACGGGCACGCTCATCACGGACTCCTTGTTCATGTACGTTAACCGAGCCCCATGAACCTCGCGGTGCCCGACCGATGGGCGAAAGTTATACGGCATCTCCCCTTGGCGCCGACAATTGATTTCACCAATCAGCCGGTTTGAAAACGCTCCGGCTTTGCCAGAACCCTGGGTGCCAACGCCTCGAACACCGCTTGCCAATAACCCTCGGCTTGCTTGTAATAGCGCCCACCAAGGCACCACCCGCAGCCTACTCATTTGAGCCCAACGATAAGGACATCGTAATGCCCTCCTCGCTTCACTACCGCCCCGGCGAGCCTTGCGATGCCCTGTGCATCAGCGGCCTGGCCACCCAGGTGTTTCTCGACACTTACGCCACCGACGGCATGCGCGCCGACCTCGCCGAGGAAGCCCTGACGGTGTATGCACCCACCCAGTTCGACACCCGCCTCAGGCACCCCGACACCCGATTCATCCTGGTGGAACGCGACGCTCACCTGCTGGGCTTTGCCGAAATCGTGGCCCACGCCGAAGGCCCGATGCCGCGCCTGTCAGCAGGCGCCGAACTGGTTCGCCTGTACGTACAGCGCCATTGCCATCGACAAGGACTGGGCCGGACGCTGCTGGAGAACGCCGAAGCCCTGATGCGAGAAGCCGACCTGCCTTGCCTGTGGTTGAAAGCATGGGCCGGAAACCTCCGGGCCCGGGATTTTTATCAAGCGCAAGGATATGAGGACATAGGCGGTACGCACTATGAATTTGGTGGGAATGCCTATGAGAACCGGGTCTTCAGAAAACAGCTATCGACACGGTGACGCACCGACCATGAACATCGACCCACACTTCATCGTCCATGAAACCGAGCACTGGATTATCAATCACCGAATCAACTCGGCACTTCCGGGCTACCTCATGCTCGGTGCACGGTCGAACGTCAACGCGCTCCACGAATTGCCCGACGCGGCATTGGCGCAGCTAGGGGTGCTGATGGCCCGCACGCAGAAAATCGTCGAGACCTGCCTTGCACCGAAACGCCTGTACATCGGTCGTTACGGGCACACCCCCGGGCAACCGATCCACTTTCATTTCATCCCGGTTTTCGAGTGGGTTGAAACCCTGATCTGGCAGGATAAGCGCTATCGGCTGCTTGAGACCTATGCCTCCCCTAACCCGCAAACCCTGACCGATGGCGCGGAACTCACGCTGTTCGTATGGCGCGAATTTTGTGAACGTCCTGACCCGCCTCCAGCGCCCGGGATGTCCACCGAGCAGACCATTGACCTGCTGCGTACTGCCATCGAGACAACGGCGCCCTGACTACAGACGCTTCACCGCTGGCGGATTCCACTTGCCGTTCAGCGCTTCGGGTTTTGGCCCGTACAAGCGCATGGTCAGGTTGAACGCACCCTTGGGCGCGGGCAACCAGTTGGCTTCGCCGTCCTTGCCAGGGTTTTCGTGCTGGAAATACAGGTCCAGGGATCCATCGGCGTTTTTCTTGAATGGCATCCAGCTGCTGACGGCAAAGCGGTTGAGTTCGTTGCCAACCTGGAAGCCTTCCGGGTCATACAGGGTGATCGACCAGAATGCATTGACCGGCGGCTCCGAGCCCTTGTCGAAATGCAACACGTAGTGGTTGGCACCATCGAGGGGCTGCCCCTTGTCGTCCCCCAGGTTCAACGGATAGATCGCATCCTCGGGCAAGTTAGCCCCCAGCCCGACCTGCGAGACGATGGCGCGCTTGAGGTAGTAGTTGCCATAGACTCCCATGGTGTCAGTGTTCATTGACCAGCCGTTGTCGACCCGGGCCAGGGTATCGACTTTCCACTTCATCAATGCCTGGCCTTCCGCCGGGACGGTTTGCAGCGCCTGCTTCACGGTCGGCTCCAGCGCATCGAGATTGAACGACTTGCCGGGTTCGATACCGATGCGTTGCATCTGCGCAATGATCGGCTGATCGGTGCCGTGGGGCGGATGCAGCTTGAGCAACTCGGCGGCATAGGCGAAGTAGTTGGCCGCCGACATCGAATCGACCTGGAGCTTGGGCGGGGTTTTCATGTCGACGGCTGGATCGATTTTCACACTGACCGCCTCGGGTGGCTTACCCAGGCGCGAGAGCGGTGTCACGGTGTAGCCAGCCTGGATCTTGTGCACGGCGGGATAGTCCGCCGCGCCATCGGTCTTGGTCCGCCCTATCACCCAGACATAGGGGGTGGGCGCCTGGAGCCGGGTAAGCCCGGCAGGTACGGTGCCGGCCCAGCCTGGCGGCGTCACCAGGAACTGGCCAGCCCGGGTCCCGGTGGTGCGCCACCCCGGAGAAGCGAATACGTCGGTCCACATGTCGAGCATCGGCAACAAATAGAAGCGGCCGCCAGTGTCCGGGGCAGCGACCACCTGCGGCTCCCTGGTCAGGTCCAGCCAGGCAACCGAATACAAGGTATCGAAGTTGGAACGCACCACGCCCTTGAAATTGGCGGGCGGGTATTCCGGCACGCTGACGAACATGTTCATCGGGCCCTTGCCGAACGCCTTGCCGGGCTCGATATTGGTGAACTGCTTGCGGGTGATATCCATCGACAACAACGGATAGAAATACACATAGGCGTCAAGGCCGATGGCATGGGCCTCTTCGGCGGTGATCGCTTCAGCGGCATTTGTCGACAGAGGTAGCCAGGAGAGTGCGGTAACTGTCAGTGCAACGGCCTTGAATGTAGTGGGTATCGACATGAGGGTGATCGTCCGTGCCATGAAGAAGGGAGGGCAGCGTGGGTAATGCCGATCAGTTAAACCAAAGACCAGCCGAACATAGTACCCGTGGCGAGGGAGCTTGCTCCCGCTGGGGCGCAAAGCGGCCCTGTTTTGGGG
>NZ_JBYTBK010000055.1:0-27909 GCF_058789115.1 Pseudomonas sp. FW300-N1A1 | reverse complement strand
CGTTCAGTCAAGGACAGTGGCGTCGTACGCAGGTCCCGTGGCGAGCGAGCTTGCTCGCGCTGGGCTGTGCAACAGCCCCAAAATCGGTCACCGCGTTTTACCTGAAAGCCTGCAATCGTCTTTCGCGAGCAGGCTAGCTCCCCCGGGGTCATGCGCTCATTACAAAGACGGGGCCGCCATCAACCACCTCAACCCCGTTCACGCGGAATCAGGCTCTGCAACTGCTGGGCCAGGAAATTGGCATCAAAGGCAAAGGTGTCCGGGTCTTTCAAACCGTTGGTCTTGCGCCACTGCCACTCGGTCGATGGCGGCAGGCACACCAGTGACACACTGCCATAACGCGCGGCGGTCAGGCCCACCACCGCCAATGTGATCAACCCGCCGACACCCATCACCTCGGGCACGAACTCCACCGGTTTGCCGGCGATCAGAATGCTCAGCTTCTCGGACTTGAAGACCGAGGTTTCCACCGGCACACTGGCCCCGAACGCGACATAGAACTCCCGGCTCACCTCAAGCAAATTCGGCGTCCTGACCGGTGCCAGCCATTGTTCGATCTGGTCGAACAATTCGCCGATCCGCATGGCCCACACCGCCGACTGGCTTTCAAACACCTGTTTCTTGTGCGCTTCGCTTTCTGCGTAGTGGCGAAGCATTTCACCCAGTTGCTGTACGTCGTCCATTGCGCTGTTCCTCGGACAAACCCGTGTTGCGGACACTGAGCATGACAGATGCTCGCGGGCGACGTACGACTAATACCTGCTCGACACCACCGAACTGCACGCCCGTTCCGCCGTGGCCTTTGTCTTGGACGACTGAGTCAGGACACCTTGGGTGACGAGCGCAAACGCGCCATGCCCAGGGCGTCCACCAACTGACCGTCACGCACCGCATACTGGCGGAACAGGCCCTCGGTCTCGAAGCCGAACTTGCGATACAGCCCGATCGCCGCCTCGTTGTCCGCATACACCGACAATTCCACCCGTTGCACGTTCATCCAGTTGTCCGCGAGGTCCAGCGCCGTGGCCAACAAGCGAGTACCCAAGCCTTTGCCCTGCCACGCCACCGCAACCCCCATGCCGATGTTGGCGCAATGACTGCGCCGAATGCGCGAGAACTGCTCCAGGCCGATATTGCCGATCACCTGCCCCTGATGCAGCGCGACCAGTTGCACCACCCGCTCGTTCCTGGACGCCAGGCGTTCGCGCCAGACCTCGGTGGACTGGTAAGGCGTTTGCAACACCTGGCGAGCAACCGTGGGGTCGTTGTACAGCGCGGTAATGCCCTCGATGTGGGCTTCGCTGAAACGCTCGAGGGTGATGACGGGATCGCAGGTCGACATTGGGAATTCTTCCTTGAAAGAGGTGCTGCGCGGTATCCGTTGCCCGCTGTGATCCAGTGGTCACATGCAGCCTGACCTTCGAGGGTAATCTCAAAATGCCTGCCTTGGCGAGCGCGGCCTGCTCCCGGGCGTGGACGTTGATCAGGTGCAGCCCTGCGCCGCTGCGAGTAACCTGTCGTCAGCCGCCTCACCCTCACCACCGCAGGAGCCTCGTGGGTATGGAACTTCACGTTGTGATCAATGGCCGCAAGGACCTCGCAGGCCAGCTGTACCAGCAGTTGCGCAGCGCCATCGAATCGGGCCGCCTGGCTGCCGGTACGCAACTGCCGCCCAGCCGCTTGCTGGCCGAGCAACTGGGGATCTCGCGCAAGACCATCTCCGACACCTACACGCAATTGACCTACGAAAACTACCTGACGGGGATCGTCGGCAAAGGCACCTACGTCAACACCCGGACCTCGGCCCTGGCGCGCAAGCAAAGCCACTCGGAACTGGCCAGCCACGAAATCATCGAGCGCTGGCGCAACCTGCCAACGTTCCTGCGTCACCCCGCCCCGGACGCTTCGCTGCGTTATGACTTCATTGGCGGCGCCACCAGCAAGGGCCTGTTCCCCCGGGACGACTGGCGCCGTTGCACCGCCCACGCCCTGCGCCAGACCGCCAGCGTCATGGGCTTTTACAGTCAGGCCGAAGGTCTCCCGGCCCTGCGCAGTGCCATCGCCCGGCATATCGCGTTTTCTCGCGGGGTGATTTGCCAGGACCAGGACGTGGTGGTGTGCAACGGTGCGCAGCAGGCGCTGGACCTGATTGGCCGGGTGCTGATCCAGCCCGGCAGCGTGGTGGCCATGGAAGACCCCGGATATCCGCCGGCCCGCTTGCTGTTCGCCTCCCACGGTGCCGAGGTGGTCGGCGTGCCGGTCGATGGCGAAGGCATTGAGGTGGCGTCGATTCCCGAAGGCACCCGGCTGATCTACGTCACGCCCTCGCACCAGTTCCCCTTGGGCATGCCCATGAGCCAGGCTCGGCGTGAAGCCTTGCTGGCCAGGGCTCACGCGCTGGGCGCGATCATCATTGAGGATGACTACGACAGCGAATTCCGCTACGAGGGCCGGCCCACCGACTCCCTGCAGAGCCTGGATCAACACGGGCTCGTGGCCTATGTCGGGACCTTCTCCAAAACCCTGCTGCCCGAGTTGCGGCTGGGTTATGCCATCCTGCCGCCAGCCATCCTTGAGGCGGTCATCCGCGCCAAGCAGTTGACCGACCTGCACACCTCGACCCTGCCGCAATGGGCGTTGGCCAAGTTCATCGACGAAGGCTGCCTGCTCAAGCATATTCGCCGCTGCCACACGGTCTACGCCGGGCGTCGCGAGCGAATCCTGGCGCGGGTTGCCGACGACCTTTCACCCTGGCTTGAGGCCGTGCCGAGCACCGCCGGGTTTCACATGGTGCTACTGTGCAAGGTGGAGGTGGATGTGTCGCGACTCATCGAGCTAGCGAAAGACGTCGAGGTCGGGCTCTATGGCCTGAGCGAATTCTTTTATCAGCAAGCCCCTCGCGCCGGGCTGTTCATGGGGTTTGGCGCGATCGATACCCTGGACATCGATACCGCCCTGGACCGCCTGCGCGACCTCTTGCAGCAAGTCGCCTGAGGTCTATTGGCATGGGGCTTTTACAGCCAATTGGTCGTTGGCCGCTGCCGTATACGGGCCTATCCTGCACGAATGTCACCCCATCCTGAACACGGCCTGTGCGGCTTGAAAAGGGAGCCTGTGCGATGCCCGCGAAAATGATCAACACGGTCCAGGTCCAGGCCGCCCCTGGCTGCTCCGATGAACTGGGCCGGCACTTGCAGCAGATCGTCGACACCTTGCGCCAACTCCCCGATTGCGACACCTACATGGTTGATCGCTGCCCGGAGGATGACAATCGGTGGACCGTCAGTGCCCACTGGCAATCGGAAACCGCCATGCAAACCCACTTCAACTGCCCCGAAGTGCAAGGTTTCATCAGTTTGCTCGACAGTCGACTGGCCAGCAGCATCGACTTCAACAGCTTTCCGATAGTTTGAACGATAACAAGTGCACCCCGGACACTCGCCCGGCGCTCATTGGTCTGCTCAGCTTCGCAACAATTGGCTGTTTGTTGATCCCGGATGCAGGCTTAACGTGAAGCCTGATTCGCACACTTGATCAACACACCCATAGGTGATGAGCATGAGACCGCTACCGTTACTCGCAAGTACCCTGACCGTCCT
The DNA here is from genome assembly GCF_058789115.1 of Pseudomonas sp. FW300-N1A1. Taxonomy (NCBI): domain Bacteria; kingdom Pseudomonadati; phylum Pseudomonadota; class Gammaproteobacteria; order Pseudomonadales; family Pseudomonadaceae; genus Pseudomonas; species Pseudomonas sp. FW300-N1A1. Next base: position 24,310 of record NZ_JBYTBK010000055.1, on the reverse strand, counting down.
GAGCCTGCTGGCATCCGCCCCTGTATTGGCCCACGAAGCCGGCGCCCCGTCAGAAAAAGTCACGGTACTGCAGGACGAGATGCTGCAAAACGCACCCGGCAAGAAGGCGCTGATGATCGAAGTCGACTACCTGCCCGGTCAGTCGTCCATCGCCCACAAACATGAGGGCACCGCCATGGCCTACGTGGTCTCGGGGGAGATTGTTTCCCAGGTCAAGGGCGGCAAGGCCATTACCTACAAGGCAGGTGAATACTGGTACGAACCGGCAGGTTCCGAGCACCTGGTGTCGAAAAATGCCAGCAGCACCCAACCGGCCAAATTGCTGGTGTTCATGGTCCTGTCGCCTGACGAGAAAATACTGATCCCGCTGCAGAACTGATCACTGAATCAGCCTACATACCCCGTGGCGAGCGAGCTTGTTCGCGCAGGGATGCGAAGCGCCCCCAACAAGACTATTGCCGACTTATTGATAAACCGGGGTGACTGTTTTGGGGCTGCGATGCAGCCCAGCGCGAGCAAGCTCGCTCGCCACGGGGAACAGCGTTCACGCTTTATTGAGCAGCGCGCGGAAACGACCGCGTGCCCACAACGAATACGGGACAACTAAAACAAAAAAGCCCCGCATCTTTCAATGCGGGGCTTTTTCATTCAACGCCTGATCAGGCAGCCGGTTCCAACTCGGCGCTGGCTGTGACAGCCACCACCGCTTGACCGCTCAACGCCAGGTCCAGCAGTTCGCGGTTGGCCACCGCGTACATGGCGTAGTCAGTGCCGCTGGCGGCACGGATGTCCACCAGCATGGCGCGCCAGCGCTCGACCATGGCCTGGTTCTGCTCCATCCACAGCGCCAGACGGGTTTCCACGTCCTGTTCACCCTCGCCCATTTGCAGGACCGAAATGGTGATCGCACGCTGCTGCCAGTCGATGTCGTCACGGAACGCTTCACGGGCCAGGGCTTGCCAGTTGTTTTCAACCGTCAAGGCGCTGATCTGTTGCAGGTACCAGGTCAGGTCCAGCGCGCTGCCTACGGCGAAGTAGGCCTTGGCCACGTCCGCTGCGTTCTGGCCGGTCACGTCGGCCGCCTCGATGATTGGCAGCAGGGTGTACAGGTGAGTGGTACCTGCAACCATGCGCGCCAGCAACTCAGGCACGCCAGCGGCGACGTACGCCTGATAACGGGTCTGCCAGCCTTCACGAGTCGGGCCTTCCAGCAGTTCGTCGAGCTTGAGACCCAGCGCGGCCAGGTGCGGACCGAAGTGGGCGACGTCACGGGCAGCATTCTGCTCGTTGCGACGGCTGCGCAAGAACCAGCGAGTAGCACGACGGCCCAGGCGCATCAGTTCATCCATCAGCTCCAGCTGGACATCCGCCGAGACCTGGTAATCCAGCGCCTCGATCTGACGGAACCAGTGCGGGAGGTGGAAGATGTCACGCACGATCACGTACGCACCTGCCACGTTCGCCGGGCTCATGCCGGTGGACTCTTTGAGACGCTGGACGAAGGTGATGCCCATGTGGTTGACCAGATCGTTGGCGATCTGGGTGCTGACGATCTCGCGCTTGAGGCGGTGACGACGCATGGCTTCGGAGAACTTGCTCACCAGCATCGGCGGGAAAGCGGTTTCCATGTCGCGCGTCAGGTAGTCGTCGTCCGGCACCAGGGAGCCCAGCAACTGCTCCTTGAGGTCGATCTTGCTGTAGGAGATCAGCACCGACAGCTCGGCACGGGTCAGGCCATGGCCAGCCGCGACGCGCTCGGTGATCGCCTCTTCCGACGGCAGGAACTCGATGGCGCGATCCAGCTTGCCACGGCCTTCCAGGTCGTTCATCAGGCGCTTGTACTCGGCAATCCGCACAAAGGCACGACGGGCCGCCAGGGACAGGGCCTGGGTCTGCTTGTAGTTGTTGCCGAGCACCAGGCCGCCGACTTCATCAGTCATGCTGCCGAGCAACTGGTTACGTTGCTTCTCGGTCATGTCACCGGCCTGAACCACTTCGTTCAGCAGGATCTTGATGTTCACTTCGTGGTCGGAGCAGTCCACGCCACCGGCGTTGTCGATGAAGTCGGTGTTGGAGCCGCCGCCATTGAGGCCGAACTCGACGCGACCCAGTTGGGTCATGCCCAGGTTACCGCCCTCGCCCACGACCTTGCAGCGCAGTTCGTTACCGTTGACGCGCAGTGCATCGTTGGCCTTGTCGCCGACATCGGCGTGGCTTTCGCTGCTGGCCTTGACGTAGGTACCGATGCCGCCGTTCCACAACAGGTCTACCGGTGCCTTGAGCAAGGCGTTCAGCAGTTCGGTCGGGGTCAGCTTGTCGGCCTGGATGTCGAAGCGCTCTTTCATCTGCGGGGAGATGGCGATGCTCTTCGCACTACGGGAGAAGATCCCGCCGCCTTCGGACATGATACTGGTGTCGTAATCCGACCAGGCCGAACGCGGCAGGTCGAACAGGCGCTGACGCTCGGCGAAGCTGTTGGCAGGCTCAGGGTTCGGGTCGATGAAGATGTGCAGGTGGTTGAAGGCTGCGACCAGTTGCAGCTTGTCGGACATCAGCAAGCCGTTACCGAACACGTCACCGGCCATGTCGCCGACGCCGACCACGGTAATGCTGTCTTCCTGGACATTGATGCCGCGCTCGCGGAAGTGACGTTGTACGCCGACCCACGCGCCCTTGGCGGTGATGCCCATTTTCTTGTGGTCGTAACCGGCCGAACCGCCCGAGGCGAACGCGTCACCCAGCCAGAAACCGTAGTCGATGGCGATGCCGTTGGCGATGTCGGAGAAGGTTGCCGTGCCCTTGTCCGCTGCGACCACCAGGTACGGGTCATCGTCGTCATGGCGCACGACGTTGGCCGGCGGCACCAGGGCGCCGTCTTTCAGGTTGTCGGTGATGTCCAGCAGGCCCGAAATGAAGATGCGGTAGCAGGCGATGCCCTCGGCCGCGATCTCGTCACGGCTGCCGCCCAGCGGCAGACGACGGGGCAGGAAGCCGCCCTTGGCGCCCACCGGCACGATGACCGAGTTCTTCACTTGCTGGGCTTTTACCAGGCCCAGGACTTCGGTACGGAAGTCTTCTTCACGGTCCGACCAGCGCAGACCACCGCGCGCCACGTTGCCGAAGCGCAGGTGCACGCCTTCGACACGCGGCGAGTACACGAAGATTTCGAACTTCGGCACCGGCTTTGGCAGCTCTGGAATGGCGTGCGGGTTGAACTTGAAGCTGAAGTAGGACTTGTTCTGACCGTTGGCGTCGGTCTGGTAGAAGTTGGTCCGCAAGGTAGCCTTGATCAGGTCCAGGTAGCGACGCAGGATGCGGTCTTCGTTGAGCACCTGAACGTCGTCCAGGGCGGTCAGAATCGCGTGTTCCAGGCGCTGCTGCTTGTCGTCCAGGTCGTCGCTGGTCAGCTTGCGGGCCAGGTAGAAGCGGGTCTTGAACAACCGGGTCAACTCGCGAGCGATGTCGGTGTGGTTGTTCAGGGTGCTGGCGATGTAACCCAGGTCGAAGCCCAGGCGAATCTGCTTCAGGTAACGGGCGTAGGCACGCAGCAGCGCCACGTCGCGCCATGGCAGGCCGGCCGTCAGCACCAGGCGGTTGAACGCATCGTTTTCGGCGTCGCCGCGAACGATGTGGACAAAGGCGTCCTGCAGCGTGTCGTTGAGCTGCTGGATGTCCAGGTTCAGGCCTTCGGCGGCGGTGAACGCGAAGTCGTGGATCCAGAACTCGCGGCCGCTGTTGTGACGCAGGCGATACGGGAACTCACCCAGCACGCGCAGGCCGAGGTTTTCCAGGATCGGCAGCACGTCGGACAGCGCCAATGGGGTGTCGGCGTGATACAGCTTGCAGTGCAGCAGTTGCTGGCCGGTGCTCTGGGCCAGCGGCTGGTAGAAGCTCATGACCAGCGGGTTGGCTTCGGAGAGGCTCAACAGGTGCTGCATGTCGACCACGGCCGAATGCGCGGCGAAACGCTCGCGGAAACCGGCCGGGAAGCCTTTCGGGAAGTCGGCCAGCACATTGGTGCCGTGGGCTTCGCCGAAGCTTTCGATCACCAGGCTGGCGTAGTCGTCCTGCCAGCTGCGGCAGGCCTGGACCACTTCCTTTTCCAGCAGCAGCGGGTCGATGTCCAGGCGGTTCTTCGGGTCGACCCGCAGAATCAGCTGCACACGAGCCAGTACCGACTCGGAGAAGAAGGTCCAGAACTCGCAATCGGTGGCTTTCAGGCGATCCATCAGCACTTGCTGGATCTTCTGGCGCACCTCGGTGGAGTAGATGTCACGCGGCACATAGGCCAGGCAGTAGCAGAAGCGGCCGTACGGGTCCTTGCGCAGGAACACGCGAATCTTGTTGCGCTCCTGGATCTGCACGATCGACATCACGGTGCTGAACAGCTCGTCCACAGGGGTCTGGAACAGGTCGTCACGGGGCAGGACTTCAAGCACCTGCGCCAGTTCCTTGCCCAGGTGAGCCTTGGCCTGGAAGCCGGAACGCTGTTCGATTTCCTCGACCTTGCGACGGATGTACGGGATGACCCGCACGCTCTCGCCGTACACCGACGAGGTGTACAGGCCCATGAAACGGCATTCCTTGATGACGTTGCCGTCGGCATCGATTTCACGGATCGACACGTAGTCAGGGTAAGCCGGACGGTGGACACGGCTTGGGTGCGCGGCCTTGGCGAACGACAACAGGGTCGGTTCGCGCAGGTAGTTCACGGCGTAGTCTTCGATGCGACGGTCGTCATGAGTCAGGCCGGTACGCAACAGCTTGGTCAGGCCCAGGAACGAGTCCTGGTCATAGACGATATGGCCGCCATCGGCTTCATCGCGGACCACGAATTCTTCATAGCCGAGGAAGGTGAAGTGGTTGCCCACCAGCCACTCCAGGAAACCCTTGATCTCGCCTTTCTGGTCGGCATCAACCGCGAACTGGCTGTTGTCCAGGCCGGTGAGGATTTCCTGGACCTTGGCTTTCATCGGTTCGAAATCGGCGACCGCAACGCGGACTTCACCGAGAACCTGTTCCAGTTCCCGGCTCAACACATTGAGTTCGGCCACGTTGGCGCAGCGGTCGATTTCCAGGTACATCAGCGATTCTTGAAGAATGCCCTCGCCCTGGGTGCCTTTGGGCAGGATTTCCAGCAATTCGCCCTTGGCGCCACGACGTACGCTCAGCACGGTGGTCTGCAGGGTATGGATGCTGTAGCCGCGACGGTTCAACTCGGTACGGACCGAGTCCACGAGGAATGGCAAGTCGTGGTGCAGCACTTCGACCGCAGTGTGGGTCGACTGCCAGCCGTGGCGTTCGTAATCGGGGTTGTAGACGCGCACCTGAGGTTGCGCATGGTCAAAGCGCTCAAGCAGGCGCCAGGCGGAAAGCGTGCAGCCGGCGAGGTCGGACAACCGGCGCTGCGTCAGTTCATCAAGAGAAATAATGCCGAAGAATTGTTCAGCGAACAGCGCCACTTGTGGCAGTGCCTGTTCACTGATGTGCTGCGCCAGTGCCGCTTGCAGTTGGTGCTGGAAGTCGGCTTTGCTGGCTGCGGTGAAGAACGCCATCTGTGGTACTCCGCTTGGGCTTGTTATTGATGGAAGCGTCGCGTGCAAAACCCCTTGCGGGGCAACCCGTCACCCTGTTCCTGATTCTCGGGCAGAGGAAACAGGACGACAGGTGGGTGAAGCTGGACGAGACACTCAGGTCACATTCACCTTCCAAGGATGGGCATCTGCAAAAACGACTGCCGGCTAAACAGGCAATGCCTTTACAGGTGTCCATCCGTTGCGCAGCTTAACGAGTGCGGCAAGGCCCGTGCTTGCGATGCTGCGACATATTCGGTCATCGGCACGCAGCTCAGGGGTCGCGCCTCGAATAACACTAGCAGTCGCGGGGGAAAATGGCGGTTTCATGGCCTACTTCGCGGTACTTGCGTACCAAAAACGATCGATAGCCCCGACAATGTTCACGGTACGTGTTGTGACATTCCGCTCAGCAAACGGCAGGTGACCCCGCCAGCCCGCACTCATCCCGTTCCCACGATATGTCGAGTCAATCGATCACCTCATGAATCGCCTGGAATTGACTCACCGTCCCGCAGTCGTAGCACACCGTCTCCAGGGAAACCTTGTCCATCCTGATATCGATGTTGCTGGAGTCGCACTCACGGCAGAACACCTCCACCGACGGGGACATGCCCGCACCGAACGCCGGGGCTGAAAAGAACCGCGGCACCAGCTCTTCACGCCAATACACGCCAGGGGATTTCGAGAAACCGGCCCCGTTATCCTTGAGTACGACGTCGTACAATAGTCGATGCAAAGCCGACTGTGGGACGCGTGGGTCTCGATAGGCCGACTTTCGCCAGTTGTCGGCCAGTGCATTCTGGGCGGTGCTCAACATATTGCCGGGGATAGTGTTGGACGCATGGTTTCGTCCCTTGGAGTTACCGGTGGCATAGAAATGCGCCGCATTTTTTACCGCGACCCGGGCAAAGTAATAAATCTGGCTGACCGAGAAATCTTGCAGCAGCTGACCGACGACTGATTCGGCTCGGTTTTCGGCACCAAACACAAAGTTCACTTCACTGGCCTGCACCCGGATGTAGGCCAGGGATTCCTCTTGAGCCAGGTTAAACATCAAGCTGTACAACTCACTCTTCCAGGCGAGCTGGACACTTCCCGACAGGTCCTTATAAAGCGCTCGATACAGCGCATCACGCGTACTGCACTGACCGGCTTCAAGCGCAACATTGGGTTGCCAGCGCACCGCCAGGTAGTTGCGGATCCTGCAGCCTGCCGCGCGCTCGAAGGCGTGGATGTCCGACTCAGGATCGACCCGCAACACCCCGGTTTCATGAAACTTTTTCAGCAGCTCTTCACTGATTGCTTCGCTGGGCGCCAAGGACTCACTGCGCGTAAAGGCATCCAGCGGCGCAATGCTGTCAGCGCCGGGCTTGCCCCCTTCAAGCACCGCCAGCAGCGTCAGCTTCTGGACGAAACCCAGGCTGGCGTAGGGCACGGGCTCACTGCGCGCGCCGTACTGGCCCATGAGTTCGTCACGGTCGCGCTGTACCTGGGCCGCCAGTGCCTGCTGCCTGACCTTGTAGCAGGTCGTGCAACTGCAGGCCATGTGTCGACCGTATGGCCCCTGCGGGTAAATCCGGTGTTCGCAACGCACACACTGGAAAGGGGGACGCAGGGACTCCGGAGTTCCCCGTGCATGCCTTTTGACCCACATCGGCAGGTCACAGTAAGGACACTTGAGTTCTTTGCTGAGCAACGGCGGCAACACTTTCAGCAAACTTCGCACCGCCACCGGTATTTTGTATTCGGTAATCAGGTCACTGGTTTTCTCACCCGCCAGATAACGCTGATAAAGGACCTCGATTTCCTGCTCGGACAGATGTTTAACTTCACCCAGCGGCTCAAAATATTCGTTCATCAACCTAACTCCTTCTTCACTCATCGTTCGTCGCATTCCGTTGCATTCGGGACGACAACATAAGTTACAAACAGAGGAGAAAACAATAAACAATCGGACTTATTCCTATTATTCCTACGCCCAATAATCGCCCTACAAAACCATAGGAAAGTTCATCAAAAGATTCACACTTTCACTTAAGGAAACGTCCTACTCAATTAACAAGGCTGATAGTTGGACAACAGTCGATTCATGGGGCACACAAGCGCAACACCGGGTGCCACTCAACACAACCCAGCAAAAAAACACCGGTGCTGGCAAAATCGCCCTTTGCCTGCCCACACCGCGCCCCGCGCCAGGACTGCTCACATGCAACTGACCACCGCCCACCTGATCGCCAACCCATGCGATGACGAAGAAGACAACCTGGCCATGCTGTGCTGCCACAGCAATCAGGGCGACATGTTCCTGATGACCCGCTACCCGGACGAGGACGAACTGGAAATCACCCTCGATGGCGAGCCCTCCACGCTCGACGGCGTCAAGGTCACGCTGAGCCCTACCCGCCTGTTGATCGAAATCGCCGCGGCCGACGCCGATGCGCTCAACGGCGACGACCACCTGGAAATCCTCCACAGCACGGCGCAAGCCGACCTGGCCGAGGTCGAAGAAACCCTGCAGAACATCCTCAAGGGCACCGGCACCTACATCAGCGAACTGTGAGCCGACGGCTGATTTCTTGACAAGAAATCAGCACAAGGGCATTGTCTGACAACCTGACTTGCGAGCCATCCCTCTCATGCTTCAACTTCAGCGCCCCGACTCCCTGGTCGAACGGGTAGTCAACGCCATCCGCGAAGAAATCGACTCCGGCCGCCTGACCGCCGAATCGCGACTGCCCACCGAGCAGCAACTGACCGAACAGTTGAACGTCAGCCGTTCGGTGGTGCGCGAGGCCGTGGCGCAACTCAAGGCCGATGGCATCCTGATCAGCCGTAGGGGGCTTGGCTCGTACATTTCCCAGAACCCCAACGGCACGGTGTTTCGCTTTCCCAGCAAGAAGGGACGCAAACCGGATCTGGTACAGATGTTCGAAATGCGCCTGTGGACCGAAACCCAGGCCGCGTCCATCGCCGCCCAGCGCCGTGACGAGGCCGACTTGTTGCGCATGCGCACCGCGCTGCAGGAGATGCACGACAAGCGCAGCGACTTTGCCGCCGCCGCCCTGGCCGATGTCGAGTTCCACCGCGCCATCGCCGACGCCAGCAAGAATGACTACTTCGTCGCATTCCACGATTTTCTGCGCGGGCAATTGGCCGAGGCGCGACGCACCGCCTGGGAAAACTCCGCGGCGCACTCGGTTGGCGGCTCCGCCGATGCCGGTCGCGAACACCAGGCCCTGTACGAAGCGATCGCCGCCGGTGACCGGACCCAAGCCGCGGCCTGTGCCGAAGCGCACCTGCGGGCGGCGGCCAAACGCTTGAAAATAGACCTGCCCAGCATCGACTGAAACACCCTGAACCCGTTGTACCCGGGGCGCTGCTCGGCAGCGTCTTTTGTTTGAATGACTTTGTCTGACAACCTGATAAGCAGACTCTCTGACAAGAAAGCCAAGGTGACACCTGCATGATCTATGACTACTGCATCATCGGCGGCGGCATCGTCGGCCTCGCCACCGCCATGGCGCTCCTCGAGCGTCAGCCCGGGGCCTCACTGCTGATTCTGGAAAAAGAAGCCAGCCTTGCCCGGCACCAGACCGGGCACAACAGTGGCGTGATCCACGCCGGCATCTACTACGCCCCGGGCAGTCTCAAGGCTGAGCTGTGCAAACGTGGCGCCCAGGCGACGAAGGCGTTCTGCACCGAGCACCAGATCAAGTTCGACGTCTGTGGCAAGTTGCTGGTGGCATCCACCCCGCTGGAAGTCGAGCGCATGCACGCGCTGTACGAGCGTTCGCAGCAGAACGGGCTGAAGGTCGAGCGCCTGGATGCCGCCGAACTGCAACGCCGTGAGCCGAACATCGTCGGCCTCGGCGGGCTGTTTCTCGATGCCACCGGGATCGTCGACTACAAAGAGGTCTGTCAGGCCATGGCGCGGGTGATCGAGGCCGCAGGCGGCGAGATCTGCCTGCAGACCACCGTCACCGCCATTCGCGAATCCGCCGACAACGTGACCATCAGCAGCCAGGACAAGGTCTGGCAGGCCCGGCAACTGGTGGCCTGTGCGGGCCTGCAATCCGATCGCCTGGCGACGCTGGCCGGGGTCAGGATCGATCATCAGATCATCCCGTTTCGCGGCGAGTATTACCGCCTGCCCGCCTCCAGGAACGCCATCGTCAACCACCTGATCTACCCGATTCCCGACCCGGAGTTGCCCTTCCTGGGCGTACACCTGACGCGGATGATCGACGGCAGCGTCACGGTCGGGCCGAACGCCGTGCTGGGACTGGGCCGGGAGAACTACCGCAAGTTCTCGATCAACTGGCGTGACGTGGCCGAGTACGCCCGCTTCCCGGGGTTCTGGAAAACCCTCTGGAACAACCTCGGTTCCGGCACCACGGAAATGAAGAATTCGCTGTTCAAGCGCGGCTACCTGGAACAGTGCCGCAAGTATTGCCCGTCGCTGGAGGTCGAGGACCTGCTGCCCTACGAAGCCGGTATCCGGGCCCAGGCGGTCATGCGCGACGGCACCCTGGTGCACGATTTCCTGTTCGCCGAAACCCCACGCATGGTGCATGTCTGCAATGCCCCTTCCCCGGCCGCGACCTCGGCCATCCCCATCGGCCAGATGATTGCCGAGAAGATTCTCAACGCCCGCTGAACCCTGCTTCAACAATAACTACAAAGACCAAGAAGGAAATCACCGATGTCGGTACATCAAGCGGCCCCGACCGCCCATGAAACCCCGGAACAAAAGCGCAAGCGGCTGCGCAAGGTAGCTGCCGCCACCATCTTCGGCTCGATGCTGGAGTGGTATGACTTCTATCTGTACGCCACCATGGCGGCGATCGTGTTCTCGAAGATCTTCTTCGATCCCGGCAACCCCAAGGTGGCTGCACTGTTGGCCTTCTCCACCTTCGCCATCGGTTTCATCGCCCGTCCTTTCGGCGGCATTCTGTTCGGCTACCTCGGCGACCGCTTCGGGCGCAAACAGGTGCTAGTCATCACGTTCTGCATGATGGGGGTGTGCACCACCCTGATCGGCCTGATTCCCAGCTATGCCTCGATCGGCATCTGGGCACCGATCATCCTGGTGCTGGTGCGGATCATTCAGGGCCTGGGCGCGGGTGCCGAACTGTCCGGGGCCGCGGTCACCTCGTATGAGCATGCCAGCGAAGGCAAGCGCGGCAGCCAGGGTGCCTGGCCGGCACTGGGCCTGAACCTGGGGCTGTTGCTGTCGTCGCTGACCGTCTACCTGTTGACCATGAACGGCAATGAGTTCCTGCTTTCCGGCGGCTGGCGCATCCCGTTCATCTGCAGCATCGTGCTGGTGGGCGTGGGCCTTTGGGTGCGTCGCAGCATTCCGGAAACCCCGCAGTTCAAGGAACTCGACGAAAGCGCGGCCAAGGCGCAAGTCTCGCCGCTCACGTTGCTGTTCAGGAATGACCTAAAGGGCCTGATGGTGGTGCTCTTCGTGGCCATCGGCTACAACGCCCTGAGCTACATTTTCAAGACGTTCTCCCTGGCTTACCTGACCCAATTCAAGGGCGTCGAAGCCCATGTCACCTCGCTTTCGGTGACCATTGCCAGCCTGGTGGCGATCATCGCCGTGCCGTTATTCGGCTGGCTCTGCGATAAATGGAGCAGCAAGAAGGTACTGATGCTGGGCGGGTTGTGCTCGGTGCTGTTCGCCTATCCCTTCCTGGCCCTGCTCAACACCGGCGAGCCGACGATGATCTACCTGGCGATCGCGGTGGGCACCGGGATCCTCGCGCCCATGATGTTCGCACCCCAGGGTTCCTTCCTCAGCCGCCAGTTCCCGACACAGACCCGCTCCTCAGGCTTCGGCACCGGCCGCGAGATCGGCACCGCCATTGCCGGTGGCCTGGCACCGCTGGGTGGCCTGGCGCTGGTCGCCAATTCGGCGACCCACTCCACCGACGGCGTGGCGGTGATTCTGGTGGTTGCTGGCGTGCTGGTCGTGGTCTTTGCCCTGTTTGACCAGGGACGCAAGCACTCCAGCTTCAAGAACTGACCCGCCTGTCCTGCCCTTGTCCTGCCGCCCAGTGCAGCGACAAGGGCACACCTGTTTCCTGCACATCCGCAGGTTTACGCACAAATACCGGTTATTTGCAGATTTTTCCAAGGTGCCGTTAGTCGCCAGGGGGCCGGATAGATTAAAGTATCAGCCCCCGCCCGGGCGCTTTTGACAAGCGTCCCCGGCCTTCTTCCAGGAACATTCAACGATGGAACACCGTGAGGCGCTTCTGGCGCTGCGATCCTTTCTTTCAACGCAGATTCTCGGCCAGGAAAAACTCATCGAGCGCTTGCTCATTGCCCTGCTTGCCGACGGCCACATGCTCGTCGAGGGCGCACCGGGCCTGGCCAAGACCAAGGCCATCAAAGAGCTTGCCGAAGGGATCGAGGCGCAGTTCCATCGTATCCAGTTCACCCCCGACCTGTTGCCCGCCGACATCACCGGCACGGAAATCTATCGCCCTGAAACCGGCAGCTTCGTGTTCCAGCAAGGACCGATCTTCCATAACCTGGTGCTGGCCGACGAAATCAACCGCGCGCCGGCCAAGGTGCAGTCGGCCTTGCTCGAGGCCATGGGCGAACGGCAAGTCAGTGTCGGGCGCAGCACCTATGAGCTGTCGCCGCTGTTCCTGGTGATGGCCACGCAGAACCCCATCGAGCAGGAAGGCACCTACCCGCTGCCCGAAGCCCAGCTTGACCGGTTCCTGATGCACGTGAAAATCGGCTTTCCCGATGCCGCCGTCGAACGCCGGATTCTGCAGCAAGCCCGCGGCGAAGCACTGAACGGCGAAGCCAAGCCGGAGCGTCGGGTGACCCAGCAAACGATCTTCGCCGCCCGCAAGGAAATCCTCGGGCTGTACATGGCCGATGCCGTGGAGGAGTATCTGGTGCAGCTGGTGATGGCCACGCGCACGCCCGGCAAATTCGACCCGGAAATGTCCGAGTGGATCGCCTACGGCGCCAGCCCACGGGGCTCCATTGCCCTGGATCGCTGCGCCCGCGCCCACGCCTGGCTGGCCGGTCGTGACTTCGTCAGCCCGGAAGACATTCAGGCGGTGCTCTTTGACGTGCTGCGCCACCGGATCATTCTGTCGTTCGAAGCCGAGGCCGCCGGTATCGACCAGGACCGCGTGGTCCAGCGGATTCTCGACGTCGTAGCTGTCGCTTGACGCCGATGACCACCGCCTCCGCGCCCGAACCGGGCATCCGCGTCAGCCTGTCGGAGCTGATCGAGATGCGCCATCGCGTGCGCGAAGTGCAGCTGTTTTCCACGCCAAGCCAGCGCAGCCCGCTGATTGGCCTGCACCACTCCAAACTGCGCGGGCGTGGTGTGGACTTCGACCAGGTGCGGGTCTACCAGGCCGGCGACGACGTGCGCACCATCGACTGGCGCGTCACCGCGCGCACCCAGGAACCCCACACTAAACTGTTCCACGAAGAGCGCGAGCGACCGATCTTCATCATGGTCGAGCAGAGCCGGCGCTTATTCTTTGGCTCGGGGCTGATGTTCAAGTCGGTCCTGGCCGCGCAAGCCGCGAGCCTGATCGGCTGGGCGGCCCTGGGCCATAACGACCGGGTCGGTGGGCTGGTATACGGCGACAACGAGCACTACGAAATCAAGCCCCGGCGCAGCAAGCAAAGCCTGCTGCAGTTGCTCAACCGCCTGGTGCGCGTCAACCAGTCGCTCGGCACCGACGGTGAGCCCGCCGGCGATGACCTGGGCATGGCCCTGCGGCGTGCCCGAGAAGTGCTGCGCCCCGGCAGCCTGGTCATCGTGATCTGCGACGAGCGAGCCCTGTCGGACGGGGCCGAGCAGCAACTGAGCCTGTTGTCGCGCCATTGCGACCTGCTGTTGCTGCCCTTGTCCGACCCACTGGACCACGCCCTGCCTGCTGCCGGCCTGCTGCGCTTCGCTGAGCGCGGCGCCCAGCTTGAACTCGACACATTGAACTTCGAGTTGCGCCAGAGCTATCGCGCCCAGGCCGAAGCCCGCATCGCCCGCTGGGAGCTACTGGCGCAGAAACTGCGGGTCCTGTTGATGCCCCTGAGCACCCAGAGCGAAATGGTCGAACAACTGCGCGAATACCTGAACCCGCAACGTCCGGGGAAAAGCCAATGAGCGACCTTGCGCAACTGCAACCTTTGATGACGCCGCCACCAATCCCCTTCTGGCCTCCGGCGCCCGGCTGGTGGCTGCTGTTGATCCTGTTGCCCGCGCTCGGGTTCGGCCTGTGGAAGCTGCGCCATTTACTTCCCGTCAAACGCAACGTCGTGCGTGCCGAGATCCCGCTGGACCCCCTGCGTGTAGCAGCGTTGGCCGAGCTGGCGCAAATGCCCAAGCCCTACGACGGCGCACCGGCGGGTGCCTGGCTGCAGCAGCTCAATGGGCTGCTCAAGCGCCTGTGCCGCAATGACTACCCTTACAGCCAGAGCCATACCCTCAACGGGCGCAAATGGCTGGCCTTTCTCGACAACCGTTGCCCGGCCGCCGGCCTGACCCGCTGGATGATTCTGGTGGAGGGTGCCTACAAGCCCGAATGCAAACTGGATGACAAGGCCATCGCCGGCTTGACCCAGGCTGTCGACACCTGGATTCGCAAGCATGTTTGAGTTCGCCTGGCCGTGGATCTTCGCCCTACTGCCGCTGCCCTGGTTGATGCGCCTTGTGCTGCCGGCCGCCGACAGCGGCGAGCCCTCGCTCAAGGTCAGCTTCCTGAGCGACCTCGAAGGTCTGGCCCGGCGTCGCGCCAGGGCCAATCTGCCGGCCTGGCGTCAACAAGCGCCGTTCATCCTGCTCTGGTTACTGTTGCTGACCGCCACCGCTCGCCCGCAATGGCTGGGCGAACCGCTGCCGATCGCCGCCAGCGGCCGCGACCTGCTGGTGGCCGTCGATGTCTCGGGCTCCATGGACTTTCCCGACATGCACTGGCAAGGCGAAGAGGTCAGTCGCCTGGCGCTGGTCCAGCACCTGCTTGGGGATTTCCTGGAACAGCGCGATGGCGACCGGATCGGCCTGATCCTGTTCGGCAGCCAGGCCTATCTGCAGGCGCCCTTGACCTTCGACCGCCGTACCGTGCGGGTCTGGCTCGATGAAGCGCGGATCGGTATCGCCGGCAAGAACACCGCCATCGGCGATGCCATCGGCCTGGCGCTCAAACGCCTGCGTCAGCGTCCCGCCCAGAGTCGCGTGTTGATCCTGGTCACGGACGGTGCCAACAACGGCGGCGAAATCGACCCGCTCACGGCGGCGCGTCTGGCCGCTGAAGAAGGCGTGAAGATCTACCCCATCGGCATTGGCGCCGACCCGGAAGAAGCCGGCACCTTGGGTTTCCTGGGCGTCAACCCGAGCCTGGACCTCGATGAACCCACACTCAAGGCGATCGCCGAAGTCACCGGTGGGCGCTACTTCCGCGCCCGTGACGCCGCGGAGCTGGAAGCAATCAAGCAAACCCTCGATCAACTGGAACCGGTCAACCAGCAACCGACCCAGGCCCGCCCGGCCCAGGCACTGTACAGTTGGCCGCTGGCCGCGGCGTTACTGATGAGCCTGTTGCTGGTAATCCGCGAGCGCTGGCCGGATAACCCGCTGCAACGGTTTTTCACCAAGGAGCATTTTCTGCAACAGCACCCTGACTGGCGCCAGCGGCTCCAGCGCCTGCGTCTGCGGAGGCGTCGATGATCGAGCTCTGGCCGCACTGGTTCCGTCCCTGGTGGCTGCTGCTGTTGCCCGTGCTCGTCTGGTTGCTGTGGCAACTGTGGCACCGGCAAAAACGCGCAGGCCGCTGGCAGATGATCCTGCCACCGGCCTTCCATGCCGCCCTGCTCAGTGGCGGCAACGGCCGCGAAAGCAAGTTGCCGTGGATTGCCCTGGGCCTGGCCTGGGTCCTGGCGGTTCTGGCCTTGCTGGGTCCCAGCTGGCAACGGCTCGAGCAGGCCGCACAGAAACCCGCCGACCCATTGGTGGTGCTGCTGGAACTGACCCCGCAAATGCTCGCCACCGACGTGACGCCCACACGCCTCGAACAGGCACGTCGCAAGCTGCTCGACCTGTTGCAGTACCGCAGCGATGCGCAAACGGCAATCGTGGTCTACTCAGGCAGCGCCCACACCCTGGTGCCCCTGTCGGATGACCTGAGCACCAGCCGCAACCTGCTTGAGGCGCTCAAGCCATCGATCATGCCCGAAACCGGTCATCGCGCCGACCTGGCAGTGGCCAAGGCGCTGACACTGCTCGAACGCGGCGCCCTCGGCCAGGGCCGGATCCTGCTGATCGGCTCATCCCTTGGCGAACAGGAACGCCAGGGCATTCGCCAGGCCCTGCGTGGTCAGGCGCCGCAGTGGCTGATGCTCGGGATCGGCACCGCACAAGGGGCGCCGGTCACCGCCGAAGACGGCAGCTTTCTCAAGGACGAACAGGGTGCGATTCTGGTGCCTCGCCTCGACAGCCCGGGCCTGAAAGCCTTTGCCAATGAGCTGGACGGACGTTACCGGCAAGCACGGGTGGACGACAGCGACCTGCGCGGCCTGGGCCTGCTGGATGCGCCCCACAGCCTGCGCGAAGATGGCCAGACCTTGCGCCTGGATACCTGGGCCGACCAGGGCTATTGGTTGTTACTGCCGCTGTTGCTGCTGACAGCCTGCGCCGGGCGAAGGGGCTGGCTGCTGTGTCTGCCACTGCTGTTGCTGCTGCCGCAACCGAGCTACGCCTTCGGCTTCAATGACCTCTGGTTGCGCCCGGACCAGCAGGGCCTGCACCTGCTCAAGCAACAACAGCCCGCCGAAGCCGCCAGGCATTTCCAGGACCCGCAATGGCAAGGTGTGGCGCTCTATGAGGCCGGTGAGTACGCCGCAGCCGCCGAGCGCTTCGCCCAGGGCAACGACGCTCGTGCGCACTACAATCGTGGCAACGCACTGGCCAGGAGCGGTGAGCTGGAAGCGGCACTGGATGCCTACGAGCAAGCCCTGGAGCAGCAACCGGACCTACGCCCGGCCCTGACCAACAAGGCGCTGGTCCAAGCGCTGATCAAACAAAGCGCCCCGGTGCCTCCAGAGGGGCCGGAGAGTTCCATGGATGAGCAACCGGCACAGTCCGAATCGACGCCGCCACCTGGGGCTGCGAGCGAGCCGGCGCCGGGTGTCGAGCAACAGTCCGCCGCGCCAACCCCGCCCTCCTCCGACACCGCCGAGGGCGAAGCCGCAGCGACCACCGACAAGCCGCCGCAACCGGGCAATAATGAAGTGCCGGGCAGCGAACTGGGGGACGAACAGACCACCACGCCGCCGATTCGCAGTGCCGACGCCAACTTCGACGGCGAGCACCGCGAGGCCCTTGAACAATGGCTGCGAAAAATCCCGGATGAACCGGGTGAACTGCTCAGGCGCAAGTTCTGGTACGAACAGCAACAACATCAGGATCAGGGAAAAACTCGATGACCCGCTTCACCGCACTATTGCTCGGCCTGTTTCTCTGGCCCTTGGGCGCCCAGGCTACTGGGTTAGTTGCCAGCGTCGATCGCAGCCGCCTGAGCTCCGGAGAGACGGTCGAACTGACCCTGGAATCCAGCGACGTCACCCAATTCGGCAAACCCGACCTCAGCGCCCTCGAACCCCAGTTCGAGGTACGTGGCACCCGGCAAGTCAACCAACTCAATACCCTCAATGGCGAAAACCACGCCACCACCCGCTGGATCATCACCCTGCTGCCCAGACAGAATGGCACCGTGGTGATTGCGCCGTTGCAATTGGGCGAGTTCACCAGCGAGCCCATCGAGCTGCAGGTAATGCCAAGCCAGACCCAGGACACGCCCGACATACTGGCACCGGTGTTCATCGAATCCAGTCTTGATCAGGACGCCGTGTACGTGCAGGCCCAGGCGATCCTGACCCTGCGTATCTACCATTCGGTGTCGCTGTACGATGACAGCAGCGTCACCCCCTTGCAGATTCCCGATGCCCGTATCGAACCCCTGGGCGAATCGCGGACCTATGAAAAGGTCATCAACGACCTGCGTCATGGCGTGATCGAATTGCGCTACGGGATTTACCCGCAACACAGTGGCGAGCTGACGATCCCGGCACAGATTTTCAGCGCCACCCTGGTCGATGCCCAACCCGCCCAGGACGCCACGGGCCAAGGCCCGAAGTCGGGCAAGCTGATGCGCGTGAGCTCCAGCGAAACGACGTTGACGGTCAAGGCCAAACCCATTGAGTACCCGCTGGATACACCTTGGCTCCCGGCCCGCAGCCTCAGCCTTGGCGAAAGCTGGAACCCGGAGCCCGATCACAGCCAGGTCGGCGATTCACTGACACGCAGCCTGACCCTCAAGGTCGAAGGCCTGGCCAGCTCGCAGCTTCCACCCTTGCCGGCGACTGACGTCAGCGGCTTGCGGCGTTATCCCGACCAGCCTCAACTGAGCAATCAGAACAGCGACCGCGGGCTGATCGGCAGCCGTGAGGACCGCGAAGCGCTGGTGCCGACCCACAGCGGCGCAATCGATTTGCCTGCGGTGGAAGTAGTCTGGTGGAACACCCTTGAGGACCGTCTGGAACGCAGCAGCTTGCCGCCACGCACCCTGAACATCGTCAATAATCCCAGCCTGATGGTCGACACACCGGCAGGCAACGCTCCGGTCTCGCCCTCCGTCGACGCCGAGACGCTGTGGTACTGGAAACTCAGCACCCTGATCCTCGCCTGCACCACCCTGCTCGGCTTCGGCCTGTGGTGGCGTGCACGCTGGCAACCGGCGATTCTGCGCGCGGCCCAGACCGGTCCCAGTCCGCGCACCCTGCTCGACGATCTCAAGCGTGCCAGCCAGGCCAACGATCCCCAGGCCACCCGTCAGGCACTGGATGCCTGGGCCCGCCAGCAACCGGAAACCCTGGCCGACATGGCGGCGCGCTTCGTGCCGCTGTCCGATGCCCTGGACGGCCTGAACGGCGCGCTCTACAGCGAAACCGGACAGTCCTGGCAAGGCGAAGACCTGTGGCGCGCCATACGCGCCATCCCGGCCTCCGAACGGGTCCAGGCCCCCGTCGGCGACAGCAGCCTGCCGCCGCTGTATCCCAAGTAACCCCAAACACCTCCCGTGCAGCAGCCGGCAAGCCGACTGCTGCACGGCCGACTTTTCACTTATCGATTGAGCGGAGTTTGCCTTGCGTCTGTTTCACACCTCCGACTGGCACCTTGGGCAGAACCTGCATGGCCAGGAACGCGACTTCGAACACGCATGCTTCCTTGAGTGGCTGCTGCGGCAACTGGCGCAGGCACAGCCCGACGTACTGCTGATTGCCGGCGATATCTTCGACACGGTGAACCCGCCGGTCAAAGCCCAGGAACGCCTGTACGACTTCATCGTCAGCGCTCACGAGCAACAACCGGCGCTGACCATCGTGATGATTGCCGGCAACCACGACTCCGGCTCGCGCATCGAGTTGCCCGCGCCGCTGATGCGTCGCTTGCGCACGCACGCGTTGGGCCGGGTTCTGTGGCTGGATGACGGGCAACTGGACGCTGAACGCCTGCTGATTCCACTGCCCGACGCCTCGGGCGACATCGCCGGCTGGTGCCTGGCGCTGCCGTTCCTGCGGCCCGCCGAAGTCACCGCGGCCCACCTGGGCGATGACTACCTGCGCGGCATCGGCCAGGTGCATGAATGGCTGATCGAGGCCGCCAATGCCAAGCGCCAGCCGGGCCAGGCACTGATCGCCATCAGCCATGCACACATGGCCGGCGGCTCGGTGTCCGAGGACTCCGAACGCAGCCTGATCATCGGCAACGCCGAAGCGTTGCCCGCCAGCCTGTTCGGTCCGAGCATCAGCTACGTCGCCCTGGGCCACCTGCACAAGCCGCAGAAGGTCAACGGCGAGGAGCGCATTCGCTACTGCGGCTCGCCGATTCCGCTGTCGTTTTCCGAGATCAACTACCCCCACCAGATTCTCGACATCACCCTGGAGGGCGAGACACTGGTCAGCGTCGAGCCGCGCCTGATCCCCCGGGCCGTGGAACTGCAACGTCTCGGCCCGGCGCCGCTGAGTGAAATCCTCGCGCAACTGGCGCAACTGCCGGACATCGACCTGCTGGCCGACATCCAGCGCCAGCCCTGGCTCGAAGTCCGGGTACGCCTGGACGAACCGCAACCGGACCTGCGCCAGCAAATCGAAACCGCGCTGCAAGGCAAGGCCGTGCGCCTGGTACGCATCGCCGCCGAATACGCAGGTGCCGGCGGGCGAGACGCCAGCGACGACAGCGGCCAGTTGATTGAACTGGATCAATTGACCCCACAGGAACTGTTCAGCCGCGCCTGGCTGGACAACTACGGCAGTGCGGTCGACGAACAGACCCTCAACGACTTTGCCCGGTTGCTGCAAGACGTTCAGCAGGAGTGCGAACAGCCATGAAGATCCTCGCGATCCGCCTGAAGAACCTCGCCTCCCTGGCAGGCCCCTTCGAGATCGACTTCACCGCCGAACCGCTGGCCAGTGCCGGCCTGTTCGCCATCACCGGACCCACCGGCGCCGGCAAAAGCACCCTGCTCGATGCCTTGTGCCTCGCGCTGTTTGGCGCGGTACCGCGGCTGAACAACACCGGGCGTGACGCCAAGGTGCCGGATGCCGACGGCGAGATTGCCACGGGCGACCCGCGCACCCTGCTGCGACGCGGCACCGGCGAGGGCTATGCCGAGGTGGATTTCCACGGGATCGACGGCCGCCGCTATCGCGCGCGCTGGGAAGCCAATCGCGCCCGGGAAAAAGCCAACGGCAAACTGCAGGCCAGCCGCCAGAGCCTGCGCGACCTGGACACCGATCAACTGCTGGCCAGCCAGAAAGGCGAATACAAGAGCCAGCTCGAAGCCGTGCTGGGCCTGAACTTCGAACAGTTCACCCGGGCGGTGATGCTGGCCCAAAGCGAGTTCAGCGCCTTCCTCAAGGCCGATGACAACGACCGCAGCGAGCTGCTGGAAAAGCTCACCGACACCGCGCTCTACACCCGCCTGGGCAAGCGTGCGTTCGACAAGGCCAAGGAAACCCGCGAAGCCCACAAGCTCCTGCAAGACCAGGCCAGCGGGATCACGCCACTGCAACCCGAAGCGCGCGCCGAACTCGACCAACGCTTCAACGACGCCCGACAACAGCTCAACACCCAACAAGCCCAACTCAAGCAGCTGGAGCAGCAAAACACCTGGCTCAAGGAACTGCAGTCGTTGCAAGACCAGCAACAGGCTGGCGCCGAGCAGCTGCAGCAGGCACAACAGTCATGGGCGGCACAGACCAGCGAGCGCCTGGACCTGACGCGCCTGGAACACCTGGCGCCACAGCGTCACTTGTTTTTCCGACATGCTGAACTCACGGCGCAACTGAGCCCGCTGGCGATGCTGATCCAGCAACACCATCAACAGCACAACGAACGGCAACAGCACCAGGCGCAACTGGAGCAGACTCTGGAGGCGGCCAACGCCGCGCTGGCCCAGGCCCAGAACCAACACAGCAGCAACACCCCGCTGCTGCGTCAGGCCTTCGAAGAACAGAGCAACCTGGCACGCCTGAACCAGGCCATCAGCACGGCGACCGAACTCAAGCACAACGCCGAACAGGCCAGCCTTGAAGGTCAACAGACCATCACCGGGCTGCAGGACCTGCAACAACGGGTGGCCGAACGCCTGGCGAACATGGCCACGCAGCTGGAGCACAGCTTGCACCTGGCACCGGTCAGCGATGCATGGAACGTTCATCGTGAGCGCTTGCAGCAACTGATGCTGGTGGGCAATCGCCTGAAACAGGGCCAGGCCGAACTGCTCGGGCTTGAGCAACGGGCAACGGACAGCGCCAGGCAACTGGACGAACAGCGCACACAGCTGGAGTTGCTGTACCGCGAGGCCGGGGCGGAACCCGAAGCGGTGGCCGAGCAGATACAGATCCTCGGCAGCCTGTTGCAAGACAACCGCAAACAGCAACGCGCCATCGAAGAACTGGCACGGTTGTGGGCCAGCCAGCAGGACCTGGACCATCGCGGCCAAGCCCTGCAACAACGCCTGCACACCGTGCACAGCGAGCGTGAGCGCCTGACCCGCGAAGGCGTGCAGGCCAAGGCCGAGCTGACGCTGGCCGAGCAGACCTTGAAGGTCACGCAGAAGTTACTGGAACGTCAGCGCCTGGCGCGCAGTGCCAGCGTCGAAGAATTGCGCGGGCAATTGCAGGACGATCAGCCGTGCCCGGTCTGTGGCAGCGTCGAGCATCCTTATCATCAGCCCGAAGCCTTGCTGCAAAGCCTGGGTCGGCACGATGAAAGCGAACAGGCCAACGCGCAGCAAGCCGTAGACTTGCTCAAGGAAAAACTCGCCGACCTGCGTACCGAAGTGGGCGGGCGGATTGCCCAGCAAAAAGAGCTGCTGCAACAACAGGAACAGCTCGCCACTCAACTGCAGAGCGTGACGCCCCTCCTTGAAGCCCATCCGTTGGCCGCATCCTTGCTGGCCCAGGACGCAGGCAAACGCGACACCTGGCTGACGCAACAAAACGCGCAACTGGTACAGAACATCGCCCAGGATGAACAACGGCAAAACGCCCTGCTCACCCTGCAGCAAGACGCCGTGCGCCTGGCGCAACAACTGCAGGTCGCCGAACAGGCCAGCCAGCAGGCGGCCCAGCAGCTGACGATCCAGCAGCGCGAGCTGGGCAGCGACAGCCAGCGCCTGGAGGACGAACTCGAGGCCTTCAGCGCCCTGCTCCCGGCCCTCACCCTTGAAGGCTTGCGCAATGAGCCTGCCGCGACTTTCATGCAGCTCGACCAGCAAGTTGCCCAACGCCTGGAGCATCTGGAGCTGCAACGCGAAGAGCTCGGCGAGCAGCAACAGCGTCAACAAACCCTCGAGAAAGAACAGGACCGCCAGCTCACGCGCGGCCAACAACTGGACGCCGCGCAACAGCAATTCAATGCACTCGCCGAGCAGCAGCACAACGCCCGGCAGACGTTGGCGCAACTGTTGGGAGAGCAGCCGAGCGCCGAACACTGGCAACAGCAGCTCGATCTTGGCGTTGAACAGGCACGCCAGGCGCAAGCCTCAGCCAACCAGCAATTGCAGGAAGTGCGTAACCAACTGATCCAGCTGGCTACCGAGCTGAAAGCCGAGCAACAACGTCAGCAGGCACTGGAAACGCAAAGCCTGGAGTCGGGTGGCAAGATCGCCGACTGGCGCGCCCTGCATCCCGAACTGGACGACGCCGGTCTGGAACACCTGCTGGCGTTCAGCGACGAACAGGTCAGCCAGTTGCGCCAACAGCTGCAACTGAGCGAGAAAGCCGTCGAGCAAGCCGGGGTGTTGCTGCAGGAGCGTGAAAAACGCCTGCAAGACCATCAGGCCCAGCACAATGGCAACCTTGCGCACGAGCAGTTGGCCCAGGCACTGCTTGAGCTGCAGGCCCAGGCCGGGATCAGCGAACAGCTGTGCGCCGAACTGCGCGCGCAGCAAGCCGAGGATCAACGCCGCCAGGAGGCCAATCAGGCGCTGGCGCAGCGCATCAATGAGGCCTACAACGAGTGGCAACGCTGGGCCCGACTCAATGCCCTGATCGGCTCGGCGACCGGTGACACCTTCCGCAAGATCGCCCAGGCCTACAACCTCGACCTGCTGGTGCATCACGCCAACGCCCAATTGCGCCAACTGGTGCGGCGCTACCGGCTCAAGCGCGGAGGCAGCATGCTCGGCCTGCTGGTGATGGACACCGAGATGGGCGACGAACTGCGCTCGGTGCACTCACTGTCCGGTGGCGAAACCTTCCTCGTCTCGCTGGCACTGGCGCTGGGCCTGGCATCAATGGCCTCGAGCACGCTGAAAATCGAGTCGTTGTTCATCGATGAAGGCTTCGGCAGCCTCGACCCCGAGTCCCTGCAACTGGCGATGGACGCCCTCGACGGTCTGCAGGCGCAAGGCCGCAAGGTCGCGGTAATCTCCCATGTCCAGGAGATGCACGAACGGATTCCGGTGCAGATCCAGGTGCGCCGCCAGGGCAATGGACTCAGTACCCTGGAGGTGAAATGAGCACTCCAACGCTCTACTCCTTCCGCCGCTGCCCCTACGCCATGCGTGCGCGCATGGCCCTGCGCTACAGCGCCGTGGACGTGCAAATTGTCGAGGTCAGCCTCAAGGCCAAGCCGCCGCAGATGCTCGCACTGTCGAGCAAGGGCACGGTACCGGTATTGAGCCTTGACGGCCGGGTGATCGACGAGAGCCTGGAGATCATGCGCTGGGCACTGGACCAGCATGACCCCCAGGACTGGCTGCTCAAGGACAAACCCGCCGCGCAACAACGGGCAGCGGCGCTGATCGAAGAAAACGATCAGGTGTTCAAGCTGCATCTCAATCGCTACAAGTACGCCGAGCGTTACCCGGAGCACGCGATGGAGCACTACCGCAGCGAGGGCGAAGTGTTTTTGCGCACGCTCGACGGGCTGCTGCAACAGCAGTCGTTTTTGCTGGCCGACCATTTGAGCCTGGCGGACGTCGCGCTGGCGCCGTTCATACGCCAGTTCGCCCATGTCGACCGTGACTGGTTTGCGCAGACGCCGTATCGGCATCTACAGGCGTGGCTGGAGGGGATTCTGGCGTCAGCCTTGTTCAGCGCCGTAATGTGTCCAGTCCTGAAATAGGTTTACACCCATTTCAGCCTCAAAACGCCCGATGCACCGCATCGGGCGTTTTGTATTT
>NZ_JBYTBK010000054.1:12315-28499 GCF_058789115.1 Pseudomonas sp. FW300-N1A1 | reverse complement strand
AACCGCGTTCCTCGCGCCTTGCCCTGCACCAAGCGGGCATCCGTCGCGGCCGCCACCAAACGTCAACAGACCCTAGGAGACCGCGATGAGACCGATCCTCACGCTACGCCACTACAGCCACGACTTGATCGTCCACAGCCACGACCACGCACAACTGGTGTTCGGCCTGTCGGGCGCGCTCGACTTCGAGGTCGGCGGCCGCGGTAGCCAAGTGGTGCAACAAAGCTTCGTGGTGGTGCCGTCCGGTGCCCACCACGCCTGTGGCAGCGCCAATGGCAGCCGTTGCCTGGTGCTCGACGTGCCGAGCGATCAATGGGTATCCCACTCGCTGGGCGAGCACGCCGATGCCAGCCGACGCCTGCTCGACACCCCCGGGCGCCTGCCGCTGGACGCTGGGCAAAGCCAGTTGGTGAGCTGGCTGGCGAGCAGCCCGGTGGACGACCCGCTGATTGCCCAGCAGGGCGCCGTGTTGTTGCTTGCCAGCCTCAACAACGCCGCACCAAGCCAGATGGCCAGCAGGCGCCTGCCCTACGCCGCACTCAATGCGCACATCGACCAATACGCCGCCTACCCGCTGCAAGTCGCCGACCTGGCGCGCATTGCCGGACTGTCCAGTGCGCGGGTGCACGCACGCTTTGTCGCCGAATGCGGGCAGACGCCCATGGATTACATCCGCAGCCGCCGCCTGCACATCGCCGTGAAGCTGTTGCGCGAAACCGCATTGCCCATCGGTGAAGTCGCCTTGCGGGTTGGCTATAGCTCGCAAAGCGCTTTCGCCGCCGCCGTCACTCGCGAGTTCGGTGCCTCCCCCGGCAAACTGCGCCGAGCCGAGACAGAACGCTAGACTGGCGCTAAAAATCGCGAGTCTGGCGACAGACACCCCTGTGGCCTGCGCTTTAAAGTGGCCCCATGCCCTAATGCCAGTCAGTTAAGAGAAATAAAGCCGAACACGAAACCCGTGGCGAGGGAGCTTGCTCCCGCTGGGCTGCGCAGCAGCCCCAAAACAGGGCCGCTTTGCGCCCCAGCGGGAGCAAGCTCCCTCGCCACGTGTTCTATGTTCGGCTGGTCTTTGGCTTAACTGATCGGCATTACCCCATGCCCGTGTCTTCGTATTAAGGATTGCAATGACTCCGCGTACCGCCCTTGGCGCCCTGCATATCGGCGCACTGATGTTTGGCCTGACCGGTGTGTTCGGCCAACTCGCCGCCGCTTCCCCCGCCATCATCGTCTTCGGTCGGGCGGCCTTCGCCGTGATTGCCCTGGCCTGCTTCGCCCGTTTCGCCAGCAACACCGGCTGGCAGAAAATGCGCGCCGTGGACACCCGCCGCCTGCTGCTCAGCGGCCTGCTGCTGGCCGGGCACTGGGTGAGCTTTTTCATTGCAGTGAAGGTTGCCGGCGTGGCGATTGCGACCCTGGGGTTTGCCAGCTTCCCGGCGTTCACCGTGATCCTGGAGGGTTTGATCTTCCGCGAGCGGATCCGCGCCAACGAAATACTGCTGGTGGTCCTGGTGAGCATTGGCCTGGTGCTGGTCACCCCGGCCTTCGACCTGGCCAGCGAAGCCACCATCGGCCTGCTCTGGGCCGTGGGCTCGGGCCTGTTATTCGCCCTGCTGTCGCTGACCAACCGCGCCAGTTCGGGACGCATCCCGGCAGTACAGGCGGCGCTGTGCCAGAACGTGGTCGTGGCGCTGTGCCTGCTGCCGGTAGCGGCACCTGGCTTGAGTGAGGTGCGCGCCCTCGACTGGCTGTGGATAGGCCTGCTTGGGGTGTTCTGTACCGGCCTCGCCCACAGCCTGTTCGTGGCCAGTCTGGCAGTGATCAAGGCGCGTACGGCGGCGATGGTGTTCGCCCTGGAGCCGGTTTACGGGATCACGGTGGCGTGGCTGTTGTTCGGCGAGAACCCGACGCTGCGGATGCTGATCGGTGGTGCGCTGATCATCGTCGCCATCGTGGTCTCCAGCAGCCTGTCGGGGAGCTCAGGCAACAAACCCGTGTCCGCGCAAGCAGTGTCTCACTGAGTCCTGTCGCTGTGACCCAGATCGCGCCCGGGATCGATCTGGTCGCGCACCCGCTGCTTGAGGACCTTGGCCTCCGGGAAACCACCGTCGGCCTTGCGCTCCCAGATCTGCACGCCGTTGCAACTGATCAGGAACACGCCGCCGGTTCCCGGCACCAGGGACACTTTGCCCAAGTCGTCAGCGAAGGTGCTGAGCAGCTCCTGGGCCAGCCAGGCGGCGCGCAACAGCCATTGGCATTGCGTGCAATAGGTGATGACTACTTCCGGTTTGCTGACGGTCATGACGCGCGAAACTCCTGAGGTCGGTGGCGTCGCTATAATAACCGCCTTTACCGTTCGCCCGAGATTACCGATGCGCCGCCTGTTGTCCTGCCTGTTGCTGTGCCTGATGCCCTTGTTCGTGCTTGCCGAGCAAGCGCCACGGCCGAAAATCGGCCTGGTACTGTCGGGCGGTGCCGCGCGCGGCCTGGCCCATATTGGCGTGCTCAAGGCGCTGGAGGTGCAAGGCATCAAGATTGATGCGATCGCCGGCACCAGCATGGGGGCGGTCATTGGCGGCCTGTATGCCTCGGGTTATAAGATCGACGAGCTGGAAAAGCTGGCCCTGGGCATCGACTGGCAGCAGGCACTGTCCGACGCGCCGCCCCGCGCCGACATACCGTTTCGCCGTAAACAGGATGACCGCGACTTTCTGGTCAAGCAGCAGCTGAGCTTTCGCGATGACGGCAGCCTCGGCCTGCCGCTGGGTGTGATCCAGGGGCAGAACCTGACGCTGCTGCTCGAAAGCCTGCTGGCCCACACCAGCGATACCCGGGATTTCGACAAGCTGCCGATACCCTTCCGCGCGGTGGCGACCGATATCGCCAGCGGGGAGAAGGTGGTATTTCGCAAGGGCCATCTGCCCCAGGTGATTCGCGCCAGCATGTCGATACCGGCCGTGTTCGCCCCGGTCGAACTCGACGGTCGCCTGCTGGTGGACGGCGGCATGACCGACAATATTCCGGTGGACGTGGCCCGCGAGATGGGCGTCGACCTCGCCATCGTGGTCGACATCGGCACCCCGCTGCGCACCCGCAAGCAGATGACGTCGGTGGTCGACGTGCTGAACCAGTCGATCACCCTCATGACCCGCCGCAACTCCGAAGAACAACTGGCCACCCTGCACAAGGACGACATCCTGGTCCAGCCACCACTGGCCAGTTTTGGCGTCACCGATTTCGGCAAGGCCCGGGAGATGATCGATGCCGGCTATCGTGCCACGCGCCTCCTCGACGCACGCCTCGCTGCCCTGGGCCCCGCCACACCGGAGGATGCCGAACTGACCGCCGCCAGGGCACCCGGCCAGCGCACGCCCGTCATCAACGCCATCCGGGTTGAAAACGATTCGAAAGTCGGCGACGACGTAATCCGCTACTACATTCGGCAGAAAGTCGGCGAACCGCTGGACATCGGCCGATTGCAAACCGACATGGGCACGCTGTATGGCCTGGACTACTTCGACCTGGTGCAGTACCGCGTGGTCCACAAGGGGCAGGATCACACACTGGTGATCCGCGCACGCGGCAAGCGCACGGGCACCGACTACCTGCGCCTGGGGCTGAACCTGTCCGACGACATGAAGGGCGACAGCGCCTTCAACATTGGCGCCAGCTACCGCGTGAACGGCATCAACAGCCTCGGTGCCGAATGGCTGACCCGTGCTCAGATCGGTGACCAGCAAGAGCTGTACACCGAGTTCTACCAGCCACTGGACGTGGGTTCGCGCTACTTCGTTGCCCCTTATGCCGCCATCGAGTCGCAGAACGTGGAAGCCATCCTGGAAAACGACCCGATTGCCGAGTATCGCCTTGAGCGCTATGGCTTTGGCCTGAACCTGGGGCGGCAGATCGGCAACAGTGGTGAGATTCGCCTGGGCGTCGGCGAAGCCTGGGGCAATGCGGATGTACGCATTGGCGACCAGAGCCTGCCCAGCGAGAGCTTCAACGAAGGGTTCTATGAGCTCAAGTACTCGTTCGACTCACTGGACAACGTCTACTTCCCCCATGCCGGCGAAGACATTGGCCTGTCCTTCCGCGAGTTCGAACCCGGGCTGGGTTCCGACAGCCGTTACCGTCAGTGGGATTTCAAACTGGACAAGGCCCTGAGCTTCGGCCCGGACACCTACGTCTTTGGCGGTCGCTACGGACGCACCCTGGATACCGCCGACGTGGTCACCTCCAGCTTCGTCCTGGGCGGTGCCCGGCAACTGTCGGGCTTTCGCCAGGATTCGATTTCCGGCCAGAACGTCAGCCTGACTCGCGCCATCTACTACCGTCGCCTGACGCCGCGCGCCTACCTGCCGCTGGACTTCCCGCTGTACCTGGGCGCATCGCTGGAGCGCGGTCGGGCCTGGAACAACGACAACGAATTCGACAGTGGGTACATCAACGCGGCCAGCGTGTTCTTCGGTTTCGATACGCCCCTGGGGCCGCTGAACTTCAGTTATGGCTTCAACGATGAAGACGAACAAGCGATCTACATGAACCTTGGGCAAACGTTCTGACCCGTGGCCAGGCACAGCGCCTGACGCCTAGCGATCGGCATTGATTGCAGTGGGCCTTGCGGGATCCGGCGCACTGTCGAACGGATTGACCAGCTCCCACTGCAGGTCCATCGACAGATCGTCGTTTTTCAACGGCAACCGGTCCGTCGTATCCGGGGCAATGGGTTCTATCGACCGCTCCACCAGCGGCCTGGGCTCGATCACCGGCAGCGGTTGATGAGGGACATCAGGTTCCGGCAGGTCCGCCACCTGCCGTCGCTGATCGCGTAAAAACAACCCGAGTAACAACAGCCCGCCAAACCCCGACAAGGCGATGAGCCGCCACGGCGTCGAGTCCTTGCCGTTCTCGCTCAACGGGGCAACAGCGACGGGCAAGGGTGCGACCGCCTCGGACCGAGGCTGCCGGGCTTCGGCCAATTGCGCCTGCAGCTCGCTGAATTGCTGGTGCTGACGGGCGATTTGATCATCCCGGGTTTGCAAGCCGGCGCGTAACTCATCGATGGAGAGTTGCAACTGCTGGTTCTGCAGAACGCTGGCGGCCAGTTGTTCCTGTGTCGGATCAACCACTCCAGGCCCGTCACTGGAGGACATGACCGGGGACTGGGCCGGTACGACATCTTCGGCGGGCGAGCGCGCTACCGGGACAGGCTCGACGTCAGCCAACGGCACGATCCCCGGGGAACCCGGAGGATCAATCAGCACGGTGTACTCGCGCACCACTCGGCCTTGGGGCTGGTCGAGTTGCAGCAGAAAATTCAGGAAGGGTTCATTGACGGGCTTATTGGAGGTCACCCGAATCACGCTGCGTTCGCCGCGCAACACGGGGGTGAAGCGAAGATCGTTGAGCAGGCCCACCCGCTCGATACCCGCTCGGTTGAACTCATCGGCAGTGGCCAGGCCGACCGACAGCTCACCTTCAGCCAGTGCCTGCGCATCGAGCAGTGCAATCTCTGCCACGAGGGGCTGGTTCAACGCCGAGTGCAGGGAGATTTCGCCCAATCCCAACGCAGGTGTCGCCGTCGAGTAACACAGCGCGCCACTTGTCAGAAGCACATGCAGGTAATGCCGCCACGCGGCCGGATAACACTTGAACATGAACATCCCCTGGAAAACCGGAACCACCCCTGCGTATTCGCACTGGCTGTACGAACACGTTATTGCCAGGTAGTTCTTATAGTTTGCCCAAGGGGGTGTCTCAAACGTCTGCCGGGGGGATATGCCTCAGGATTTTTCGAGGTTGGCCAGGATGTGCCCGTGAACCCGCATGCACACCTTCAAATCCGCTTCGTCGACGCCGGCGAACAGTTCGTGGCGCAAGGCGGTGGCAATGGTTTCAATTTGTTCGATCAGCGGACAGGCCGAGGGGCAGAGGACGATTTTTTTCGCCCGACGATCTTCTGCCACCGCCTGGCGCTGCACCAGACCCTGGGTTTCCAGACTGTCGAGCAACCGTGCCAGGGTCGGGCCTTCAACCCCCACGCTTTGCGCCAATTCCCGTTGGGTGGGGGCCTGCTCGAAACGCGCCAGGTGCAACAGCACCAGCCAACGTGCCTGGGACAGGCCCAGGCCGGCGAGACGACGATCCAGTTCGGCGCGCCAGCCGCGAGACATCTGCGCCAACTGCATGCCAAAACGGTGTTGATCGGTTAACGGCATAAAGAACTCATGATTAGACTGAAATAGAAAACTAATTATTAGTCAGCTAAGCATGACCCTCGACACGAAGCAAGGGCGCCTATGTACTGAATCGTTACATCATCGAACGTGTTTGTTCACATTTCGAACTCTGACTGCAGGGCCGCCCTCACGCAGTACAACACGCCCTCAGGAACCCGCCCGGCGAACACGCCGGCGATCTCGGCCACTGGCGGCAACTCGCCCTCGCCGTCCAGGAACGCATCCTGGACTTCACCCAGCAGGTCCTCCGGCAGATCCAGCGCCTGTTCCAGCGACAGTTGCTGCTTGCCAATGGCCTCGGCGAGCATCGTGTAGACGTTCTTTTCCGAACACTGCAACTGACCGGCAATCTGCACGGGGGTCATGCCGGCACGGGCCAGGGTAATCAGTTCGTGGCGCAGGTCGGCCACCACTTTCGGTGCCTCGGCCTGGCCGCCCAGAACCTCGAGGAACGCATCGCCATAGCGCTCCAGCTTGCGCGCGCCGACACCGCTGACCCTGGCCATTTCCGCCAGGGTGCCGGGTTGACTGCGGAGCATTTCCAGCAAGGTGGAATCGGGGAAGATGACGTAAGGCGGCACACCGTGTTCTTCGGCGAGCTTGCGACGCAGGGCGCGCAAGGCCTCCCACTGCTCGCGTTCCTCCAGGCGCACCAGTTGGCTGGCCTGGCTGGTACTGCTCTTGGCGGTGGTTTGCGGCTTGAGGTCGCGGCGCAGCTCAAGGGTCACTTCGCCCTTGAGCAGCGGCCGGCAACTGTCGCTCAATCGCAGGCCGCCGTAGCCTTCCAGGTCGATGTCGGCCAAGCCACGCGCCACCAGTTGCCGGAACAGCGAGCGCCACTCACTTTCTGCCCGCGCCTTGCCGACGCCGAACACCGACAAGTGCTGATGACCGGCGTTACGCACCTTTTCGTTGTCCTTGCCCAGCAGCACTTCCACCAGATGCCCGACGCCATAGCGCTGACCGGTACGGTAGATCGTCGACAAGGCCTGACGAGCCGGTTCGGTCGCATCCCAGGTCTGCACACCGTCGACACAGTTGTCGCAGTGGCCGCAGGGCTGGGGCATGTCTTCATCGAAATAGGCCAGCAAGGTCTGACGGCGGCAACGGGTTTCTTCACACAGCGAGAGCATGGCGTCGAGCTTGTGCTGCTCCAGGCGCTTGTGACGCTCGTCGCCTTCGGAGTTTTGCAGCATCTGCTTGAGCATCAGCACGTCCTGCAGGCCGTAGGCCATCCAGGCGTCCGCCGGCAGGCCGTCACGCCCCGCCCGGCCGGTTTCCTGGTAGTACGCCTCAAGGGATTTGGGCAAGTCCAGGTGCGCGACAAATCGCACGTTGGGCTTGTCGATGCCCATGCCGAACGCCACGGTGGCCACCATGATCAGGCCTTCCTCGTTGAGGAAGCGCTTCTGGTGATGGGCCCGCAAGTCATTGGCCAAGCCGGCGTGGTACGGCAATGCCGGGTAGCCCTGCTCGCAGAGGAACGCCGCCACTTCGTCGACTTTCTTGCGCGACAGGCAATAGACGATGCCCGCATCGCTGCGGCGCTCGGAAAGAAACGCGAGCAATTGTTTGCGCGGCTGTTCCTTGGGCACGATGCGATAGAAGATATTCGGCCGGTCGAAACTCGACAGGAAGCGCTCGGCGTCCTGCAGGTGCAGGCGCGTGACGATCTCTTCGCGGGTCCGCTTGTCGGCGGTGGCGGTCAGGGCGATGCGCGGTACATGGGGAAACAGCTCGGCCAACTGGCCCAGTTGCAGGTATTCAGGGCGGAAGTCATGGCCCCATTGCGAAACGCAGTGGGCTTCGTCGATGGCGAACAGCGCAATATCAAGACTTTGCAGGAACGCCAGCATGCGCGGCTGGACCAGGCGCTCTGGCGCCAGGTAGAGCATTTTCACTTCTCCGCGCTTGATCCGCGCGGCCAGGTCACGTTGCTGTTCGGGGCTTAGGGTCGAATTCAGGGCCGCGGCGGCAACACCCAGTTCGTCCAGGGTCGCGACCTGATCGTCCATCAGCGCAATCAACGGCGAAACCACGACAGCCAGGCCTTCGCGCAGCAGTGCCGGCACCTGGAAACACAAGGATTTGCCGCCACCGGTAGGCATCAGCACCAGGGCGTCGCCGCCGCTGGCCACGCGCTCAATAATGGCACCCTGGCGGCCACGGAAACTGTCGTAGCCGAAGATGTCCTTGAGGACGCGCTGAGCCTGTTCGAGCATGAAAAACTCCAAATGGTGCTGAATATCCCTGGACACAGGCTGGATCAAAAAACCGCATTGTTCACGGACAGATCCGTAAGCGGATTTGTCCCGGGTGACAGCGGTGCCTGTAGGGCTTTGCAAAACGCGCGAGTATACCCGACCGGCCCCGGAGGCTGTTGAGGTTTGCCCCTCGTGCGACGAATGCCCGTGCAATGCAGGCAAATCCGCCACGCGGCTGGCCTGAGCGCTCAAGAACGCCTAGAATTGGTCATCGTATATTCCCAAGGTAGCCCTCCCAATGTCCTTCGCTGAGCAACTAACCCGCCTGCAAGTCTTCCTCGACGCCGACGAGCTGCATGACGAGGCGCTGGACTACGTGGCCGCCCACGGCTATCTGACCGCCCTGTCGATCTGTTCCGAAAGCGTGCCGGAGCGTGAGTGGATCGACGCCCTGTTCGCTGAAGAACCGCACTACAGCAGCGAAGCCCAGCGCGTGGAAATTGAGTCGACCCTGGTAGCGCTCAAGGCTCACATCGCCCGTCAACTGGCCGCCGATGAAGAATTCGAGCTGCCGTGCGACCTGGATCTGGGCGACGAGCCGGATGACTCCGAACTGCGCGGCTGGTGCATCGGTTTCATGGAAGGCGTGTTCCTGCGCGAAGAAGCCTGGTTCGAAACCGCCGAAGATGAAGTCAGCGAAATGCTGCTGCCGATCATGGTCGGTTCCGGCCTGTTCGATGAACAGCCGGAGTTCTCCGACATCGCGGCCGATGCCAACCTGATGGACGACATGATCGTGCAGATCCCGGAAGCGCTGACCGCGCTGTACCTGCTGTGCAACGCCCCGGACGAAAAACCGGCGATCCTCAAGCCTCGCCACCACTGAGTCCCCGCCTGTGGCTGATCCCATAGGCAACCGCTCCCTGATGCAGCGCTACGTGCTACTGGCCATAGGCTGGCTAAGCGTAGCGCTGGGAGTGATCGGCATCTTCCTGCCCGTACTGCCCACCACACCATTCCTGTTGCTGGCAGCCGCCTGCTTCGCCCGCAGCTCACCGCGTTTCTACCAATGGCTGGTCGAACACCCTCGCCTGGGCCCCTGGATTCGCGATTACCTGGATGGCAACGGCATCCCGCTCAAGGGCAAGGTGTACGCCATTGGCCTGATGTGGCTGAGCATCGGCCTGTCGTGCTTGCTCGTACCGCTGCCGTGGGCACGCGCGTTCATGCTGACCAGCGCCGTGCTGGTGACGGTGTAC
This sequence comes from Pseudomonas sp. FW300-N1A1, assembly GCF_058789115.1. Classification (NCBI taxonomy): domain Bacteria; kingdom Pseudomonadati; phylum Pseudomonadota; class Gammaproteobacteria; order Pseudomonadales; family Pseudomonadaceae; genus Pseudomonas; species Pseudomonas sp. FW300-N1A1. The sequence goes on along the minus strand of NZ_JBYTBK010000054.1, from coordinate 18,800 downwards.
ATCCTGCGCCAGAAGACCCTGAGCAAACCTTGAGCGCGAGCTCCCGCTGACAACAGCACCCCGCCCACTCGCCTCTCGACCGACGATCCGCCCTGCCTTTCACCAAACAGCGCCTAAACTCCAGGCATCTGCATGCGAGCAGCCTGACATGCCCCTTAGTCCGCGTAGTCCAGGAAGGTCAACGCTCCGACTGAGGCTCGGCGGATGCTTGTTGCTGACATTTTTTTTGCTGGCGGGGCTGGGCAGCGTCCGGGCGAACTGGAATTTCGGGCAAATCCTGCAAACGGCAGAAAAACGCTACGGCACGCTGGGCCCGGCAAAGGGACGGATCGAGGCGTGGAACCAGATGCTGCAAAGTGAATCAGCGGATCCCGAGCGTGAGCAACTGAACGCGGTCAATCGCTTCTTCAACCAGCAATTGAGTTTTCAGGACGACACCCGTGTGTGGCGTCAGACCGATTACTGGGCGACCCCTGTCGAATCGTTGGTCAAGGGCGCCGGTGACTGTGAAGACTACGCCCTGGCCAAGTACTTCAGCCTGCGCCAACTCGGTGTTCCCAGCGAAAAACTGCGCATTACCTACGTCAAGGCATTGACCCAGAATCAGGCACACATGGTGCTGACCTATTACGCCAGCCCCACGGCCGATCCACTGGTACTGGACAACCTGATCGGTGAAATCCGCCCCGCCTCCCAACGCAAAGACCTGCTGCCGGTGTACGCCTTCAACGCCGAAGGCTTGTACATGCCGGGTGCCAACGGCGGCAAACGCAGCGGCGACTCGAAAAGACTGTCGCGCTGGCAGGATGTGCTGCAAAAGATGCAGGTCGAAGGGTTCGCCGTGGGTGATGGCTGACACCGCAGATCAACAAGGAGCGCCGCATGTCGCTACTCAAACAGTTGTTCCTGGCCATCTGCCTGTTTCTGCTGGTGGCCTTCAGTGGCAGTTTTTTTGTCGGCCTGGAAAGCTCGCGCGAGCAAATGCTCGGCCAATTGCGCTCCCACGCCCAGGATGCCGCCACCGCGTTGGGGTTGTCGCTGACCACACAGATCGACGACCCGGCGATGATTGAACTGATGGTCAGTTCAATCTACGACAGCGGCTATTTCTCCAGCATCCGCGTGGTCAACATCGAAGATGAAAAGATCATGGTGGAGCGCACCGCCACTGCCGCGTCCGGAGGCATACCGGGCTGGTTCGTCAAGCTGGTCGACCTGCGCCCCCAGGGCGGCGATGCGCTGATCATGCGCGGCTGGGAGCAGGCCGCACGGGTCGAAGTGCTGAGCAATCCGCAGTTTGCCCTGGCCAAACTGTGGGACAGCACCCTGGGCAGCCTGATCTGGTTACTGCTGTGCGGCTTGCTCAGTGCCGTGTTTGGTGGCTGGCTGCTGCGCCGACAATTGCGTCCGCTGGACACCATGGTCAAGCAGGCCGAAGCCATCAGCCATCGGGAGTTTCTCAGTTCCCCCAAACTGCCGAACACCCCGGAACTCAAGCGGGTGATGCTGGCGATGAACCAGATGGTCGAAAAGCTCAAGGGGTTGTTCGCCGAAGAGGCCGCTCGCAGCGAGAAACTGCGCGCCGAATCCTATCAGGACAGCCTGACGGGGCTGGCCAACCGGCGCCTGCTCGACGAGCAACTGGCCGATCAACTGCTGGTCTCCGAACAAAGCCGTACCGGGCATTTACTGATGCTGCGGGTCAACGACCTGACCGGCCTGAACCAGCGACTGGGCGGCCAGCGCACCGATGCGCTGATCAGCGCCATTGGCCAGTTGCTCAAACGCCTGGCTCAACAACCCGAACGACACACCTGGCTGGCCGCGCGCAACCGTGGCGGAGAGTTCAGCCTGCTGACACCGGGCCTGGACACCCAGGACGCGGCGCGCCTGGCCAGCGAGATCAGCGCCACCCTGGAGAACCTGCGCCTGACGGGAGCCAGCGACTGCACCCCCGTCGCTCACCTGGGGATCGTCGCCTACGCGCCGGGCGAGACATCCGGCGATGTATGGCTGCGTCTCGATCAAGCCTTGACCCAGGCACAGCGACAACCGGAACGGCCATGGGTGTACCTGGCCCGGTCCGACAATGCGCCGAACCAGACCCAGCATGACTGGCGCACCTGGATCGACGACGCCCTGACCCATGGCAAGATGCAGCTGTACTTCCAGCCGGTGGTGCAATGCGCTGACACCCGGCAACTGTTGCATCACAAGGTATTGGCACGCCTGCTCGACCCGCAGGGCGAAGCCATCGCCGCCGGGCACTTCCTGCCCTGGATCGAACGCCTCGGCTGGACCGCGCGGTTTGACCTGGCCATGCTCGAAAACACCCTGGAGTACCTCGCCGAACACCGCCAGCCGCTGGCCCTGAGCCTGTCCGGCAGTACCCTGAGCGATGCCACGCAACTGCGTATCCTGCTCGACACGCTCGAGGCCCTGCCAGACCTTGCGCCGTTGCTGACCCTGGAAATCGACGAGCGCCAGTTACCACCGCCTGAAGCACTGCGCCAGTTGAGCCAAAGCCTGCGCGAAACCGGCTACCACATCGGCCTGCAACACTTCGGCGGCAGCTTCAACCAGATCGGCAACCTCACCCAGCTGGGCCTGGCCTACCTGAAAATCGACGGCAGCTACATCCGCGCCATCGATCAGCAAAGCGATAAACGCCTGTTCATCGAAGCGATTTTCCGCGCTACCAACAGCATCGACTTGCCACTGATCGCGGAAATGGTCGAGACCCACGGCGAGCTGGAAGCGCTCAGGGGATTAGGGCTGTTCGGGGCGATGGGCCGGTTGATCGGACCGCCGCAGCCGATGTGATATCCACCAGCACTTGTGGGAGCGTGCCTGTCTGCGATCAGGATGTCGCCAGCCCCGCATTGCCAAAGGCCCTCCCCTTGGCCCAGACGACAAAAAGCCCGCCATTCCTTTACACAAGGAGTGACGGGTTTTGTCGTTTCAGGTCAGACGGTATCCACCTTCAGCGAATGGTCGTTGAGCATGCCGTTGATAATCGTGGCGGTGTCGTGCCCACCGGCAACGACCCCGCCCGCCCCTGGCGTGACGCCGTAGTGATCGGCCAGGTTGACGCCTGCAAGATCGATGGTCTGGGTCGGCGCGGCACCGGCCGAGGCACTGACGTCGATGCTGGTGACCAGTGAGGCGCCGCTGCCGGTGACGGTGAAGTGCAGGTAGTCATCCAGCGAGGCCGTGGTAGCGTTTTCGCCCTGCAGCAGCTGCGACAGGTCGAGTTTGTCGGTACCCGGCGTGAAGTCGGTGACCAGGTCATGCCCGCTGTTACCTTGCGACCACTGGAAGGTGTCGGCGCCCTGACCACCGCTCAGGGTGTTGTTGCCCAATCCACCGATCAACAAATCATCACCGTCACCGCCATTGAGCACGTCGTGACCCAAGCCACCGGTGATGACGTTGGCGTTGCCATTGCCGGTCAGGGTGTCGTTGAAATTGGAGCCGGTCAGATTCTCGATAGCGCTCAGGGTATCGGAGCCCGCGCCACCGGTGCCCTGTGCGCCCAACAGCCCCAGGTTGACGGTCACCGCCGATGTGGCATGGGCGTAGCTGGCGGTGTCGGTGCCTGTGCCACCGTCGAGCAGGTCGGTGCCGGTACCACTGAACAACAGGTCATTGCCCGCGCCGCCGTGCAACTCGTTGTTGCCGTTGCCCGCCGTGAGCACGTCATTGCCGTCGCCGGCATTGAGCATGTTGTTGCCCGCACCGGCCACCAGCACGTCGTCCCCCGAGGTCCCGGTGAGGGTATTGCCTTCCTGATAACTGATGGTGACGTTGGCCGTGTCACTGCCGCCATGGTTATCGTTGGTGGTGTAGGTGCCGTGGTAGTCCGCTGTCACGTCATGGGCGCCGGCATAGTTGACCGTCATGGTCAGTTGGTAGTCTTCCGAGTTGTTCGCACCGCCACCACTAGGGTTGGTGACGTTGATCACGCGGATCTGGTAGGTACCGTCCGCCGCTGCGGCGAGGGTATCGCCATCGGCAATCGCCACGAACGGGGCACCGTTGAGCGAGTACGCCATGGTGATGCGCCCGGCCGCCAGGTCGTGGTTCAGGTTGAGGGTTTCACCCTGCTTCAGATTGACGGTGATCAAGTCTTCATCGTTGGCATTGTTAGCGGAAACTCCCCCCAGATAACCGCTGATCACCAGCAGCGCGGTCATGGTGGCCGCGTCTCCGGCAAAGGAGGTGCGCACGTTCGCCAGGTTCTGGTTGGCGGCATTATTGTTGTTGGTGCCGGTGAAGTTGATGGCCCCGGTGCCGGTAAAGTCAGCGCCCTTGGCTATCCAGCCGGTGTTGAAGGTCGTTGGTGTAGCCGTCAGCAGATCGCCATTGGCATCGCTGTCGTTCGCCAGCAACAACTCGCCCGGTACCACGATGCTGCTCGACAACACGTTGGTAATGATGTGGTCATCCCCCGCCACTGGCGCCAAGTTCGGCATGACATTGATCGTCAGCGTGGCAGTGGCCAGGTCGCCATCGTTGTCACTGACCGTGAAGCCGATACTCTCGGTGACCTGCACCGACGTGGTCTTCTGCGAGGTGTAGGTGTAATCACCCGTGTCGAGGTTGATCACCAGGGTACCGCCCTTGGTCGTGGCGATGCTGATGCTGTTGTCGACCGTGTTGAAGGTCCCGCGGTTGGTACCGCTGAAGGTCAGCGAACCGGCGTTGGTATTGCCTTGGGGGTCGTAGGTGTAGGTCGTCCCATCGATCACGATGGATTTGATAAAGCCGCCATCGGCGCCGAAGGTACCGCCCTCGCCCAGCAATGTGCCGGTGACCGGCGCGCCGACCACCGTGCCCGAAAGCACCGAATTGAGCTGCGCCAGGTCGGTCACGACCACTGCATTGGTGTCGGTGTGGACAGCACCGTTGTACGACAATGGATTGAGGTTGGCGTTGCTCACCCCAGCGCCCAGGCCGATGGCGTAGTTGTTGATGTCATTGGCGTCGAGGAACGCCTTGAGCGCCGTCTCGTCGGCCGTGCCGATTTCCTGTCCCAATGTCGGAGCACCGTCGGAGAAGAAATAGCCGACATTCTGCGCACCGGTGAGCTTTCCGGCTTTGTTGAACGCGGTTTGCATCATTGCCACCGCCGCATCGTAGTTGGTCCCCCCGCCAGCTGAGAGGCCGGCAACGATGAGTTTGGCCGTGGCGACATCGACCCAGACCGTCGAGGTGTTGTTGGTGGCGCTGCTGCTGAAGGTGACGATCTGCACTTTGACATCACCCAAGTCGTCGTACTTGTCGAGCAACGCACTGATGGCCGCTTTAGCCAGGTCCAACCGGGTTCCACCTCCCGGGACACCGGATGACTGATCCATGCTGCCGGACACGTCGATCACCAGCAGCAGATTGGAGTCGATCTCCACCGCTGGCACCGAGCGCTCGGCAGCCACGGCTTTGGGCACGTCATCGACGATGTTCACCAGGATGGTACTGGTGGTGGAATTGCCCAAGGCATCGGTCGCCTTGTAGGTGAAGCTGTCTGTCAGGGTGTTGGGTCCGTCATTGGCGTTGGGTGAGGTTTTCGGTGCCGAGGTCAGGGTGTAGGTGTAGGTGCCGTTCGGGTTGAGCGCGATTTGCCCATAGCTGCCGGTGGCGCTGCTTACCAGCGTATAGGTGAGCGCGCCACTGCTACCGCTGACCGAGCCCACCAGCGTGCCGGTGGAGGTCTCCCCCGTATTGCCCGGATCACTGCCGGTGACGGTACCGGCGGCCAGGTCCTGGCCGTCCTGGGTCAGGTCAAGGGCTTTTTCGTAGACCGTGATATCGGTATCAACGACCGCTGTCAGACCGTTGTCGGAGACATGGATGGTGATGGTGGTGGTGCTTTCATCGCCGTCGGCATCACGGATGGTGTAGACGAATGTGTCGGTGGCGCCCGGTGGGGTCACCGAGTCCGGATGACTGTGGTACACCGCGTTGCCCGCGGCGTCCAGGGTCAGGTAACCGTGGGTGCCGCCGATGTTGGTGCCCAGGCCACCGCTGGCCGGAGTCGCGGTATTGCTGCCAGCCCTCACGCCCACCACGGTCGCACCGTCGGCGCCATTGATGTCGTTACCCAGTACCGCGAGATTGAGCGTTGTGCCTTCGATCACGGAGCCGCTGTCGGGTTTGGCAACTGGCACGTCGTCGACGATGTTCACGTCCAGTGAGTCGGTCGCGGTGGTGCCGTTGCTGTCGGTGACCGTGACGCTGAAGGACTCGCTGAGGCTGTTGGTGCCGCTCGCGGTCGGGTGGTTTTCGTTGTCGTTGAGGGTGTAGCTGTAGCTCACCAGCCCGCTCGCCGAGTCGTAGCCGGTGATGGTCAGGGTGTTGCCCAGGCCGGTGGTGAAGGTTTGCGGGAAGCCGGCGGTCACACCATTGGTGACCACGTTGATCCCACCGACGCTCAGGCTCTGTACACCGTCCAGTGCCGTGACGGTGAAGGTGCCACTCTGGGTCAG
>NZ_JBYTBK010000054.1:0-12216 GCF_058789115.1 Pseudomonas sp. FW300-N1A1 | reverse complement strand
GTCGGTGACCGTGACGCTGAAGGATTCGCTGAGGCTGTTGGTGCCGCTGGCGCTCGGGTGGCTTTCATTGTCGTTGAGAGTGTAGCGGTAGCTCACCACCCCGCTCGTCGAGTCATAGCCGGTGATGGTCAGGGTGTTGCCCAGGCCGGTGGTGAAGGTCTGCGGGAAGCCGGCGGTCACGCCGTTAGTCACCACGTTGATCCCACCGACGCTCAGGGTCTGTACGCCGTCCAGTGCCGTGACGGTGAAGGTGCCGCTCTGGGTCAGGTTTGAACTGCCCGGTGCCGAGCCGTCGCTGAGGGCTTTTTCGTAGACCGTCAGTTCGCCGCCTTCGACCTTGAGCCCGGTGATGGTCACCGGATCGTCGTTGTTGTGGACATTGAGCACCAGGGTTGCGGTGCTGGTATCGCCGTCGGCGTCGGTATGGGTGTAGGTGAAGGACTCAGTGGCGTTGGTTTTCAACGCCAGGAACGCCGGATTGCCGGTGTCGACGGTGTAGGTGTAGGTGCCGTTGGCCGCCAGGACCAATTGGCCGTAGGTGCCGTTGACGGTCTGCGCGGTGATCGGCCCGGTCGGTACCCGATCCGCGCCCTGAGTGTCGTTGCTCAGCACGTTGCCACTGAGGATGGTCTGCGCCTCGCTGGCGGTCCCCGCGTTGCTGTCATTCACCGCCGTCGGCCCATCGTCGACGATGTTCACGTCCAGTGAGTTGGTCGCCGTGTCGCCGTTGACGTCAGTGGCAATGACGCTGAAATGCTCGCTCAGGTTGCTGGCGCCATCACTTGCCGAATGGGTTTCGTTGGACACCAGGGTGTAGCTGTAACTGACCACTCCAGTGACCGGGTCAAAACCGGTGATGGTCAGGGTGTTGCCCGCGGCAGAGGTCATCGATTGCGGGAAACCCGCGACCACGCCACCGCTGACGACGCTGATCCCACCCACATTCAGGCTCGACAGGCCATCTGGCGCCGAAACACTGAAGGTAGCGCTTTGGGTCAGCGCCGCAGGATTGCTGGCCGAACCCTGGGCCAGGTTGGCTTCACTGAGGGTCAACTCGCCGCCTTCTACCGACAGGCCGGACAGGTTCACCCCATGGTTCACCGGTGGCGGAACAATCCCATCATCGCCGTCCTCTTCTGGCACGGGCGCAATGCGCTCCGGGACGAACTCAGGGATACCGTTGAAACCGGCGGTGGGAAAGCCAATGATCGGCTCGACCCGCCCTGCCACCTCTTCCAGCAGTACGAAGGTATGCCCGCCTCCCGCGGCGCCAGTCCCGCCCGCACCTGCACCGCTACCCGGTCCGGCAGCCGTGGCTTCAGCGGTCTGGGTCGGGTCGGCACCGGCCGCAATGGCTTTTTGCAGTTGTTCGACATCGGTCAATTGCGCGGCACTCGGTGCCACCACCTCGGGCGTACTCACGTGCCCGGCCTGATTGGCCAGCAGTTGCGCTGTCATTGACAGGCTGCTGTCACGCCCAAGGGTCAGCTCCTGACCGTTGCTCAGGTGCACGGCCACCGCCCCTGCGGCACCGGTGATCAGTTGCTCGCCGGCGAACAGCCGATCCCCCTCGATTAGGGGACGCCTGGTGCCATCCGCTGCCTGTGCGAAAACCTGACCCACAACCTTGCTGACGGTACCGATGAGCGTTGCCATGTGACGTCCTCCGCTGCCGACATCCATCGGCATCTGGGTTATGCAGAGAAGTACGCATGGCACTAACGGGTGGCTTGGCGGAGCTGGCGCCCGGCAGCACTTCCACCCCAAGGTAAAAGCCCTGCCTGACGACGATCTCGCCTCGCTTGCCCTACGCAGATGGCCTGGATTTGTGCGGAACAAAACGCAATGGAATCATCCACTCAGCGTCGCCAGCCGATCTACGAGGGTGACCCCACGGTATCCTACCGGGAAAGTGACAATATTTTGTCGCCCCTAAAACCGTGCAGCCTCCATCCCCTCCAACACTTCTCCACCCTATGTTGCAAAATGGGTTGAACTCTTTTAGCCCCGAAAAGCGCCCTAAAGCTCGTAACCACGGGACTTACGGTGTGAACAATGTGCTGGATTTTTCAGGGCGCATAAGTTTTTTTCGACATACTTCTTATGAGAAATGCTTCTTAGCTTCTCCCTAGGATGTTCTTAGCTCTGTTGTTACAAGCCTGGAACGGTTTGAACTATAAGTCGCGTCATTTTTTTGGCGACAGCAAAGCACTATTAGGACACAGGGAGAAGTACCCCATGCGCGTTTTCACGCCCCTCTGCAGCGCGATTCTGTTGGCCATGGCCTGCACTCATCAGGCCCAGGCCATGTCACTGACCGAAGCGATTCAAAGCACGCTGGACAACCACCCGGAACTGCACGCCAGCGAGAACAGTCGCCTGTCTGCCGATGAAGACGTGAAGGTCGCCAAAGGGGGTTTCTATCCGTCACTGGATCTGAATGCCGGCTACGGGCGTGGCTACAGCGACAACTCCACGACCCGCGGCCTGACGCCCGATGGCCACAACACGGAGACCGAGTGGTACACCCAATCCGAACTGCGCCTGCGGCAAATGCTGTTCGACGGTTTCAATACCGCCAATGAAGTCGGACGCACCCGGTCGGTCGTCAACTCCCGTGCCTACTTCACCCGTGGTACCGCCGAAAGCCTGTCCCTGCGCACCATCGAGGTGTACCTCGAAGTGCTCAAGCGCCGCGAACTGGTGACCCTGGCCACCAACAACCTGCAAGCGCACTTGCGGGTCAACGACCAGATCGGCCTGCGCACCGATCGTGGCATCGGCAGCACCGCCGACCTTGATCAATCGAAAGCGCGCCTGGCCCTGGCGCAAAACAACCTCGACACCGCCCAAGTCGATCTCGCCGATGCCGAAGCCAACTTCTTCAGTGCCGTGGGGCGCATGCCCGACGAGCTGGAAACCCTGCCGTCGATTCGCGGCGAGGTTCCCCAAACCCTGCCGGACGCCCGCCAGGCCATGATGGATAACAACCCGTACCTCAAATCCGCCCAGGCCGACGTGAACGCCGCCGAAAGCCAGTACGAGGTGGCCAAGTCGCCGTTCTATCCACGCTTCGATGCAGAGGCGGCGGTCGGTGCCGACGACAACCTCCAGGGCGACCTGGGCCACGACAACGAGTGGCGCGTGGGCGTAATCATGAACTACAACCTGTTCCGCGGCGGCAGCGACAAGGCCCGCCTGCAATCGGATGCACACAAGATCAACCAGTCCATGGACATCCGCAACAACGCCTTGCGCATGCTCAACGAGAACATCACCCTGGCCTGGAACGCCATGGTCAATGCCAAGAAACAACTCCCGACCGCCCGCGAATACGCCGAGACCTCCGTGCGCGTACGGGCGGCCTACCAGGATCAGTTCGGCCTCGGCCAGCGGACCCTGCTCGACCTGCTCGACAGTGAAAACGAGCTGTACAACTCCAGTCGTCGCTACACCGAAGTGCGCTACACCGAGGAGTTCTCCATGTACCGCGTCCTGGCGAACACCGGCGAACTGCTGACGAAAGCCAAGGTGGTGGTTCCGGCCGAAGCGATTGCGCAAACCGACGTGAAAAGCGAAGCCCGCCTGCCCGAGATGCGCTAGCTCACTGGGGATCTCGATGTGACCAGCATGGAACCCGGCAACACTGGTATTGACCCGCGCCTGAGCTTTGATGATCCGCTGTTGGATGGGTTGCTGATCCTGTGCAAGCTGCATGACTGCACCGTCAGCCGGGCCAGCCTGAGTGCTGGCCTGCCACTGGCCAAACAGCGCCTGAGCCTGGACCTGCTGCCTCGCGCGGCAGCCCGTGCCGGCCTGCAGGCACGTGTATTGAGGCGTGAACTGGAGTCGATTTCAGCGCTCAACCTGCCGGTCATGTTGCTGCTCAGAAATGGCCGCTGTGCGGTCTTGCGGCGTTGGGGGGAAGACGGCAAGGCGCTGATTCTGCCCAGTGAGGCTGAGGGCGGAGAGCAATGGGTCAGCCGTGAGGAGCTGGCCGAGGAATACAGTGGCCAGGCGCTGTTCGCCCGGCCACGGCATGAGCTCGAGGACCTGCGCTCACCGTTGGTACCTCGGGTCGAGGCGTGGTTTCGCGACACGCTCAAGCTGTCGCGCTGGCTCTACAGCGACGCGATTCTGGCGAGCTTCCTGATCAACCTGCTGGGCCTGATGGTCCCGCTGTTCGTGATGCAGACCTACGACCGGGTGGTACCGAACCAGGCCACCTCGACCTTGTGGGTGCTGGCCATCGGCTTGTTGATCGGCACCGGGTTTGAACTGGTGCTGCGGATCGTGCGTGCGCACTTGCTGGACACGGCCGGCAAGAAAACCGACGTGATCCTGTCCGCCACCCTGTTCGAGCGCATCACCGGCATGTCGATGAAAGCGCGTCCCGCCACCATTGGCGGGTTTGCCCAGAGCATCCACGACTTCCAGGGCCTGCGCGAGTTTCTCACCGCCGTGACCCTGACCAGCCTGATCGACCTGCCCTTTGCAGTTCTGATGCTGGTGGTGATCGGCCTGCTCGGCGGCTGGCTGGTGGTCATCCCGCTGCTAGCCTTCCCGCTCACCATCCTCTTCGCGATGATGATTCAGGTGCGCCTGCGCGACACCGTCCAGAAAAGCCTGGCACTGGGGGCCGAACGCCAGGCCGTGCTGATTGAAACCCTGGGCGGCCTGGAAACCCTCAAGGCCTGTAGCGCCGAGAGCGAACGCCAGCACAAATGGGAAAGCACCCACGGCGCCCTCACCCGACTCGACAGCCATGCGCGCAACCTCTCGGCGCTGGCCACCAACGGCACCCTGTTCATCCAGCAGTTCTGCGGCATGGCGACCATCGTCGCCGGGGTCTACAGCATCATCGCCGGCAACCTCAGCGTAGGCGCCCTGGTGGCAACCTACATGCTCGGCAGCCGCGTCCTGTCGCCCCTGGGACAAATCGCCGGGCTGATCACCCGTTACCAGCAAGCCCAACTGACCATGCGCAGCACCGATGCATTGATGGCGCTGCCGCAGGAGCGCGACACCCGGCAACGGCCACTGGAGCGTACCCAACTGCAAGGCGCACTGGACGTCAGCGGCGTGACCTTCCACTACGACGGGCAAAACGCCCCGGCGTTGTCCGGCGTCAGTTTCAGTGTCAAACCCGGCGAACGCATCGGCATCATCGGCCGCAGCGGATCAGGCAAAAGCACTCTGGCCCGCCTGGTGATGGGGTTCTACGCCCCGGATGAAGGCCAGCTATTGCTCGACGGCCTGGACCTGCGGCAACTGGACGTCGCCGACCTGCGCCAACAAATCGGCTATGTGGCCCACGACCTGCCGCTGCTGGCCGGCAGCCTGCGCGACAACCTGACGCTCGGCGCGCGCTACATCAGCGACTCACGAATGCTCGAAGTCGCCGAGCTGACCGGTGTCACCGAACTGGCCCGCCAACACCCCCACGGCTTCGACCGGCCGGTGGGCGAGCGCGGCCAACTGCTGTCCGGCGGTCAGCGTCAAGCGGTGTTGCTGGCCCGCGCACTGCTGCTGGACCCACCGATCATGGTTCTCGACGAGCCCACCAGCGCCATGGACAACAGCAGCGAAGACATCCTGCGCCAGAAACTGCACCCTTGGGTAAAAGGCAAGACCCTGCTGTTGGTCACCCACCGCACCTCGATGCTCAGCCTGGTGGATCGGCTGGTGGTGCTGGACAACGGGCGGATCGTCGCGGACGGCCCGAAAGAAGCGGTTATCGATGCACTGCGCAAGGGCCGTGTCGGCTCTGCGGCCGTCTAGGAGTCGCTTATGCCTGAGTCCCCCCCTGGATCATTGCCCTCTTCACCTGAGCCGCGCGGCTACTTTGGCAGTTTCCGCAAAAGCGCAGAGCGCGAGTTCATGCACGAAACCGCCGACGCCTCGCTGCAGGATTCGCCCCGCAAGTCGCGGATCACCGTGTGGCTGGCCGCCGCGCTGATCATCACAACCCTGGTGTGGGCCAAGCTGGCGGTCTTGCAGGAAGTCACCATGGGTGAAGGCAAGGCCATTCCGTCGAGCAAGGTTCAAGTCATCCAGAACCTTGAAGGCGGGATCGTCACTGAGATTTTCGTGCGCGAAGGGCAGATGGTGAACAAGGGCGACACCCTGATCCGCCTGGATGACACACGCTTCCTGTCGAACAAGGGGGAAAGCGAGGCCGATCGTTATGCCCTGATGGCCCAGGTCGAACGCCTGTCTGCCGAAGCCGAGGGCCGGCCGCTCAAGCTGTCGGACGAGATCGTGTCCAAGGCCCCGCAAGTGGCCGAAGACGAGCGCGCCCTGTATGACCAACGGCAACGCCGGCTGGCCAGCGAACAGCGCACGCTGACCGAACAACTCCGGCAGAAAACCCAGGAACTGGCAGAGTTTCGCTCCAAACAAGGGCAATACAGTTCAAGCCTTGCGCTACTGAACCAGGAAATGAACATGTCCGCGCCGCTGGTGGGCACCGGGGCGGTGTCACAGGTGGAAATCCTGCGGCTCAAGCGCAGCGCCGTGGAAATCCGCGGCTCGCTGAATGCCACCACCCTGGCGATCCCACGGGCCGAATCGGCGATTGACGAGATCAGGAGCAAACTCGATGAGTCGGTGCAGGGCTTCCGCTCGGACGCCGCCAAGGAACTCAACGAGAAACGCACCGACCTGTCGAAAATCACCGCCACCAGCATTGCCATCGACGACCGAGTGACCCGTACCACCGTGGTTTCGCCGGTTCACGGGATCATCAAGGTGCTCAAGGTCAACACCATCGGCGGCGTGGTTCAACCGGGCAGCGACATGGTGGAGATCGTGCCCCTGGAGGACAACCTGCTGATCGAAGCCAAGGTCCGCCCGCAGGACGTGGCCTTTCTGCATCCGGGTCAGAAAGCCATGGTCAAGTTCAGCGCCTATGACTACACGATCTACGGCGGCCTGTCGGCCAAACTCGAACTGATCGGCGCCGACACCATCACCGACGACAAGGGCAACAGCTTCTACCTGATCCAGGTGCGCACCGACAAAAACCACCTGGGGGGCGACGTCAAACCCCTGCTGATCATCCCCGGCATGGTCGCCACGGTGGACATCATTACCGGCGAGAAAAGCGTGCTCGATTACCTGCTAAAACCCGTCCTGAAAGCCCGGACCGAAGCGATGCGCGAGCGGTAGGCCTGCATCGATGTGCACACCTTCTCCGTGGCGAGCGAGCTTGCTCGCGCTGGGGTGCGAAGCGCCCCCCCCAAAAAAGCTACCGCGGTCTTTCAGCAAGACTTTGCCGGCCGCTCTTGGGGCCGCTACGCCGCCCAGCGCGAGCAAGCTCGCTCGCCACAGAAGACCTCATCGCCCATGATTCTTGCGGTAGGTCTCTTCACCCATCGCCGCAATCTGCCCTTCGATCAACGCCTCAAACGGCTTGAGCAACGCATCGAACGAGGTCGGCGCTTCAAGCACCTGCAACGCCTGCACGATCGCTTCCACCGTCGACAACGCACCAGGCCCTGGCGCCTTGCGCAAGCGATAGCGCGACACGCCACCATCGGCCAGGGTCACCCTTGGCAATGCGGCCAACAGCGGGTTGAGGTGCAACATTTTGCGCGCCTTGCGCCAGGTGCCGTCCGGCACCACCAGTAGCAGCGGCTCATCCATCGCGGTGTACGCCTGCATCGGCTGCGCATCGTCCGCTGGAAACAGCAGGCGGGCCTGATAACCGGGCGGGTTGAGCAGCGTTGGCAAGTCCTCGAACACCTCACCGACGATCAGCTCGGCATTGTTCAGGCCCAACGCCGCCAGGCGCGCGGTGTTCAGCGCATGGCTCACTTCACTGGGGTGCTGCAACAACAGCACCCGGGTGCGACTATCTAGGCTCGGGATCAGCGGGCACAGGCAATGGGTTTGCGGGCGCAGGCAACGGGCGCATTGTTTTCTGGACATTGGGCTCTCCCGATCAGGCCTGATTGAGTTGTGCTTTGAGCAAGTCACGGAAAGTCTGGATCAGCGGCTCGCGGCTACGCCCCCGACGCACGATCATCGAGAACGGTGCCTGGTAGCCGAAGGTGGCCGGCAGCAACACGCGCAGGTCGCCCTTGTCAGCCCAGGCCTGCGCGTAGTGTTCCGGCAAGTAACCGATGTAGGCACCGGACAGCACCAGAATCAGCTGCGCTTCCATACTGTCCACCGTCGCCGCGCTGTGCTTGAAACCGTGGCGCGCCAGTTCCGCCTGGCTCCAGTAACCGCGACCGACCATGCGTTGCTGGGTGATCAGTTGCTCGGGGATCCGTCGTTCGGTGAACAACGGGTGGCGGTTGCTGCAATACAACCAGTGCTGCTCGCGGTAGAGCGGCATATAGACCAGGCCGCTCATGCGCGTGGAGAACGCACCGATGGCCAGGTCCAGGCGGTTGTCCTGCACCCCCAGTTGCAGTTCGTAGGGGCTCATCACCGACAGGTGCAGGTGCACCGCCGGGTGTTCCTGGCTGTAGGCACCAATGGCTTCGGCGAAGGGCAAGGCCTTGTCGCTGACAGTGGAGTCGATCACCCCAAGGTTGAGCGTACCGCGCAACTCGCCCTTGAGGGCCGCTGCGTATTGCTCGAAACCTTCGAGTTCCCCCAGCAGGCGCAAGGTCTCCTGATGGAACAGCTCGCCCTTGCTGGTCAAGCTGAAGCCGCCCCGGCCGCGGTGACACAGCACCAGCCCCAACGCCCCTTCCAGCTGGCTCATGTAGGTGCTGATGGCCGATGTCGACAGGTTGAGCTCGTGCTGGGCGTTGGCAAACCCCTGATGACGCACCACGCTGACGAAGATGCGCAATAGTTTCAGGTCGGGTAAAGCGTTGGCCATGGGGGGCTCCGATTGCAAGATCATGCGTGTTGCTTTTGTGGCGAGGGCGCTTGCTCCCGCTGGTCGGTCCGCGTTCGGGCGCAGCAGCCGTAAATCTATCGATGCGCTCTGCCTGAGACAACAAAGTGAATGGTTTTGGGGCCGCTTCGCGGCCCAGCGGGAGCAAGCTCCCTCGCCACAGAGGTTTTGCGCATGACGCGAAGTCTATCTCCCCTTCCGCCATTAGTTTAGAAAAATCTGAACTAAGTATTTGCCGGTAGCGATTCTTCTGCGGCACTCCATTTCGCAGAATCCGCCCAACAGGTGCCTGTGCATGCCCTATGCACCGAGCAACCCCATAAATAAAACAACGACGATGAGGCCATACCCGTGGACAAGATTCTTCACCAACCACTGGGCGGCAACGAAATGCCGCGCTTCGGCGGCATCGCCACCATGATGCGACTCCCCCATTTGCAAACCGCTGCCGGCCTGGACGCTGCCTTCATCGGCATCCCGCTGGACATCGGCACCTCGCTGCGCGCCGGCACCCGTTTCGGGCCACGGGAAATTCGTGCTGAATCGGTGATGATCCGTCCGTACAACATGGCCACCGGCGCCGCGCCGTTCGATTCGCTGTCCGTTGCCGATATCGGTGACGTGGCAATCAACACCTTCAACCTGCTGGACGCCGTGCGCATCATCGAAGAGTCCTACGACGAAATCCTCGAACACGACGTGATCCCGCTGACCCTCGGTGGCGACCACACCATCACCCTGCCAATCCTGCGTGCGATCCACAAAAAGCACGGCAAGGTCGGCCTGGTGCACATCGACGCTCACGCCGATGTGAACGATCACATGTTCGGCGAGAAAATCGCCCACGGCACCACCTTCCGTCGCGCCGTCGAAGAAGGCCTGCTGGACTGCGACCGCGTGGTGCAAATCGGCCTGCGCGCCCAGGGCTACACCGCTGAAGACTTCAACTGGAGCCGCAAGCAGGGCTTTCGCGTAGTGCAGGCCGAAGAGTGCTGGCACCAGTCGCTGGCACCATTGATGGCTGAAGTGCGGGAAAAAGTCGGCAACGGCCCGGTGTACCTGAGCTTCGACATCGACGGCATCGATCCGGCCTGGGCCCCGGGCACCGGCACCCCGGAAATCGGTGGCCTGACCACCATTCAGGCCATCGAAATCGTCCGTGGCTGCCAGGGCCTCGACCTGGTCGGTTGCGATCTGGTAGAAGTCTCGCCGCCTTACGACACCACCGGCAACACCTCGCTGCTGGGCGCCAACCTGCTGTACGAAATGCTCTGCGTACTGCCGGGCGTGGCGCACCGCTGAGGCCTGACCATGAACGCACATGATCAGGTTCTCAACGCGGCCGCCGAACTGGTGTCGGCGTTCGCCCGAAATGATCGCGAAGCTTACTTCGGCGCATTCAGCGCGGACGCCAGCTTCGTGTTCCACACCCTCGGAAAGCCACTGCTGTCGCGCGATGCCTATCAGGTGTTGTGGGACAACTGGCGCATCGAGGAAGGTTTCGAGGTGCTGTCATGCACCTCAAGCAACGCCTTCGTCAGCCTGCAGGGTGACGTGGCGGTGTTTGTCCATGACGTGGCCACGAGGCTGCGCATGCAAGGGGAGCAACACTTCAGCCAGGAACGCGAAACCATTGTGTTTCGCAAGCAACAAGAAGGCCATTGGCTGGCCTGCCACGAACATTTGTCCGCCATGCCGGAAGGGCTGCCACCCCCTTAGCCAAGACAGGTGACGCTCACACACGATGAGCGCGCCTTGATGATCGGAGCAGATCATGAATAACAACAACAAAGAACACAGCCTTAGCAGCATCGAAACAAACGGGGTCGAACAGATCCCCGACCACGAACGCGACGCCCGACCCAGCGACCTGTTTCGCTTGATCTTCGGCGGCGCCAACACCTTTGCCACCGCCGTGCTCGGCAGTTTCCCGGTGCTGTTCGGCCTGTCGTTCCAGGCGGGCGCCTGGGCGATTGTGCTGGGCGTGTTGCTGGGCGCGCTGATCCTCGCCCCCATGGGCCTGTTCGGTCCGATCAACGGTACCAACAATGCCGTGTCGTCCGGTGCACACTTTGGCGTTCACGGACGGATCGTCGGTTCGTTCCTGTCGTTGCTGACCGCCATCGCCTTCTTCTCGCTCTCGGTGTGGAGTTCGGGGGATGCGCTGATCGGTGGGGCCAAACGCCTGATCGACCTACCGGAAACCGACCTGACCCTGGGCCTGGCCTACGGCGTGTTCGCGATCCTGGTGTTGACCGTGTGCATCTACGGCTTCCGCTTCATGCTGTGGGTCAACCGCATTGCCGTATGGGCCGCAAGCCTGTTGTTCCTGTTGGGAATCTTTGCCTTCGCCCCGGCGTTCGACAGCCAGTACGCCGGCAGCGTGGCCCTCGGCCAGGCCGGGTTCTGGGCGGCCTTCATTGGCGCAGCGCTGGTGGCTATGAGCAACCCGATCTCCTTCGGTGCGTTCCTCGGTGACTGGTCGCGCTACATCCCGCGCGAAACCCCCAAGGGCCGGATCATGCTGGCGGTGATTGGCGCGCAGATTGCCACTTTGATCCCGTTCCTGTTCGGTCTGGCGACCGCGACCATCGTGGCGATCAAGGCACCGGACTACATTGCCGCGAACAACTATGTCGGTGGCCTGCTGGCCGTATCGCCGAGCTGGTTCTTCCTGCCGGTGTGCCTGATTGCGGTGATTGGTGGCATGTCCACGGGCACCACGTCGCTGTATGGCACCGGGCTGGACATGTCCAGCGTGTTCCCGCGGGTGCTGTCGCGGGTCAAGGCCACACTGCTGATCGGGGTGATGTCGATTGCCTTCATCTTCATCGGGCGCTTTGCGGCGAACCTGGTGCAGAGCGTGTCGACTTTCGCCGTGCTGATCATCACCTGCACCACTCCGTGGATGGTGATCATGATCATCGGCCTGGTGAAGCGTCGCGGTTTCTACTGCCCGGATGACCTGCAAGTGTTCACCCGTGGCGAGCAAGGTGGCCGCTACTGGTTCAGTCATGGCTGGAACTGGCGCGGCCTGGGTGCCTGGATCCCCAGCGCACTGGTCGGCCTGTGCTTCGTCAACCTGCCTGGGCAGTTTGTCGGTGTGCTGGGCGAGCTGGCGGGCGGCATCGATATCAGTTTGCCAGTGACCCTGGGCCTGGCCTCGCTGGTGTACCTGGCCCTGCTGAGCCTGTTCCCGGAGTCGGCGCTGATGTACGGCCCGAAGGACGCTCGGAGCCAGGGTGCGGAGTCGCCCGGTAAAGCGGCGTTGCGGCAAGCCGCCTGATTTTTTGAAGACTGGCCCATGAGGTGACCTCTGTGGCGAGGGAGCTTGCTCCCGCTGGGCTGCTTCGCAGCCC
>NZ_JBYTBK010000053.1:0-28624 GCF_058789115.1 Pseudomonas sp. FW300-N1A1 | reverse complement strand
CAAGGAGTTTTCCGTTTCGACTGCGCCGGAAGTGGGGCGAATTATAGACAGATAAAATTCGCCGTCAACTGCTAATTTCATAAAACTGTCATATTGTTCAAAAACCCCCGAAAACACGAAGGCCGGCCCTCCTCTTCCATACGAGAGGGGCCGGCCTTCTACCCTTCTACTTACAAGCTAGGGAATGCGAACTGCGACGCTTCATGGCTGGCACGTTGTGGCCAGCGCTGGGTGATCGCCTTGCGACGGGTATAGAAGCGCACGCCATCCGGGCCATACGCATGCAGGTCGCCAAACAGCGAACGCTTCCAGCCGCCAAAGCTGTGGTAGGCCACAGGCACCGGCAATGGAACGTTCACGCCAACCATGCCGACTTCGATCTCGTCACAGAACAACCGCGCTGCTTCACCGTCACGGGTGAAGATGCAGGTGCCGTTGCCGTATTCGTGATCGTTGATCAGTTGCATCGCCTCTTCCAGGCTGTTGACCCGAACGACGCACAGTACCGGCCCGAAGATCTCTTCTTTATAGATACGCATCTCTGGCGTGACGTTGTCGAACAGGCAGCCACCCAGGAAGAAGCCTTCCTCATGCCCTGCAACGCTCAGGCCACGACCATCGACCACCAGGGTCGCACCGGCCGCGACGCCGTCATCCACATACCCGCTGACTTTGTCGCGCGCCTGACCGGTGACCAGCGGCCCCATGTCCAGGCCGCAAGAGGTGCCGGCACCAATTTTCAGTGCCTTGATCTGCGGCACCAGCTTGGCCACCAGGGCATCCGCCACCTGGTCACCGACGCACACGGCCACCGAGATCGCCATGCAACGCTCGCCACAAGAACCGTAAGCCGCCCCCATCAATGCGCTCACGGCATTGTCCAGGTCCGCATCCGGCATCAGCACCGCATGGTTCTTCGCGCCGCCCAGTGCTTGAACGCGCTTGCCGCGCTTGGTGCCTTCGGCATAGATGTACTCGGCAATCGGCGTCGAACCGACGAAGCTCAAGGCTTTGACTTCCGGCGCTTCGATCAGTGCGTCCACCGCGGACTTGTCGCCATGCACCACGTTCATCACGCCTTTTGGCAAACCGGCTTCCAGCAACAGCTGTGCGATCAGCAGCGTCGAGCTTGGATCGCGCTCGGACGGCTTGAGGATGAAGCAGTTGCCGCAGACGATCGCCAGCGGGTACATCCACAGCGGCACCATGGCCGGGAAGTTGAACGGCGTGATACCGGCCACGACGCCCAGCGGCTGGAAGTCGGACCAGGCATCAATGTTCGGGCCGACGTTGCGGCTGTATTCGCCCTTGAGGATTTCCGGAGCGGCACAGGCGAATTCGACGTTCTCGATCCCGCGCTTCAGTTCACCCGCCGCGTCCTCCAGGGTCTTGCCATGCTCTTCGCTGATCAACTGCGAGATGCGCGCTTCGTTCTGCTCCAGCAATTGCTTGAAGCGGAACATCACCTGGGCCCGCTTGGCCGCCGGCGTGTTGCGCCAGGCCGGGAAGGCTGCCTTGGCGGCATCGATGGCCTGTTGAATGGTTTCGCGACTGGCCAATGGCACTTTATGGATCGGCTGGCCGGTAGACGGGTTGAACACGTCAGCGCTGCGACCGTGGTCGGTCACCAGTTCACCATTGATCAAATGTGGGATGAGGCTCATGCGGGGCTCCTGAAAAATTGTCCACAAGCGCCCGTCACCGGGCGCCTGCTATATAGATAGCTTTTTTGTAGGAGCGAGCGTGCTCGCGAAGGAGGTGAGGGCGCCGCGTTCATCCAGTCAGCCCCCTTCATCGTTAACGTCCATCGCGAGCACTCGAGCGTCGACCGGCTGCTCCTACAAGTGTCGAATCAGTCGATCTTGTTCAGCACTTCGCCGACCGCGTCGAACAGACGATCGAGGTCTTGCGGCTTGCTGTTGAAGGTTGGGCCGAATTGCAGGGTGTCGCCGCCAAAGCGCACATAGAAGCCGGCTTTCCACAGCGCCATGCCTGCCTCGAATGGACGCACGATCGCATCGCCGTCGCGCCCGGCGATCTGGATCGCACCGGCCAGGCCATAGTTACGGATGTCGATGACGTTCTTCGAGCCCTTGAGGCCGTGCAGTGCATTCTCGAAATGCGGGGCCACCTCGGCCACGCTCTGCACCAGGTTTTCCTTTTGCAGCAGGTCGAGCGCCGCCAGGCCAGCAGCGCAAGCCACCGGGTGCGCCGAATAGGTGTAGCCGTGCGGGAACTCCACTGCGTATTCCGGCGTCGCCTGGTTCATGAAGGTCTGGTAGATCTCGGAGCTGGCAATGACCGCGCCCATCGGAATAGCACCGTTGGTCACTTGTTTGGCAATGCACATCAGGTCCGGGGTCACGCCGAAGCTGTCGGCACCGAACATCGCACCGGTACGGCCGAAACCAGTGATCACTTCGTCGAACACCAGCAGGATGTTGTGCTGATCGCAGATTTCGCGCAGGCGCTTGAGGTAGCCCTGAGGCGGCACCAGCACACCGGCGGATCCGGCCAGTGGCTCGACGAACACTGCCGCGATGTTCGACGCGTCATGCAGCTCGATCAACTTGAGCAACTCGTCAGCCAGGGCAATACCGCCCTGCTCCGGCATGCCACGAGAATAGGCATTGCTGGCCAGCAACGTGTGCGGCAGATGATCGACGTCCATCATTGCCTGGCCAAACAGCTTGCGATTGCCGTTGACGCCACCGAGGCTGGTGCCGGCGATGTTCACACCGTGGTAGCCACGGGCACGACCGATCATCTTGGTCTTGGTCGCCTGGCCTTTCAGACGCCAGTAGGCACGGACCATCTTCACCGCGGTATCGGCGCACTCGGAGCCGGAGTCAGTGAAGAACACATGGTTCAGGTTGCCCGGCGTCAGCGCAGTAATTTTCTCAGCCAGCTGGAACGACAGCGGGTGACCGTACTGGAAGCCTGGCGAGTAATCGAGGGTGCCCAGTTGCTTGGCCACTGCCTCCTGAATTTCCTTGCGGGTATGCCCGGCGCCGCAGGTCCACAGACCGGACAGCGAGTCATAGACTTTGCGGCCCTTGTCGTCGATCAGCCAGCTGCCTTCAGCCCCCACGATCAGGCGCGGGTCACGCTGGAAGTTGCGGTTGGCGGTGTACGGCATCCAGTGAGCATCGAGCTTGAGCTGGCTGGCCAGGGATGTCGGGGCGTTTTCAGGCAAGTTCATGGGCAAAACCTCGCAAGGCAAAAAGCGGCGTAGGGATTAAAAAGCGCTGTTGCAGCTAAATTGCCACGGGGATAAAGTCTGTGAAATCCAACTTTTATAACCTTCAGTCAGCCACCCACTAAACTTTTGAGTAAGCCGCATGAGCAGCCGTCGACCCGATCCACTGGCGCAAGTCAGCGATTTTGATATCCGCCTGCTACGGATCTTTCGCAGCGTGGTCGAATCCGGTGGCTTCTCCGCGGCCGAAAGCGTGCTCGGCATCGGTCGCTCGGCCATCAGCCAGCAGATGAGCGATCTCGAACAACGCCTCGGCCTGCGCCTGTGCCAGCGCGGCCGCGCCGGATTCTCACTGACGGAGGAAGGCCGTGAGGTCTACCAATCGGCGTTGCAATTGTTAAGCGCCCTGGAAAGTTTTCGTACCGAGGTCAACGGCCTGCACCAGCACTTGCGCGGCGAGTTGACCATCGGCCTGACCGACAACCTGGTGACCTTGCCCCACATGCGCATCACCCACGCCCTGGCGCAACTGAAGGAGCGCGGGCCGGATGTGCAGATCCAGATCCGCATGATCGCCCCCAATGAAGTGGAGCAAGGCGTGCTCGACGGCCGCCTGCATGTCGGCGTGGTGCCCCAGGCCAGTGCCTTGTCAGGTCTTGAATACCAGCCGCTGTACAGCGAGCGCTCGCTGCTCTATTGCGCCGTCGGCCACCCGCTGTTTTATGTCGACGACAAGCAACTGGACGATGAACGCCTCAACTGCCAGGACGCCATTGCCCCGACCTTCCGTTTACCCGCCGAGATTCAGGCCCATTACCAGGCGCTCAACTGCACCGCCAGCGCCTCGGACCGCGAGGGCATGGCGTTTCTCATTCTGACCGGACGCTACATCGGCTACCTGCCGGATCACTACGCCAGCCTGTGGGTCCAGCAGGGGCGCCTACGCGCGCTCAAGCCCGACACCCGCTTCTATGACCTGAGCCTGGCATCGGTCACACGCAAGGGACGGCGCCCACATCTGGTGCTGGAAAGTTTTCTCGAGAGCCTGGCGGCGACACGCTGACCGCCTGGAACTTGCGCGCCTGAGCGCTTTTGGCACGACAAGACTTGTCGGATTCCCGTGGGTGCGCTATCAACGCACAGGCGCCCCCACTGACCTGCCCGGAAACATCCATGACCCTTGAAGTCCCTGCCCACGCCGGTAAACCCGCCAGCCGCATTCGCCAGAAAAACGAAGACGCGATACTCAAGGCCGCCGAAGTCGAATTCGCGCGCCACGGCTTCAAAGGCACCAGCATGAACACCATCGCGCAGAATGCCGGGCTGCCCAAGGCCAACTTGCATTACTACTTCACCAACAAGCTGGGCCTGTACATCGCGGTGTTGAGCAACATCGTCCAGTTGTGGGACAGCACTTTCAACACCCTGACGGCCGAGGACGATCCGAGCGAAGCGCTGACCCGCTATATCCGCGCCAAGATGGAATTCTCGCGCCGCCAGCCGCAGGCTTCGCGCGTGTTCGCCATGGAAGTCATCAGTGGTGGCGAATGCCTGACCGAGTATTTCAACCAGGACTACCGCGCCTGGTTCCTGGGCCGTGCACGCGTGTTCCAGGCCTGGATCGACGCTGGCAAAATGGACCCCGTCGACCCGGTGAACCTGATCTTCCTGCTATGGGGCAGCACCCAGCACTATGCCGACTTCGCCACGCAAATCTGCCGCGTCACCGGTCGCAGCAAGCTGACCAAACAGGACATGGAAGACGCCGGCAACAATCTGATCCGTATCATTCTCAAAGGCTGCGGCCTCACGCCTGCCATTTAAGACCCACGCCATGCCTTTTACCCTCGAAGGACTTTGCGAATACCGCGAAGAGATTCGCAAAAGCCGCTTCATTGCTCTCGCGGCGCCGATCACCACCGCCGCCGAGGCGCAGGCCTTTATCGAACAGCACAGTGACCTGAACGCTTCGCACAATTGCTGGGCCTGGAAACTCGCCGACCAGTACCGCAGCAGCGATGACGGCGAGCCCGGTGGCACCGCCGGCCGACCGATACTCGCCGCCATCGAGGCGCAGGACTGCGACCAGGTCGCGGTGCTGGTGATTCGCTGGTACGGCGGTATCCAATTGGGCACCGGTGGCCTCGCCCGAGCCTATGGCGGCAGCGCCAACAAGTGCCTGCAAGGCGCCGCGAAAATCGAGCTGATCAGCCGCGTGCCGCTCAGCTGTGCCTGTGGCTTCAGCGAGCTGGCCTTGGTCAAGCTGCGCGTCGCCGAACTCGGCGGCCTGGTGGTGGACGAGACGTTCACCGCAAACGGCGTGGACCTGCAACTGGCCGTGGGCGAAACACAGATCCAGACCTTGCAGGAGCAATTGGCCGGCCTGAGTCGCGGGCGGATTGTGTTACAGCGCTGAACAACCGCCCGCCATGTTTTGGGGCAACGCGGCATGCCAACTTCGCCAGCACTTGCCCACAGCCGCTGTGCACCCGACTGTGGATAACCTGAGCACACAGCGCTGTAGCCCTTCTGTCACGTGGCCTTGCGGGGATTGATCGATTTTTGACCAGAATCATCTCAAACCTTTCAATTCCATCGAAAAACAATGGCTTGGAACGGTTTAGCACCTTTAGAACAAAGCCCTCCAGTGCTTATGCCCAGGCTTTTGGCTTGCGCACAATTACTGTGGAGCAACCTGTGGATAACCCGTTCATGCCTCGCGCAGTGGCATGGCCAGCATAGGCTGCAGCCGAATGATCATTTTTTAACCAAACATTACAGGATCCATCCTGCAGCCAATCTCGCACCTCGCCCCGAAGTGGTGCCACCTGTGGATGCAAAATGCCGCACGCGCTTGAGCGAAACCGCGGCGCCGTGCGCACACGTTTGTATGCGCCGGGGCAGGCCGGGCATTCGAAACAAGCCCTGGGTGCCTGCGATCAGTGCGCCCCTTCAGCCACGAGGCTTGTCCGTGATGCCTGCTTCACAGGCAATGCCTGGGCAACACCCCACGCCAACTCGAAGACCAGAAAAACCGCCAGCAACACTGTTGCGCCATGGAGCAAGGCATAGACCTGCCAGGCCGCAAACAGAAACCGACCAACCGCGTCATAGCGGCCATACAACGGCTGTGGATCACGAATCCGCAGCACCGACCAGACGCAGACAATCGAGCCCAACAGATTCGCCATCAGCAAGTGCGTCGGTTCAAACGGCGGAAAGCTTCCCGGCAGGCCGAGCGCCTGGTTCAAGGCCGACAACAGGCCGTGCAACGCGCTGAAACTCCAGGGCGTGACAAACGCAGCCATCACGATCAGGTCGTACCAGGCGCTGCCGCGTACCAGTCGGCGATACTGTTCAGTCGTCCACATTTCGCTCACTCCAATGATTCAAGGAACACCAAGGCTAAAGCCTGGACTATGCTCGAAGGTCAACCCTCTCTGGAGTCTCGACGATGCGTATCGGTGAATTAGCCCTGGCCAGCGCCGTCAGCCGCGATACCCTGCGTTTCTATGAGCAGCGCGGGCTGATCGCCGCCCAACGCAGCGCCAATGGTTACCGCGACTACCCCGAGGAAATGCTGCAACTGGTGCTCTACATCAAGACCGCCCAACGCCTGGGCTTTACCCTTGGCGAGATCGGCAGCAGTGTCGCCGCGCTCTGGCACGCCAAGGATCCGGAAAACGCGGTGACTCAACTCCTCCAGGACAAACTGGCGCTCATCGAAACCCGCATCGCCGAACTCGGTGAGTTGCGTCTTGAACTGCAACAACGGCTGGGACAACCTTGTCCACTGAACCCATGACCCTCTTTTCTCAAGGAAGCCATTCATGTCTACGGCAAAAACCGCATTGATCATCGGTGCCTCCCGGGGCTTGGGCCTCGGGTTGGTGAAGACCTTGCTGGCCGACGGCTGGCAAGTCACCGCCACCGTGCGCGACCCGCACAACGCCGAGGCACTGCAAGCGCTGGGTGACGTACGAATAGAGAAGCTCGACATGGACGATCAACAAGCGGTGATCGCCCTCAGCCAACAACTCAAGGGCCAGGTGTTCGACCTGCTGTTCGTCAACGCCGGCGTCAAGGGGCCTGCCGTACAGACACCCGGTGGCGCGACACTGGCCGAAGTCGGTCAGTTGTTCTTCACCAACGCCGTGGCGCCGATCAACCTGGCCCAGCGTTTTGTCGGACAGATACGCGAAGGCAGCGGCGTGCTGGCGTTCATGAGTTCGGTACTGGGCAGCGTGACCATGCCTGACGCCCCGGAACTGGCGCTGTACAAGGCCAGCAAGGCCGCGCTGAACTCGATGACCAACAGCTTCGTTAGCCAATTGGGCGAGCAGCAATTGACCGTGCTGTCGCTGCATCCGGGCTGGGTGAAGACCGATATGGGCGGTGAAGGGGCCGACCTGGATGTGGAAACCAGCACCCGCGGGCTGGTGGATCAGGTCAATGACTACGCCGGCAAGGGTGGGCATCACTTCATCAATTACAAGGGCGAGACCATTCCCTGGTAAACACCGCCATCCCCTGTGGGGGCACGTTTGCGCCCACAGGTATTCATCGTCCTGTCGGGCCAGGCTTGCCCGCAACGTGCTTTTGATCGAAACTGCGCACCTCGTCCCCCGCGGCGACCCTGGATCAGCAGACAGGGCAACACTGAGCTGGCGAACCTGAACCCAACTTTCAGAGGAGCCGGCAAAATGCCCGCGACCCGTACCTGGTTAAAAAACCCTCTCGCCATCTTCACGGCCAACGACCTCGATGCCTGTGGCGGCCTGGTGCTGCAAGACGGCGTGATCGTCGAAGTACTCAAGCAAGGCCAGCAACCGGCCACTCCCTGTGGACAGATCTTCGATGCCCGCGAGCATGTGATCCTGCCGGGGCTGATCAACACCCACCACCATTTCTATCAGACCCTGACCCGCGCCTGGGCACCGGTGGTCAACCAGCCGTTGTTCCCGTGGCTGAAAACCCTCTACCCGGTCTGGGCCCGACTGACCCCGGAAAAGCTCGCGCTGGCGACCAAGGTAGCCTTGGCCGAACTGCTGCTGTCGGGGTGCACCACGGCCGCTGACCACCATTACCTGTTTCCCGATGGCCTGGAAAACGCCATCGACGTGCAAGTCGACGCCGTACGCGAACTGGGGATGCGCGCCATGCTGACCCGGGGTTCGATGAGCCTCGGTGAAAAGGACGGGGGCTTGCCGCCGCAGCAGACCGTGCAGGAAGGCGAAGTCATTCTCGCCGACAGCCAGCGCTTGATCGCCGAATACCACGAGCGCGGTGAGGGCGCGCAAATCCAGATCGCCCTCGCGCCTTGCTCGCCGTTCTCGGTCACACCCGAAATCATGTCCGCCAGCGCCGAAATGGCGAACAGGCTCGATGTACGCCTGCACACTCACCTGGCTGAAACCCTCGACGAAGAAGACTTCTGCCTGCAGCGCTTCGGCCTGCGTACCGTGGATTACCTGGACAGCGTCGGCTGGCTCGGCCCCCGCACCTGGCTGGCCCATGGCATTCACTTCAACCCCGACGAAATCGCCCGCCTCGGCGCGGCAGGTACCGGCATCTGCCATTGCCCAAGCTCGAACATGCGCCTGGCCTCGGGCATCTGCCCAACCCTGGAGCTGACCGATGCCGGCGCTCCGGTGGGCTTGGGAGTGGATGGTTCGGCGTCCAACGATGCCTCGAACATGATCCTGGAAACCCGTCAGGCCTTGTACATTCAGCGCCTGCGCTATGGGGCCGAGAAAATCACTCCGGAGCGGGTACTGGGCTGGGCCACCCGTGGGTCGGCGAAACTGTTGGGCCGTACCGACATTGGCGAACTGGCCGTGGGCAAACAAGCTGACCTGGCCTTGTTCAAACTGGATGAGTTGCGTTTCTCCGGCAGCCACGACCCGGTCTCGGCGTTGTTGCTGTGTGGTGCCGATCGCGCGGACCGGGTAATGGTTGGCGGTAAATGGCGAGTGATCGACGGCCAGGTTGAAGGGCTGGACCTGAAAGGCTTGATTGCCGATCACAGCCAGGCCGCACGGCAACTGATCGCCGGCGTCTGACCGCACGCCGTCGTTGTGCTGAACCTTGGCGACAGGATGGCGCGCTGAAGCAATGACCGGTATCTGTCCACGCCCAGCGGGTCATCGGCCCGCTGGGCGTGGATCGGTTATTCAGTACCCTTCTTCGCCCTGCCCTGCCCTGCCCTGCCCTGCCCTGCCCTGCCCTGCCCTGCCCCAATAGTTTGTGGCTGGCCGATGCCTGCGCCTATCGGCGGAACAGGACGCCGAGTGATGAGCCGATTGGTCAGGTTTTACCAATTGTTGCGACGAGCCTCTGTAGAATGGCGCCATTGCACCTGATGAGATTCGAAGCATGTACGACTGGCTGAACGCCCTGCCCAAGGCAGAACTGCACCTGCACCTGGAGGGCTCGCTTGAGCCTGAACTGCTGTTCGCCCTGGCCGAGCGCAATAAGATCGCCCTGCCGTGGAGCGATGTCGACACCCTGCGCAAGGCCTATGCCTTCAACAATCTGCAGGAATTCCTGGACCTGTATTACCAGGGCGCCGACGTATTGCGCACCTCCCAGGATTTCTACGACCTGACCTGGGCCTACCTGTTGCGCTGCAAGGCGCAGAACGTGATTCACACCGAACCCTTCTTCGACCCGCAAACCCACACGGACCGTGGCGTACCGTTCGAAGTGGTGCTCAACGGCATCGCCGCTGCACTCAAGGACGGCGAACAGCAACTGGGTATCACCAGCGGTCTGATCCTCAGCTTCCTGCGCCACCTGAGCGAAGAACAAGCGCAGAAAACCCTCGACCAGGCGCTGCCGTTCCGTGATGCGTTTATCGCCGTGGGCCTGGACAGTTCCGAGATGGGGCATCCGCCAAGCAAATTCCAGCGCGTATTCGATCGCGCCCGTGGCGAAGGTTTCCTGACCGTCGCCCACGCTGGCGAAGAAGGCCCGCCTGAGTACATCTGGGAAGCCCTCGACCTGCTGAAGATCCAGCGAATCGACCATGGCGTGCGCGCAATCGAAGACGAGCGCCTGATGCAGCGGATCATCGACGAGCAGATCCCGCTGACCGTCTGCCCACTGTCCAACACCAAGCTGTGCGTGTTCGATCACATGTCCCAGCACAACATTCTCGACATGCTCGAACGGGGCGTGAAGGTCACCGTGAACTCCGATGACCCGGCGTACTTCGGCGGCTATGTCACCGAGAACTTCCATGCCTTGCACACCCATTTGGGCATGACCCAGGACCAGGCCCGGCGCCTGGCGCAGAACAGCCTGGATGCACGGTTGGTGAAACCCTGAGGCGCACTGCAAACCGATGCGAGAGCAATTGCCTTGATCTCAGGGCTTGCTCTCTTGCTCGCGCAGCAGCCACAAAGCAGGTCGTCGGTTTTTATCTGAAAGACTGCAACCATCATGTCGGGGCCGCTTTACAGTCCTGAGCGACGTCTGTACCCGCAGCACAGACGCCGGCCTCGGGTATCGCTAGAGCGCCAGCTCCAACTCGGTTTCTCTGGCGAACCGCTCGAGCTCACGCGCACCTGCCGCCGTCACCATCAGGGCTCGGGAGTCGTTGGGCAAACTCAACCAGCCAGACTGGATGAACAGTTGCAACAGCGCTGCACCCAGCGTGCCGCCCAGATGCGGCCGACGCTCGCTCCAGTCGGGGCAAGCGCAGGCCACGTGCGAGTGGCTACGTGCCAATGCCTGAATGAACACCCCTTGGGTCGCCAGCTGCCTGGCACCCTTTGGAGTCACCGTGACGCGCTTATCCAGCTGTTCGATCCAGCCGGCGTCGAGTAACCGCTGGAACAGGTCCGCCGCCAGGGTTCCGCCCAGATGCTCTTCACAGAGCCTGGCGCGCAGCAACGAAGCGGGCGCTGCCTGGACACTGGCCAATGGGCTGGCGCGCTTGAACACGGGGGCAATCTTGCCTGGCGAGCTGGCCAGTGTGGCACTCGCCAGTGCCTGGACCGCCGCGCCGATCTCGGGAGCGGCCAGTCGGAAGAAGCGCTTTCGTCCTCGCGCCTCGACTTTCAACAGTCCGCCGCTGAACAAACGTCCCAGGTGAGCACTGGCCGATGACGGGGATAAACCTGCCAGCAACGCCAGTTCCTCGGATTGCCGTGCAGTACCGTCCATCAAGGCCCACATCATCGCGCTACGCTTCGGGTCGGCCAGTAAGGTGGCAATCTGGCTGATGCAAGGTGCATGTTCCATGTATTCACTCCCTGTTGAATCATTTGTCTACTGCTCGGGGGACATCTTGACCAGTAATGTGATACCGGAAAAGGCGTGATACCCGCCAAAAACCGGGCTCAATAACCAACGAATAAGCAAACTTCCTCGAAATCCTGAAATCGCGCCGCTGACGATCCGCAGGAGGATCCGGGGACTCAAGCACGGCCTGGCCTGTTCGCTGACAACAGTGCCGACTCTGGCGGGCGACTAGTATAAGCGCGATGATCGGCGGTTCCTGCCCCGGGAAAACCGTTGAAGGAGATAGCGCCTGCGAGAAATTTCCCTATATGAAGCGGATTACCGACAATCGACAAATCTTGTCGAATAATCACTGGTTAATTGCGCGCACCGCCTCTTGAGCATTTCCCGTAGCAGGTTCACCGGCTTACTCAATTGAGCACGATGGGCGCACAGCAAATTCAGCGGCGCGCGTTCGCCCGACAACTCAGGCATCAGCACCTTCAGGCGTCCGGCCAACACATCAGCGGCGACATCCAGCCAGGACTTATAGGCAATTCCGGCACCGGCGAGCGCCCATAACCGCACCACATCCGCATCATCACTGAAGCGATCACCATTGACCGTCAGGCTCACTTCCCGCTTGCCGTCATGAAAGCGCCAATGGTCGTGAACCCGGCTGCCGAGCATGTACAGCAGGCAATTGTGCTGCGCCAGTTGCTCCAGCTGACGCGGCTCGCCACACCGTGCGAGGTAGGCCGGGGCGGCGCACAGCACCCGGTGATTGTCCGGGGCAATGGGCAATGCCACCAGGCTTGAGTCTTCCGGCTCACCGTAACGCAGGGCAATGTCGACTGGCTGGCGGAACAGGTCGGCAATCCGGTCAGCCAATAGCAGGCGCACCGTCAACTTCGGGTGATCGCGCTGGAACTCGTCCAGCCACGGCAACAGCAGATTGCGCCCAAAGTCAGAGGGGGCCGACAGCTGCAAGACGCCGCTGACCTGATCCTGTCCACTGGCGAGCAAGCGCCGCCCCTCATCCAGCTGGCTCAGCGCCGAGCGGGCATATTCCAGGAACCCCTCACCCTCGGCCGTCAACCGCAGGCTGCGGGTCGATCGAGCCAACAGACGCGCCCCCAGTTGCTGCTCGATACGTTTCAACGCCGCGCTGGCCACTGCCGCCGACATGTCCATGCCGCGCGCTGCCGCTGACAGGCTGCCCAGATCGGCGGCCCGTACAAACACCTGCAAGTCATCGAAACGCAGCATCCACTCACCCGCATTATAAAAAATTCATTGAAAGAGACTGCTCTTTTAGCGGCTTTTATCTTTAAGAGAAATAGCCAATGATCGGTGCCATCCCATGACAACCGAGCCTTCCATGCCATGAAAGCCATCGCCTACTACACCTGCCTGCCCATCAGCGACCCAGACGCCCTGCAAGACATCGAACTGCCGGAGCCCGTCGCCGGCCCACGGGATCTGCTGGTGGACGTCAAGGCCATCTCCGTCAACCCGGTGGACACCAAGGTTCGCCAGAACGTCTGCCCTGAAGACGGCGCCGCCAAAGTGCTGGGTTGGGATGTGGCCGGCGTGGTCAGGACCGTTGGTAGCGAGACAAGCCTGTTCAAGCCCGGTGACAAGGTCTACTACGCGGGCTCCATTGCCCGCGCCGGTGGCAACAGCCAGTTGCATGTGGTGGACGAGCGGATTGTCGGCCACATGCCCCGCTCACTGGGGTTTGCCGAAGCGGCGGCCCTGCCGTTGACCGCGATTACCGCCTGGGAACTGCTGTTTGAACGCCTGCAGGTGCGCGAAGGCAAGACCGATGAGGGGCAAAGCCTGCTGATCGTTGGCGCCGCGGGCGGCGTGGGTTCGATCCTGACCCAACTGGCCAGCCAGCTCACCGCCTTGACCGTCATCGGTACCGCCTCCCGCCCGCAAACCCGCAACTGGGTAAGCGAACTGGGAGCCGACCTGGTCATTGATCACAGCCAGCCGCTGAGTGACGAACTCAAGCGTGCCGGTCACCCACAGGTGACTCACGTGGCCAGCCTGACCCAGACGGACCAGCATTTCGCCCAACTGGTCGAAGCCCTGGCCCCGCAAGGCAAACTCGCGCTGATCGATGACCCCAAGGCACTGGACATCACCCAGCTCAAGCGCAAGAGCCTGTCGCTGCACTGGGAGTTCATGTACACCCGCTCGTTGTTCGAAACCGCCGATATGCTCGAGCAGCACAAGTTGCTGAACCGAGTGGCCGAGCTGATCGACGCCGGCATCTTGAAAACCACCGTCGGTGAACACTTCGGCACCATCAATGCGGCCAACCTGCGTCGGGCCCACGCACTGCTGGAAAGCGGCACGTCCAAGGGCAAGATCGTGCTCGAGGGCTTCTGAGGATCAGGCGATCGCAGCCTGCCAGGCGCGGTCGTTAGCCGTCAGTCAGAGAGTTGATCTACATCAGAACGGCGAGTGGATTCAGGACTACAATCGTGACCTCTGCAGTGCAATCATTAAGCACGGAGGTCAGCAATGAAGATCCTGATTAAAGAACTGGCGAAATCCCAATGGCAAGTCCGTTTGGACGACCAGACAGTGAACTTCCGCTCTGAAGCAGAAGCCCGCGCCTTTACCTCGACCCTCGAGGCCCGATTGCACGCCCCCCATCGCCTCCCGGAACACCAACAACGCGCGGCTGGCTGACTCACGCCACGGTTTGTGCTGCCCGGGCCAGTTGCAGTCGACGGGTGAGCATCGCAACGCTCACCACCAGAATCCCGCACAGGCTGATGACCATCGCCATGGGCACCGCCGTGCCGTCGTGCAGCACCACCACCAACGCTGACGCACCGGCGGCCACGCTGAACTGCAAACAGCCGAGCATCGCCGAGGCGCTGCCGGCGCGCGCGCCCTGCCCGCTCATGGCGCACGCCGACGCATTGGGAATGATGCAGCCCAGGCTGGAGATGCAGATGAACAGTGGGATCAGCACCGGCCACAACTGCTCGGTATGCAGTGAGCAGACCGCCAGCAAGGCCAGGCCCGCCGTCAGGTAGATCCAGACGGTACGCGACAGCAGAAAGGCCGGTCCACGCCGGGACAGCAACCGTGCGTTAAGTTGCGCCACCAGGATGAAGCCCGCCGCGTTGCTGCCGAACAGCCAGCCGAAATGCTCGGGGGGAACGCCGTACAATTTGATGAACACAAAGGGCGAGCCGGCGATGTAGGCAAACATCCCGGCGATGGCAATGCCACCGGTCAAGGCATGCCCCAGGAACACCTTGTCCGAAAGCAACCGACCGTACTGGCGCAACGCGCCTGACAACGGCTGACGCGGCTGGTTGGCCGGCAAGCTTTCCGGCAACCCCAGCGCCACCGCCAGGGCCGACAATGCGCTGAACAGGGTCAATGCGATAAAGATCGACTGCCAGCCATGCAGGTTGACCAGCAACCCGCCCAGCATCGGCGCCAGAATCGGTGCCAATCCCATCACCAGCATCAGCTGTGAAAAGACTTTCGCCGACCCCACCGCATCGCACTTGTCGCTGACCACCGCGCGGGAAATCACCATCCCGGCACAACCGCCCAGGGCCTGGACAAACCGTGCGCCGATCAACCACTCAAGGCTTGGCGCAAACGCACACACCAGCGACGCCAGGGTGAACAAGGCGACGCCCACCAGCAATGGAATGCGCCGACCAAAACGGTCAGCCACCGGACCGTATGCCAACTGACCGATCGACAGGCCGAGGAAGTAGGACGCCAACGTCAACTGGACGTGCTTCTCGTCCGTACCAAAAGCCGCCGCCATGGCCGGAAAAGCCGGCAGATAGAAATCGATGGCCAGCGGCCCGAAAGCGCTCAGGGCGCCAAGAATCAAAATGGTACGGATGTTCATCAGGCGTCCAGGTTACGTCAGTCGGCAGCCCGACAGTCTAGCCGCGCCTGAACGCCTTGAACATTCCGATAGCTCGCTAACTAACAAAAATCTTCAGGCCAGTTTGACCCCGTAACCTTCTTCGCTGATCAGTTCGATCACTTGGTCGGCGGTCAACTGACTCTCGACCCCAACCTCTTTCGCCGCCAGGTCGACCCGCACGCTCGCCGCTGGATCCTTGGCCTGCAGCGCCTGGGTAATGGCCCGGACGCAGTGACCGCACGACATACCTTGAACGTTGAATACTTGCATGAGGCAGCTCCTTTGATGAGATTGAGGGCAGTCTCGAGCTTGCCACCATGGCAAGGTCAAGTTCTGCTGTGATCGGCCGGGCTGGCAATCGGCAGCGCGCTCGGCCAAGCTGCGTCATTGATGAATTAACAGCAGGAGATTCAGCCATGCGCTGGTCAGTTTTCAGCCTACTTGGCATGCTCGGTCTTTTCGCCGCCCCCCCCTCGGCCAACGCTGAAGACTACGGCGTGCTGATCATTTCTCGCGAACGCCTGGAAGTCGCGACTTCATGCGAGATTGGCGTGTACATCCAGGATCAATTGTCGGCGCGCCTGTTCCAGGAACAGAGCACCTCGTTCAACTTGCCGCCGGGCACCTTCTCCCTGCGCCTCAAACTGCTCCCGAGCCAAATGCCGGGCTGCAATCCGGGAATGCTGCCCCCCGGTTCGCAAAACATCACCTTGCGCGCCGGCGACATCCAGAAGTACCGCATCGCCATGAATGGGCAAGGCGTGTACCTGAAAAAGGCCGGGCTCGGCTATTGAGCCCACCCCTGTCGTCGCTGCCGGACGACCGTGGCGACAAGGATCGCACCCGTTAAAGATTGGCGCTTGACCTTGCCAGCATGGCAAGGTTGATCCTGTAGGTCATTTCTACAGGGAGTAAGACCGATGTCCGATTCCACCACCTTCGACCTGCCGATCGCTGGCATGACCTGCGCCAGTTGCGCCGGGCGTGTGGAGCGCGCGCTGAGCAAAGTGACCGGTGCCAGCGCAGTCAGCGTCAACCTGGCCACCGAGCAAGCCCGTGTCCAGGCGCCCCCGGACAGCTTGCCGGCACTCATGGAAGCGGTGCAGCAAGCCGGTTACAGCGTGCCCGCGCAAAGCCTTGAGCTGAGCATTGGCGGCATGACCTGCGCCTCGTGCGCCGGTCGCGTCGAACGCGCCTTGAACAAGGTGGCCGGGGTCAAGAGCGTCAGCGTCAACCTGGCCAATGAACGTGCCCACCTGGAGTTGCTCGGCCAGGTCGATCCGCAGCGGTTGATCAGCGCGGTCAGCAAGGCTGGCTACACCGCCAGCGTCTGGCAAGCCGAACAATCCTCTAGCGACGATCAGCAACAGCGCCTGCACCGTGAGCGCTGGAGCGTACTGCTGGCTGTTGTCCTGGCATTGCCGCTGGTATTGCCGATGCTGGTGCAACCCTTTGGCCTGCACTGGATGCTCCCGGCCTGGGTGCAGTTTGCCCTGGCGACTCCGGTGCAGTTCGTTTTCGGCGCACGCTTCTATGTCGCGGCCTGGAAGGCCGTGCGGGCCGGTGCGGGGAACATGGACTTGCTGGTAGCCCTGGGCACCAGCGCCGGTTACGGCTTGAGCATTTACCTGTGGGCCACGGCCAGTGCCGACAGCATGCCCCATCTGTACTTCGAGGCCTCGGCGGTGGTGATCGCCCTGGTGTTGCTGGGCAAGTACCTGGAAAGCCGCGCCAAACGCCAGACAGCCAGCGCTATCCGCGCCCTGGAAGCCTTGCGCCCGGAGCGGGCGATTCAAGTGGTGGACGGCCGCGAACAGGACGTCGCTATCAGTGCCCTGCGCCTCGGTGATCTGGTGCTGGTCAAACCCGGCGAACGTTTCCCGGTGGACGGCGAAGTGGTCGAAGGCCAGAGTCATGCCGACGAGGCCCTGATCAGCGGCGAAAGCCTTCCCGTGCCCAAGCAGCCCGGTGACAAAGTCACCGGTGGCGCCATCAACGGCGAGGGCCGGTTGCTGGTACGCACCCAGGCACTGGGTGCTGAAACCGTGCTGGCGCGCATCATTCGCCTGGTGGAGGACGCCCAGGCCGGCAAGGCACCGATTCAGAAACTGGTGGATAAAGTCAGCCAGGTATTTGTACCGGTGGTCTTGCTCCTGGCCCTGGCCACACTGGTCGGCTGGTGGCTGTACGGTGCGCCCCTGGAAACGGCGGTGATCAACGCCGTTGCCGTGTTGGTGATCGCCTGCCCATGTGCACTGGGCCTGGCCACGCCGACCGCGATCATGGCCGGTACGGGAGTAGCCGCACGCCACGGGATTCTGATCAAGGACGCCGAAGCCCTGGAGCGGGCCCATGAGGTCAGCGTGGTGGTCTTCGACAAGACCGGCACACTGACGTCCGGCACCCCGCGCATCGCTCATCTGAGCGCCATTGATGGTAATGAAGCGAGCCTGCTGCAACAGGCTGGCGCCCTGCAACGCGGCAGCGAACACCCGCTGGCCAAAGCGGTGCTGGACGCCTGCGCCGAGCGCGACTTGCCGGTGGCCGACGTCAGCGCCAGCCAGTCGCTGACCGGTCGTGGTATTGCCGGCACCCTGGACAGCCGTCGGTTGGCACTGGGCAATCGCCGCCTGCTGGAAGAAAGCGGCTTGAGTGCCGGCCCGCTGGCTGACTCGGCCGCAGCCTGGGAAGCCGAGGGTCGGACCCTGTCATGGCTGATCGAACAAAGCCCCGAGCCACGGGTGCTGGGCTTGTTCGCCTTTGGCGACACCCTCAAGCCCGGTGCGCTGCAGGCGATTGGCGAGTTGAAGGCGCAACACATCGGCAGTCACCTGCTGACGGGCGATAATCGTGGCAGCGCCAAGGTCGTCGCTTCAGCGCTAGGGATCAGCAACGTCCACGCCGAAGTGTTGCCGGCCGAGAAAGCCTCGACCGTCACCGAGCTGAAAAAAACCGGCGTGGTGGCCATGGTCGGCGACGGTATCAACGACGCACCGGCGCTGGCCGCGGCAGACATCGGCATTGCCATGGGCGGCGGCACCGATGTGGCCATGCATGCGGCCGGCATCACCTTGATGCGCGGCGACCCACGGCTGGTACCGGCGGCGCTGGAAATCAGTCGCAAGACCTACGCGAAGATCCGCCAGAATCTGTTCTGGGCCTTCGTCTACAACCTGATCGGGATTCCGCTGGCCGCCTTTGGCCTGCTCAACCCGGTGCTGGCGGGTGCGGCGATGGCCCTGTCCAGCGTCAGCGTCGTGAGCAATGCGCTACTGCTCAAGACCTGGAAGCCCAAAGACCTGGAGGACATTGAATGAACATCGGCCAAGCCGCCAAGCACAGTGGCCTGAGCGCCAAGATGATTCGTTACTACGAGTCCATCGGCCTGCTCAAGCCGGCCCATCGCACCGACAGCGGCTACCGCCTCTATGGCGATGACGACCTGCACAGCCTGGCATTCATCAAGCGTTCACGTGACCTGGGGTTTTCCCTGGAAGAAGTCGGCAAGCTGCTGACCTTGTGGCAGGACCGCCAACGGGCCAGCGCCGACGTCAAGGCACTGGCCCGCCAGCACATCGATGAGCTGAACCAGAAAATCCGTGAGCTGGGCCAGTTGCGCGACACCCTGCAGGATCTGGTGGAACATTGCCAGGGCGATCACCGCCCCGACTGCCCGATCCTCAAGGAGCTGGCCTCTGGCTGCTGCGCCGAACCCGCTCGCCCCTGAGTGCCAATCCCCTCAGCACCAGCAAGGTGCCGAGGGGAATCCCGTGAAACAGGGCCACCACCCCACCCGGTGACCACAGGTTGTAGAAGGGCGCGGCAATCAACATGCCGACGCCGAACCCGGTCATCTGCAGCAGGGTCAGGAAGCTGAAAACCGGCAACCGCAGGTGGTCCGGCTCACGCTGCAGGCGCGACATCAGGCCGACCTCGGAAAAGCCGTCGCCCAATCCTGCCGGCAGGGCGAACAGCAGCAAGCCATAGAGGCTCTGTTGCTGGAACATCAGGATGAAGCCGCTGGACATCAACAGCACGCCGAAGAAGAACCGCCGCTCCAGATTGACGTTCTCCGAGCCTGGCAGGCGACTGGCGATGCGCGCACCGATCAACTTGCCGCAGGCCCATACCGCCAGCATCAGGCCCAACGTGGTGCTGGCCGACTCGGGCGTCAACAGCCTGGAAATGATCGGAAAACCGACGTTGTGCGCGGCACTGCCCAAGGTGTCGGCCATGGACAACACCAGCATCGCGGCGATCACCGGCGTACTGCGTAACCCATCGCGCAAAGCAGCCCATTCACCATTGCTGCGCTCGGGCTGCGCGCGGACCTCTGGCGCAGGAAAGCGCAACGGCAACACGAACAGCGCCGCCAGCAGGTAAGTGACAATGTTCAACGCGAACACCGCGTCAAAACCAAAACCCGCCACCAGCAAACCCGATACCAGGCTGCCAGCAACCATCGCGCCCGAGGACGCCGACGTCAGCCAGGCATTGGTTTTGAGCAGTTGATCGGCGCTGACCATGTTCGGCAGCTGGCTGTTCAGGCCGATGGCAAACATCGAGTTGCCCAGCCCGAGGCCGAACGCGATCAGCGGCAACAGCTGCGCGTGTTGGGCCACCGGCAGCAACACCAGCAACAGCAGCAACCCGGCGCGCAGCACATCGAAGACCACCAGGGGCGAGCGTCCGCTGAAGCGGCGGTAGAAGGTCGTCCCGATCAGGCTGGCGAAGATCCCGCCGGCCACGCGACTGGCCAGAAAAATCCCGACGCTCATGGCACTGTTGCTGAGCAGGTACACGTAAGTGGCCAGCGCCACCATGTTGAGAAACGCACCAAAATCCGAGACCAGGCGCGCAGCGATGATCAGGTGGGCATTGCGACTGGATTGCCGGGGCGTGGGTTGAGTGTTCACATTCATCCTTGAGTGTGGGGTGTTTCGAATGTCATCAGTCTGCCGGAGAGCGCCGGGCGCACAGTAAAAACCCGGCCGAGGCCGGGTTCTTGATTCAACCGATCACTGCAGCCACGGTGGAGGCGGCTCTTCGGCCTTGCTTGGCGGTGCATCGTCTGCGGCGCGAACCGCCTGGCGGCGCTCCTCGTCCAGGCGCGCGGCCTCGATCTCACGCATGATACCGCCGACGTCCGCCAGCTCTTCCGGTTCGTCGAACTCACCGGTCAGGACGCTGGCCGGGTGCAGGGTACCTGCTTCATACAGGGCCCACATTTCCTTGGCGTACTTGGTGCGCTTCAACTCGGGGGCAAAACGCCCGAAGTAAGACGCCATGTTGCCCACATCCCGCTCCAGCATGCTGAATGCGTGGTTATTACCGGCTGCATCCACCGCCTGCGGCAGGTCGATGATCACCGGGCCGTTCGGCGTCAGCAGCACGTTGAACTCGGACAGGTCACCGTGCACCAGTCCGGTACACAGCATCAGCACGATCTGAGAAATCAGGAAAGCGTGATACTCGCGTGCCTGATCGGCGTCCAGCACCACGTCATTCAGACGCGGCGCGGCATCGCCGTACTCGTCGGCCACCAGTTCCATCAGCAGCACGCCTTCCAGGAAGTCGAACGGCTTGGGCACTCGCACGCCGGCGCTGGCCAGACGAAACAACGCCGCGACCTCGGCATTCTGCCAGGCATCTTCGGTTTCTTTACGGCCAAACTTGGAGCCCTTGGCCATGGCGCGTGCCTGACGGCTGTTGCGCACCTTACGGCCTTCCTGATACTCGGCCGCTTGACGAAAACTTCGTTTGTTCGCCTCCTTGTAGACCTTGGCGCAACGCAACTCATTGCCGCAGCGCACCACATAAACAGCTGCTTCTTTACCACTCATGAGTGGGCGCAGCACCTCGTCAACCAGACCGTCCTCGATCAGGGGTTCAATGCGTTTTGGAGTCTTCATCAGCTTTTATTGTGGGTCCTTTATTACCAAACACGCGAATGTCACTCGTTATACGGCAATCCTCTCACGGCGGGGAGGGGTTGCCGACCTATGAACCGTGTGGACGCACTCAATGTGCCAGATTTATCGGGTTAACCCTGTCGGCCGATGGAAATCATAGCTGAGACTCCGCAGCCTGTTGACCACCGTTTCAGAAGGTATTGGCGACAGCGTCAGAGATCCAGCAGCCTACTCTTCGTAGGGTTTTTCTCGAATGGAGTACCGTTTCACGCTCCCGGGCGTTGGGCTGAGACTGTGGCCGAACATGACGCCAACCTCCGTCGCCTGCCGGGTAAGCAACCAAGGGGCGCGGCCCTTAGCGCTCGATAATTGCGGTCACCCCCTGGCCGCCGGCAGCGCAGATCGAAATCAGGCCACGCCCCTGCCCTGCCGTCTCCAGCAGCTTGGCCAGGTTGGCGACAATCCGCCCGCCGGTCGCCGCGAACGGATGCCCGGCCGCCAGGGAGCTGCCTTTGACATTGAGCCGGCTGCGGTCGATGGCGCCCAGGGGCGCATCGAGGCCAAGCCGGGTCTTGCAGTAGTCCCCATCCTCCCAGGCTTTCAAGGTACAGAGCACTTGTGCGGCGAAGGCCTCATGGATTTCGTAGTAGTCGAAGTCCTGCAAACTCAGGCCATTGCGTGCCAGCAACCGGGGTACAGCGTAGACCGGTGCCATCAACAGCCCTTCGGCACCGTTGACGAAATCCACCGCCGCCGCTTCACCGTCGCGCCAATACGCAAGGATCGGCAAGCCGCGCGCTTGCGCCCATTGTTCACTGGCCAACAACACCACCGAGGCGCCGTCGGTCAGGGGCGTCGAATTACCCGCGGTCAGGGTGCCCAGGGTGCTTTTTTCGAAGGCCGGCTTCAACGCGGCCAGTTTTTCCAGGGTCACGTCCGGGCGCAGGTTGTTGTCGCGGGTCAGGCCCAGAAATGGCGTCAGCAAATCCTTGTGCCAGCCCTCAGTGTAAGCGGCGGCCAGTTTCTGATGACTCTCAAGGGCCAGTTGATCCTGCTCGGCGCGCGCAATGCCCCAGGTCTGCGCCATCAGCTCGCAGTGCTGGCCCATGGACAAACCGGTGCGCGGCTCACCGTTGCGCGGAAACTCGGGGATCAAATGCCGGGGACGCAATTGCAGGAAGGCTTTCAGCTTGTCGCCCGTGGTTTTCCCGCGATTGGCCTGCAGCAGAATCCTGCGCAGGCCTTCGCTGACGCTGATCGGTGCATCCGACGTGGTATCGACGCCACCGGCAATGCCGCAGTCGATCTGCCCCAGGGCAATTTTGTTCGCCACCAGTAACGCCGCCTCCAGGCCTGTACCGCAGGCTTGCTGGATGTCATAGGCCGGCGTCATCGCTGACAGCCGTGAGCCAAGCACGCACTCGCGGGTCAGGTTCATGTCCCGCGACAACTTCAGCACCGCCCCCGCCACCACTTCCCCCAGGCGCAACCCGTGCAGGTTGTAACGCTCGATCAGGCCTTCGAGCGCGGCGGTCAGCATCGCCTGGTTGCTGGCGTTGGCGTAGGGGCCGTTGGAGCGGGCAAACGGAATGCGGTTACCGCCAATGATTGCCACGCGGCGCAACTGAGTCATGAAAAGCTCCTATTCTGTGAAAGCCACACCCCACAAGCGTAGGCCTTATCTCGTGGATCGAACGATTGATCACCAGGCAGGGTCCACACGTTGAACCCCTGCTGCCGGAGCGTGTTCCATGTCAGACCGCTATATCGACTTCGCCAACTCGTCCCTCGGCCACCGTGTAGTCGGTGCCCTGGGCCTGCCGTCGCCGGTTCGACTGGAGCGATGGGAAGCCGGTCGCCTCAGGCCGGTCGAGGGTGCGTTGCTGATCGGCGGCGGCCCGCTGGCACAGAGGGTCGGCGCACTGGCCAGCAAACTCACCGAGCAAATCTACGGCTACGGACCGGAACCGCTGGTGGCCCAGGCCTGGATTCCAGGCCACGGGCCCAAGCTCAAGGCCGTGGTCTTCGATGCCAGTGACCTGCTGCACACCGGGCAGCTCAACGCGCTGCGCGAGTTCTTCCAGCCACTGATGAAAAATCTCGATCACTGCGCGCACCTGGTAATTCTCGGCCGGGCTCCCGAGACCCTGGTCGACCCGTTTGCCGCCAGCGCCCAACGTGCACTGGAAGGCTTCAGCCGCTCGCTGGCCAAGGAGCTGCGCAGCGGCGGCACCCTGCAGTTGCTGTATGTCGGCGATGGCGCTGAAGAACAACTCGAAGGCGTGCTGCGGTTTTTCCTCTCGCCCAAATCCGCCTATATCTCAGGTCAGGTCGTGCGGCTCGATCCCTGCGCGACACAGGTACAGGACTGGACCCGACCTCTGGCGGGACGCAAGGCATTGGTGACCGGGGCCGCTCGCGGCATTGGCGCATCGATTGCCGAGACCCTGGCCCGCGACGGGGCCGATGTGGTGCTGCTGGACGTGCCCCCGGCCAGAGCCGATCTCGACGCCCTCGCCGCACGCTTGGGCGGCAACAGCATTGCCCTGGACATCTGCGCTGAAGACGCCGCCACCCGGTTGGTCGAACAATTGCCTGAAGGCATCGACATCCTGGTGCATAACGCCGGCATCACCCGCGACAAAACCCTGGCCAACCTGACGCCGGAGTTCTGGGACGCGGTGCTCGCGGTCAATCTCAATGCACCGCAAGTGCTGACCAAGGCGCTGCTCGACAGCGGCACCCTGCGCGATAACGCACGGGTGATCCTGCTGGCATCGATCAGCGGCATTGCCGGCAACCGCGGGCAAACCAACTACGCCGCGAGCAAGGCCGGGCTGATCGGGCTGGCGCAGGCCTGGGCTCCGCTGCTGGGAGCGCGCGGGATCAGCATCAATGCCGTAGCA
Source organism: Pseudomonas sp. FW300-N1A1 (assembly GCF_058789115.1). Lineage (NCBI taxonomy): Bacteria > Pseudomonadati > Pseudomonadota > Gammaproteobacteria > Pseudomonadales > Pseudomonadaceae > Pseudomonas > Pseudomonas sp. FW300-N1A1. Next base: position 4,459 of record NZ_JBYTBK010000053.1, on the reverse strand, counting down.
CCCGGTTTTATCGAAACCCAAATGACCGCGCATATTCCCTTCGCCCTGCGCGAAGCCGGACGACGCATGAGCTCACTGGGGCAAGGCGGGCTTCCACAGGACGTCGCCGAAGCCGTGGCCTGGCTGGCCCAACCGGGCAGTGGCGCGGTCAGCGGGCAAGCGCTGCGGGTGTGCGGGCAAAACGTACTGGGGGCTTGATCATGGCGACGGACTGGCAATTGTTGAACAGCGCCCCCCACTGGTCGGCGCTCTATTGGCGGGCAGCGACGCGCCGCAAAATCACCGGTACCGAGTTGCCTGATGTGGGCTTGCGCTGCTGGCTCAGCGTCGATGCCGGTCACTTGGCGGCCTACCGTAAAGTCTGCGGTTTTCCCGAAAGCGGCCTGCTGCCTCCAACCTATCCCCAAGTACTGGCATTCGGCTTGCAACTGCAGTTACTCACTGACAAGGCGTTCCCGTTCCCGCTGCTGGGGCTGGTGCACCTGGCCAATCGTATCCGTGTGCTGCGGCCCTTGGGCGGTGTCAGCCGGGTGTGCGTCAGTGTCCGGGTGCAAAACCTGCAACCCCACGCCAAGGGCGCAACGTTCGACTTGATCACTCGCGTGGATGACGCGCTGGGGCTGCTCTGGGAAGCCGAAAGCCAGATGCTTTGCAAAGGGGTGAAGTTGGCCAGCGAAGCCATCGAGCCAGCAGCGGATGCCACTGCACCCATGAGCGAAGTGACCCGCTGGTGGGCTCCCGGCGAGATCGGCCGCCAGTACGCCAGGGTCTCGGGGGACTACAACCCGATACACCTGAGCACCGCCAGCGCCAGGCTGTTCGGATTCCCCCGGGCCATCGCCCACGGGTTGTGGATCAAGGCGCGCACACTGGCCGCACTCAGCGGCCACCTGCCGGGTTCGGCTTACGAGATTACGGTGCAGTTCAAAAAGCCCGTACGACTACCCAGCGAGGTCGTCTTGCTGGCCAGCGCCGCGGATGCCCATGGCGAGCTGAAATTGATCGGTGCCGGGGAACTTGAGCACATGCTTGGTACCTGGCGGCCAATAGCCCGACCTAGCCGCGCCGAATGAGAAAAATACCGGCCAGAATCAACACCAGACCGGCGATCTTGCCGGCGCTGACGGGGGCCTCGCGAAACCCTGCCCAACCGAAATGATCCAGCGCCAGGGCCATGCCCAGTTGCCCGGCCAATACCAGCGCCATGAACAGCATCGCACCGATCCGCGGACCGGCGAACGCCGCGGTGGTGATGAAAAAAGCCCCCAGCAAACCGCCGCTCCAGTGCCACCAGGTCAGGCTCTTGAGCGCCGCCAATGTCGGCGCTTCACGCTGGACCATCACCAACAGCAACAGCGCCATGGTGCCGACAAAAAACGAAATCAACGCAGCGGCCAACACACTGGAAACCTGTTTGGCCAGTTGCCCATTGATGCCGGCTTGCAGCGGTAAAAACGCACCGGCAACAAACGGCAGACACAGTAACCACCAGACGGGAGCCGGCATGATGTTCTCCAGGGAATCGATTGGGGATGCAGTATACGCACTCGACTCCCAACGTGTAGGCACCGTTTAATCCGGCTCGGCCCAACATGGTTAATTGTATATATATCACTTAAGTTTTTTATCCACCACGCAGCCCAGCAGAAACACACACCTGTTGATTTAAAAGGGATTTCCCACAAGCCCCGATCAAAAACCACACCCTCGATATTAGTCGTTAGGCAGGGTCCCCACCCTTGTATATAAGTTGTTAATACCAAGTTGAGAATGGCGTGAAACAGCCCCTGCATTAGATATGTACACAACGGACGAGGCATTGCCGGCATAAGAATCGGCAAGCCCTCGATAATAAAAACAGTTGTGACAGGTGCAAGGAAACTCACTCATGAACACTCACGTTTTGTTGAAAACCAGTACTGCATTGGCCTTGGTGCTGAGCCTCTCACTGGCCGGCTGTAGCAGCGGCGGTGGCGGTCATCACAGCGCGTCCGACAGTTCGTCGCCAGACAGCGCGGCAGGCACTGCGGGGGGTGATGGCTCCGGCAGCGGTGACGGTACAGGAGGCACTGGCGGGACCGGCGACGGCACCGCGGGTATCGGTGGAACGGGAGGAACCGGCGGAGGCACTGGGGGAACTGGCGGTACGGGAGGTGGAACCGGCGGCGGAACCGGGGATGGCACAACCACGCCCGGACTGACCACCAGCAACGTGGTCTCCGACCTGGGCACCACCGTGAATGGTGTGGGTGATGGGGTCAGCAACGTAGGTGACGCCGTGTCAGGGGTTCCCGTAGTCGGCGGCGTCGTGCAAAGCGTGACCACTACCACCGGCAATGTGGTCGACACCGTAGGTGACAGTTTGACCGACGGTCTGGGTACCCTGGGCACGGACCCGAAAGCCCTGAGCAAAACCACCGCAGTGGTGGGCAATGTCGTCGTCGACGTGGGTGACGGCGTGACAGATGTCAGCGGCAAACTGACCACCGCGACACAAGGCATTCCACTGGTGGGCAGCCTCATCAGCAAAGTCGAGCCGCTGCTGGGCGGTACCGGTGAAAAGGTCAGCATGCTCGGCAACACCCTGACCACCGTGACCAGCAACAGTCCGCTGGGCTCGCTCACCGACAAAGTCGGCAACAGCATGCTGGTTCCGGTGGTCACCCTGACTGAAAGCCTGACCGGCAAGGTGGCCAGCACCACCGGCCTGACGGCTCCGGTCGATGGCCTGCTCGATGGCGTCAGCAGTGCCATCTCGGGCCTCGGCAGCAACGTGACCGCCGCCGGCAACGGCAACCCGTTGACCGACACCACCGGTACGGCGTTGATCAACGTGGCCTCGACTGTCGGAACGGCCTCTGGCCTGACGCCTGCGCCTACCGGCACAGGCTCGGGGGGCGGCTTGCTGGAAACCGTTGGCGGTGCCGCACTCAATCTCACCAATGGGCTGAATGCCGGTAACAGCAACACCCTGGTCAGCTCCACGGCGGTAACCGGTGGTTCGGCCGGTACGCTGGTGGCGGCGGTTGGCCCTGTCCTGGGCGGCTCCGGTGTTGCCAACACGGCCCCCACTGCACCACTGGCCGCGGCCGGAGCCGTTATCGGCGCTGCCGTGAACCCGGTCACCAGCGGTGTCACCAGCCTGACCCAGACCGTCGGTACCGCCACCGGCCTGAGCACTCCGATCGCCAGTCTCGCTGGCCAGGCAGGCGCTGCAATCAGTACCGCCGGGACTACCGTCACGGCGGCAGCCCCCAACCCGGTGGTTGCGGCAACCGGTAGCGTGATCGCCACTGCTGGCGCCACGGTCAGCGCTGCCGGCAGCCTGGTCACGGGCACCGCTACCGGTACCGACGGTGGCCTGGGCGGCCTGACCGGTGTCCTTGGCGGCATCACCGGCGGCGTGACGGGCAACAAATAGCGAAATTGCACCTGGCCGTTCCGACGGCCCCCTCTTCAGCGCCTACGCTTGGTTGGAGGTGGAAGGCTCGTTCAGTCTTCCACCTTTTTCTTTGGGAGCATGACATCGGTTGCCCTCCATCACGCCCAAGAGCCTGAGGGGCACAACGGATCGAAGTTCCACTGGCGCTGCTACGGTCTTGACCATGGAGTGCCCTATGCGCGCTTTAGCTTCTTTGCTGCTAGTCACCTGTTGTACCTACGCCCACGCCGATTCCCTGCCCAGCTTTCTCAACACCAACGAAACCACCCGCAACCTGCCTGTACCGAACTTGCCTGCCGACGCTTACCGCCCCGCTGCCGCGCCACTGAAAGTGCCCGAACCGTCGCCCTCCTCGGCCCAACCCTTGACCATGGGCACCAAAATCACCATCCGCAAACTGCAAATCGAAGGCGGGACCCGTTATCCGTTGAACGAAGTGGGCCAGGCGTACCAGCCGCTGCTGGGGCGGGAAATCACGCTCGCCGAACTGATCGAAGCCACCCGTGGCATCACCCGCCGCTATCAGGAGGACGGCTACCTGTTGTCCTATGCCTACCTGCCGCAACAGTCGTTCGATCAGGGCGTGGTTCGCGTGGTGTTGGTGGAGGGCTACATCAAGGACTACCAAGTGCAGGGCGACGTCGGACGCTCCCGGGCGCGGCTCGACCAACTGGTGGCCAAACTACAGGCCGAACGGCCGCTGACCCGCAAGACCTTCGAGCGCTACACCACTTTGATGAGCCGCATCCCAGGCATCACCTTGCAAGCCTCGGTACCACCCCCCGGAACTACCGACGGGGCGACGTCCCTGATCGCCCAGGCCAGCCGCAAACCGATCACCAGCAACCTGAGTGCCACCGCCGACAACCGCAAGGGCACCCAGGCCTTGCTCGGAGTTACCAGTTGTAGGACAGCACAGACAGAACGACCCGCTCATGGCGCAATGCTGTTCAGTTAAGAAAGGCTTGAAGCGGGTGAGAGACCCGTGGCGAGCGAGCTTGCTCGCGCTGGTGCGCG
>NZ_JBYTBK010000052.1:0-29526 GCF_058789115.1 Pseudomonas sp. FW300-N1A1 | reverse complement strand
CCTGATGAAAAACCAGAGCGAATACCACCCAAACTCAGTTATTGGAGCTTCCCCTCAAACATAGAATCTCCCACAATGAACCAGCCCCCCATGCACTTCGACCTGATTGACCTGCGGCTGTACCTGAACACCCTCGATGCCGGCAATATCACCGCCGGTGCCGTCCGCAGCCACCTGTCACTGGCAGCGGCCAGTGCACGCATCCGGGCGATGGAGGCATCGCTGGGCATCACCCTGTTCGACCGTGGTCGACGCGGCATCAGCCCGACCCCGGCCGGCAAGGCGCTGGCGCAACATGCGCGAGTGATCCTGCTTCAGGCCGAACGCTTGCAGCAGGACCTTGCCGAATATGCCAAGGGCGTCAAAGGTCAGGTGCGCTTGCTGTGCAACACCACGGCGATCACCGAATACCTGCCCGAACTGCTCGCCGGTTTTCTGCGCGAACACCCCAACCTCGACATCGACTTGCAAGAACGGCCAAGCCAGCGCATCACCCACGCCTTGCGTCAGGGCGCGGCCGAGTTGGGTATCGTGTCCGATGCGGTGGACACCGCTGACCTGGAAACCCGGCCGTTTCGCGATGACCCGCTGGTGCTGATCTGCCCCAACGATCACCCGCTGGCCGACACTCATTCACCGGGTTTCAGCCAGACCCTGGCTCACGATTACGTCGGGCTGAATGCCCACAGCGCGTTGGCGATTTATCTGGAGGAGCAGGCGCTGCACGCCGGGCTGCGCATGCAGATCCGCATCCGGGCCGATGGCTTTGACGGCGTCATGCGCATGGTCGCCCATGGCGCGGGTCTGGCGATCGTGCCGCTGGCGGCCGTGCAACGTTATGCCGACGGGCACGCGTTCAAATGCTTCGCCCTGCAGGAGCCCTGGGCACAGCGAAAGCTGCTGCTGTGCGCTCGCTCATTCGACGCCCTGCCCCGGTATACCCAGGCCCTGCTGCGGGCCTTGCAGCCGCAGCAGGGTGTCTAGCCGATCAAGCCTCGTCAGGCACGGGATCCTGCGTTGCACGGGCCCGGCTCTTGCGGAAAAACACTCCGTAGACCAACGACAGAATCAGCAGAAACGGCACGCCAAACACCAGGGTCATCTTGAACGCGTCGGTGAAGTAGGTGGTGATCATCACCGCCCCCATCAGCACCAGCCCCAGCAGCGTCGAGTAGGGAAACAGGCGCATGCGGAACGATAGCTTTCGCTCACCGTGACGCTGGTGATATCGGCGGAAACAGTAGTGCGTCAGGAAGATCATGAACCAGGTGAAGATGGCGCCGAACATGGAGATCGCCATCATCAAGGTGAAGGAGCTTTCCGGGTACATCACGTTCAGCAAGGTCGCCAGGGCAATGCCCGAACTGGACAACAACAAGGCATTCAACGGGATGCCGCTCTTGCTCAACGCGCCCATCGCCTTGGGTGCGTAACCACCACGGGACAGGCTGAACATCATGCGTGTGGTGATGTAGAGCTGGCTGTTCATCGCGGACAAGGCGGCGATCAGGATCACGAAGTTCATCACCCCGGTGGCGCCGGGAATGCCGATGGTTTGCATCACCGTGACGAACGGGCTCTGGGTCTGACCGGCCTGTACCCAGGGCACGATCGCCAGCATCAGGGCCAGGGTCAGCAGGTAAAACACCACCAGCCGCACCATGGTCGCGCGAAAGGCTTTCTTGACCGCCCGCTCCGGATCCTCGGCTTCACCGGCCGCCACCGCGATCATTTCCACGCTCAGGTAGCTGAAGATCGACACGATCACCGCCACCCACATCCCTTGCAGGCCGTGAGGGAAAAAGCCGCCGTGAGCGGTGTAATGCTGCACGCCGTAGTCCGGGTTGCCGGAACCGAACACCACGTACACCGCCAGGATGATGAAGCCGACAATCGCCGCGATCTTGATGGTCGAGAACCAGTACTCGAAGGTACCGAAGGTCTTCACGCTGATGGCGTTGAGCACGATCAGCACACTGGAGAACGAGACGATCCAGATCCATTCAGGCACGTTGGCGAACCAGTACTTCATGTACATCGCCACCGCTGTCACTTCCGTGCCGACCGCCAGCACAATCGCCGCCCAATAGGCATAGCGCACCAGGAACCCGGCCAGGGGGCTGACGTAGAACTCGGCATAGGCGCCGAAGGAACCGGAGGTGGAATGGGCCACGGTCATTTCCGCAAGGCAGCCCATCAACAGCAGCGTGATGATCGCGCCAATGGCGTAGCTGAGCAGCACGCTCGGCCCGGCATAGCCGATGGCATAGGCACTGCCCATGAACAGCCCGGTGCCGATCGCCCCGCCGATGGCGATCATGCTCATCTGTCCCGAGGTGAGCTGACGCCTGAGGCCATGCTCGCGGTTGGAAATCGTGTCAAAGCCGCTGGCTTCGCTCATGTGTCTGTCCTCTGAATACTTGTTTTTTTAAGAGCACATCGTTGATCAAATACCGAACCCTGCAATCGAACGCAAAACCTGTGGCGAGGGAGCTTGCTCCCGCTTGAGTGCGCAGCACTCACAACATCATTGTTCACGACAAAGATCTTGGGGCCGCTACGCAGCCCAGCGGGAGCAAGTTCCCTCGCCACGGTTCATGAGCATTACAAAGCCCGGTTTACACAGGACTCAGGTCACGCTGTGACGAACCTGGAACTGCGCGTGCGCCCAGGTCTTCTGGTCGAGAATGTCACCCAGGATCTGCACCGCATCGAACACTTCGGTGAAGCTGGTGTACAGCGGGGTGAAACCGAAGCGCATGATCCGTGGCTCACGGTAGTCACCGATCACGCCTTGGGCGATCAGGGCCTGAATCACCGCGTAACCCTGCGGGTGTTCGAAACTGACATGGCTGCCGCGCCGGGCGTGCTCACGCGGGGTGATCAGCTTCAGGTCGTGGGCGGCGCAACGCTCCTCGACCAGCGCGATGAACAGGTCGGTCAGGGCCAGGGATTTACGGCGCAGGCTGGCCATGTCGGTCTGGGCGAAGATGTCCAGGCCGCACTCGACCATGGCCAGCGAAGTGATCGGCTGCGTGCCGCACAGGTAACGGGCAATGCCGCGGCTTGGCTCGTAACCCGACGCCATGTCGAACTGGCGGGCGTGGCCGAACCAGCCCGACAACGGCTGCGTGACCAGATCGCACAGCTGCGGCGAGACCCAGACGAACGCTTGCGAACCCGGGCCGCCGTTGAGGTATTTGTAGGTGCAGCCGATGGCGTAGTCCGCACCGGCCTGGCGCAGGTCCACCGGCACCGCGCCAGCCGAGTGAGCCAGGTCCCAGACCGCCAGCGCGCCACATTCGTGGATCAGCGTGGTCGTGGCCTGCATGTCGTGCATATAGCCGGTCTTGTAGTTGACGTGGGTCAGCATCACCACGGCGACGTCCTGGTCAATCGCCTGCGCCAGCGCTTGCGGGCTGTCCACCAGACGCAGGCTGTAGCCCTGTTGCAGCAAATCCATCAGCCCTTCGGCAATGTACAGATCGGTGGGGAAGTTGCTCGACTCGCTGACAATCACCCGCCGCTCAGGCGCTCGCGTGGCCTGCACGCGCAAGGCCGCGCCGAGCACTTTGAACAGGTTGATCGAGGTGGTATCGGTGATCACCACTTCGCCTTCACCGGCACCGATCAGCCCGGCAAGGCGATCGCCCAGGCGCTGCGGCAGATCGCGCCAGCCGGCGCTGTTCCAGCTGCGGATCAAACCATCGCCCCACTCCTGGGCAATCACCGCCCGGGCGCGCTCAAGGGCCGCGACCGGGCGGGCGCCCAAGGAGTTGCCGTCGAGGTAGATCACGCCCTCGGGCAAGGCAAACTGATCACGCAAAGGGGCCAGGGAGTCCTGCGCATCGAGCGCCAGGCAATCGTTTCTTGTGGTCATTGTCGGTCCTGTTCTTTAAGTGACATGCGGCCGGTGGTTACCGTATTCCGGGGATTTCCATGCCTGCACGATGAGCAAATAATGAACGAACCTTTGCAGAATTTTCGTGCAAAGTGGCAGGTCATATAGTAGTTATCTCGAAGATAATTCGAATCCAACTCAAAAAACCGCGGATTTATTCAACCCATGACACTCGACTCCACAGACCTGCGGATCCTGCATTACCTGCAGCAGGATGGCCGTATCAGCAACCAGGAACTGGCGGAGAAAGTCGCGCTGTCGCCCTCGGCCTGCCTGCGTCGTTTACGCCTGCTGGAAAGCGAGGGGATCATCACCGGTTATCGCGCCGAACTGAGCGCCGAACGCTTGGGCGTGGAGCTGGAAGCCATCGTCCATGTGTCCCTGCGCCAGGATATCGACGACTGGCACGAGACCTTCATCAAGAAGGTCCAGGACTGGCCGGAAGTGACCACCGCCTACGTGATTACCGGTGCCAGCAACTACGTGCTGCGGATCCAGGCGCGCAACCTCAAGCACTTCTCGGATTTCATCGTCAACAAACTCAACCGCACGGCGGGGGTAACCGATATCCGTTCGGAAATCGTCCTGCAGAAAATCAAGGAACGGGTCAACTTGCTGGATCTGGTTGCCCGCAAGTAAGGCTGCGACCCACTCAAAGCCCGCGCATACGCCGGGCTTCGTGACGCTGCACGGTGGCGCTGGGGGATTCGTCGAACAGCTTGCGGTACTCGGCGGAAAACCGGCCCATGTGGGTAAAGCCCCAGGCCATGGCGATCTCCGAGATATTGCGCGCCTGGCCATGCTCAAGCAGATCCTGACGCACCGCGTTCAACCGGTGCTTCTTCAGATAGGCCATCGGTGACAGGGCGAAGTACTTCCTGAACGCTTCGAACAACTTGAACCGGGAAACCCCCGCCGCCGCTTCGATATCTTCCAGGTGCACCGCTTCGCGGGCGTTGTCGTGGATGTACTGTTTGGCCCGGACCAGATAGTGCGGCACCTTCACCGCCAACACCTGGCGCAGCTCCTCGGAGTAATTGTTCGGCTGGGCGAGGATCAGGCCCTTGATCAACGAGCTTTCGAGGTCCCGGGTGAAGGTCACGTGATCAAACAGCACATTGCTGTGCTCCAGTTCCGCAATGAAATACCGCGCCATGCGCCACCACGCCGCCGACGCGCCGTCCACCGCGTCCATCACCGGTTCGAAGCGCAGCGGCGCATCCAGCGGGTGCTGCAGGATCCCCTCCAGCGACTCGCTCATGGCGGCGCGGGTGATCACCACCTGAAGCTTGCGACAGTCACCGGAGATCGCCAGCATCTGGCTTTCATTCGGCGAAATGATCACCCCTTGATCGCGGTTGGACTTGAGCAGCGTGCCGTCTTTGCGCAGCTCCTGCTCACCCACCAGCGGCAGGCTGAGGCTGTAGCTGCTGAAGTGTTCGGCGTCTTCGATGTCGACGGTCACATCGGTGCCGTACTCGATCGTGCCCAGGGTGGTGGCCATGGACTTGAACACATTGGCGCTGTGATGAAAGCGGATCCGCTCCGGCGTCGTGGTTTCGAGTCGATGCGGGCCACAGATCCCCGACATCCAGGTCCTGGCCCCTTCAAGGTCATAGTGATCGATACGAATATCGCGAAACTGCGGATCAGCTTTGCTACTCATCACGGCGCACCCACGGCAATATTTTTTTCAGCGCGCTCTGACGGCGCACCTCTGGCGTGAAGCGAGCAAGTTCCAGACCACTCAACGCGCCTGCCGACCCGATGGATAGCAATCGCCAACTATGTGGATAAAGCACGCCCCGGATCACGGCGCATGCCCCTGAACAGCACTCCAGGCTGGGCAAAACAGTACCTCAATGCGCCGCACCGGGGCAGCCGTTCATCGATTGGTGCCGGTGCCTGGGTATTCGCTGCCCAGTCTGATGCGAGTGTTACCCACGGGACGCACTCATTACCGACAGGTATCTGTGGCGAGGGAGCTTGCTCCCGTTGGAGCGCGAAGCGGTCCTGAGTCCAGTTAACGCGTTATTTCAGTTGAAATTTGCCAAGGACATTTACGACTGCTGCGCAGTCGAGCGGGAGCAAGCTCCCTCGCCACGGGGATAACGCAGCGCTCCACGCAGCGAACTTAGCGGACTGCCTTCGCCGACTAAGCGGATAGACCCTCCCCCACCCCACTCTCTCTAATGTGCACATCGATTGGCCTGAATAAAAAAAGGGGCACACCCATGAGTGGCGAAAAAAACTTCGAGCAATGGAAAACCTTCATTGAAGGCTGCCTGGACTTCCGTCCGGCAGAGGGCGTGTTCCGCATCGCCCGGGACATCTTCACCGAGCCGCAGCTGTTCGACCTGGAAATGGAACTGATCTTCGAGAAGAACTGGATCTACGCCTGCCACGAAAGCGAACTGGCCAATAACCACGACTTCATCACGATGCGTGCCGGGCGCCAGCCGATGATTATCACGCGCGACGGCGACGGCAAGCTCAACGCACTGATCAACGCCTGCCAGCATCGCGGCACCACCTTGACCCGGGTGGGCAAGGGTAACCAGTCGACGTTCACCTGCCCGTTCCATGCCTGGTGCTACAAGAGCGACGGCCGCCTGGTCAAGGTCAAGGCGCCTGGCGAGTACCCCGAAGGGTTCGACAAGGCCACCCGAGGCCTGAAGAAGGCCCGCATCCAGAGCTACAAGGGGTTCGTGTTCATCAGCCTGGACGTACACGGCGACAACAGCCTGGAAGACTTCCTCGGTGACGCCAAAGTGTTCTTCGACATGATGGTCGCCCAGTCGCCCACCGGTGAGCTGGAAGTGCTGCCCGGCAAGTCGGCCTACACCTACGACGGCAACTGGAAACTGCAGAACGAGAATGGCCTGGATGGCTACCACGTCAGCACGGTCCACTATAACTACGTGGCCACGGTGCAGCATCGCCAGCAGGTCAACAGCGACAACGGCACCGCCACCGGCAGCACCCTGGACTACAGCAAGCTGGGGGCCGGCGATGCCAATACCGACGACGGCTGGTTCGCCTTCAACAACGGCCACAGCGTGCTGTTCAGCGACATGCCCAACCCGACGGTGCGCTCCGGCTACAGCACGATCATGCCGCGCCTGATCGACGAGCACGGCCAGGAAAAAGCCGAATGGATGATGCATCGGCTGCGCAACCTGAACATCTACCCGAGCCTGTTCTTCCTCGACCAGATCAGCTCACAGCTGCGCATCATCCGCCCGGTGGCGTGGAACAAGACCGAAATCATCAGCCAGTGCCTGGGGGTGAAGAACGAGTCGGACGCCGACCGCGAAAACCGCATTCGCCAGTTCGAGGACTTCTTCAACGTCTCCGGCCTCGGCACACCGGATGACCTGGTGGAATTCCGTGAAGCCCAGCGCGGTTTCCAGGCTCGCCTGGAACGCTGGAGCGATATTTCACGCGGCAGCCACCGCTGGGCCACGGGTGCCACGCCCAACAGCGAGGCGATCGGTATCGCCCCGGCCATGACCGGCACCGAGTTCACCCATGAAGGGCTTTACGTCAACCAGCACAGCAACTGGCAGAGATTCCTGCTCGATGGCCTGGACGCGAAATCCCTGAAGCTACGTGAGGTGTGAACATGAATGCGCAATTGCAGTACCAGATCGAGCAGTTTTTCTACCGCAAGTCCGAGCTGTGCGACGCCAAGGAGTGGGACGCCTACCTCGCCCTCTTCGACGAGCACAGCGAGTTTCACCTGCCGCAGTGGGATTCGGAGCATGTCTATACCCAGGATCCCAAGCGCGAGATGTCACTGATCTACTACGCCAACCGCTCGGGCCTGGAAGACCGGGTGTTCCGCCTGCGCACCGGCAAGGCGGCCTCCGCCACGCCCTTGCCGCGCACCCTGCACCAGATCAACAACGTGCGCATCAGCGAACTGCCACAGGGTGAACTGGAGGTGCGGTTGAACTGGCACACGCTGTTCTATCGCCTGGCGACCTCCGAGCAGTTCTACGGCACCGCGACCTATCGCCTCAAGCCGCATGACAACAGCTGGATCATTGCCCGCAAGCATGTGCTGCTGCTCAACGACACCATCAACTCGGTGCTCGATTTCTACCACCTCTGACACCATGGAGACCGGGGTATGAACCACAAGGTTGCGTTCAGTTTCGCCGATGGCAAAACACTGTTTTTTCCCGTGCACGCCAACGAAATATTGCTCGATGCGGCGCTGCGCAATGGCATCAGGATTCCGCTCGATTGCCGCGAAGGGGTGTGTGGCACCTGCCAGGGGCGCTGTGAGTCCGGCGACTACAGCCAGGACTATGTGGACGAGGACGCCCTGTCCAGCCTGGACCTGCAACAACGCAAGATGCTCACCTGCCAGACCCGGGTAACCTCCGATGCGGCGTTCTATTTCGACTTCGCCTCCAGCCTGTGCAATGCCGCCGAACCCGCTCGACTCAACGGCACCGTGACGCAGGTCACCCAGGTCTCGGCCAGCACCGCGATCCTGCACCTGGACCTGGGGGCCAGCGCCCAGCCGCTGGACTTTCTACCGGGGCAGTACGCCCGCCTGCTGATTCCAGGCACCGCGGATTTGCGCTCCTATTCGTTCGCCAACCGCCCGACCAGCAGCAATCAGTTGCAGTTCCTGATTCGCCTGCTACCGGACGGGGTGATGAGCAACTACATTCGCGAACGCTGCCAGGTCGGCGATCAGATCGCCCTGGAGGCGCCGCTGGGAGCATTTTACCTGCGCCACATCACCCGACCGCTGGTGCTGGTGGCGGGCGGTACGGGGTTGTCGGCCCTACTGGGCATGCTGGATGAAATTGCCGAACGCGGCTGCGAATACCCCGTGCACCTGTACTACGGTGTGCGCGAGGCGGCCGACCTGTGCGAGGGCGAGCGCATCCGGGCCTATGCCCGGCGCATTCCGGGGTTTCGCTACACCGAGGTGCTCAGCGAACCCACGCCCTGCTGGACAGGCAAGCGCGGCTACATCGCCGAACACTTCGATACCAGTGAACTGCGCGATGCGCCGGCCGACCTGTATGTCTGCGGGCCACCGCCCATGGTCGAGTCGATCAGGACCTGGCTGGCGAGCCAATCCCTGGAAAACGTGCAGCTTTATTACGAAAAATTCACTGAAAGCAACACCTGACGCTCACAAACAGGCGCTAATTGAATAAGCTGTCGGGGTGCAACAAAGCCGGATCAAAACAACTAGAAGGTAACCAGATGGCGGATGAAAGACAGCAACAAGGCGAACTCAAGCGGGGGCTGAAAAATAGACACATTCAGCTGATCGCATTGGGCGGAGCAATTGGTACAGGGTTGTTCCTGGGTTCCGCTGGCGTACTCAAGTCGGCAGGGCCTTCCATGATTCTCGGCTATGCGATTGCCGGGTTTATCGCCTTCCTGATCATGCGCCAGCTGGGCGAAATGATTGTCGAGGAGCCGGTCGCCGGTTCCTTCAGTCACTTCGCGCATAACTACTGGGGTGGTTTTGCCGGCTTCCTGTCGGGCTGGAACTATTGGGTACTGTATGTACTGGTGGGCATGGCGGAACTGACCGCGGTCGGCAAGTACATCCAGTTCTGGTGGCCCGAGGTGCCGACCTGGATCAGTGCCGCAGTGTTCTTCGTGCTGGTCAACCTGATCAACACGATGAACGTGAAAGTCTTCGGTGAAATGGAGTTCTGGTTCGCGATCATCAAGGTCGTGGCGATCATCGGCATGATCGCCCTGGGCTGCTACATGCTATTCAGTGGCACTGGCGGCCCGCAGGCCTCGGTAAGCAACCTGTGGGAGCACGGCGGGTTCTTCCCTAACGGCACCACCGGCCTGCTGATGGCGATGGCGTTCATCATGTTCTCCTTCGGCGGCCTGGAGCTGGTGGGTATCACCGCCGCTGAAGCCAGCGAACCACGCAAAGTGATTCCCAAGGCGATCAACCAGGTGGTTTACCGCGTGTTGATCTTCTATGTCGGCGCACTCACCGTGCTGCTGTCGCTGTACCCATGGGACCAACTGCTGCAAACCCTCGGCGCGTCCGGCGATGCCTACAGCGGCAGCCCGTTCGTGCAGATCTTTGCCCTGATCGGCAGCGACACCGCCGCGCAAATCCTCAACTTCGTGGTCCTCACCGCCGCGCTGTCGGTGTACAACAGCGGCGTCTACTGCAACAGCCGCATGCTGTACGGCCTGGCCGAACAGGGCGATGCGCCGAAACAGTTGATGAAACTGACCAAGCAAGGCGTGCCGTTGCTGGCGCTGGGTGTGTCGGCACTGGTCACTATGCTGTGCGTGGTGGTCAACTACGTGGCCCCCCATGGAGCGCTGGAGTTGTTGATGGCCCTGGTGGTTGCCTCGTTGATGATCAACTGGGCGCTGATCAGCCTGACGCACCTGAAGTTCCGCAAGGCGATGAAGCAAAAAGGCATCGTGCCGGGCTTCAAGGCGTTCTGGTCGCCGTACACCAACTACCTGTGCCTGGCCTTCATGGCCGTGATCATCGGTGTCATGCTGATGATTCCAGGCATTCGGGCGTCGGTGTTCGCCATCCCGGTCTGGGTCGCGATCCTGTTCGTGGCCTACCGGATGCGCGTGGCTCGCACCCGCGCCTTATCGGTCACTCAATAAGCGTTCGCCAGACAGTAAAAAGCCCCGGCATTCACTGAATGCCGGGGCTTTTCATTGACCGATCAGAGGGTCGACCGCACTCGCCACAGTTCTGGGAACAACACAGTGTCGAGCATCTTGCGCAGGTAGCCGACGCCTTCCGTACCACCGGTGCCTGGCTGGAAGCCGATGATCCGTTCAACCGTGGTGACGTGGCGGAAACGCCACTGGCGGAACGAGTCTTCGAGGTCGATGAACTTCTCGGCCAACTGATACAGGTCCCAGTACTGCGAAGGGTCTTTGTAGACCACACGCCAGGCAGCTTCGACCGTCGCGTCATGCGCGGTCGGCTGGGTCGGGTCGCACGTCAAGCGCTGCGGATCAATCGCCAGCCCCGAGCGGGCCATCAAGTGAATCGCCTCGTCATACAGCGACGGTGTGGCGATCGACTTTTCCAGCTCCGCCAACAACTCCGGGCGGTGAGCATGGGGGCGCAACAGCGTTGCACTCTTGTTGCCGAGGATGAACTCGATCTCGCGGTACTGGAACGACTGGAAGCCCGACGACTGCCCCAGGAACGGCCGGATCGCGTGGTACTCGGTTGGGGTCATGGTCGCCAGTACGGTCCAGGCATGCACCAGTTGATCGAAAATCCGCGACACCCGCGCCAGCATCTTGAACGCCGGCGGCAATTCGCCCAGGCGAACGTGTTCGCGGGCAGCCTTGAGCTCGTGCAGCATCAGTTTCATCCACAGCTCGGATGTCTGGTGCTGGATGATAAACAGCATTTCGTTATGGTCCGGGGACAGCGGATGCTGGGCGCTGAGAATCTTGCCCAGGTCCAGGTAGTCGCCGTAACTCATGGAGTCGGAAAAATTCAGCTCGGCGTTATGCCATTCGTCTGTCGGGTTGCCCGGTGAATAGGGACATTGGCTCATCGAACCGACTCCTCAGGTTGCAGTGTAGGGAGTGGACGCAGGATTGCCCGAACCGGGCTGGCGTCCAGATTGGCGAAGCGCAGCGGTAGCGCGATCAGCTCGTAGTCGCCTTCCGGCACCTCATCGAGCACGATGCCCTCGAGGATCGCCATGCCATGGCGGGCCACGGCGTTGTGCGCATCCATGGTCTTGGATTGCTGGGGGTCCAGCGACGGTGTATCGATGCCGATCAAGCGCACGCCCAGGCTCGACAGCAGCTCGACGGTTTCCTTGGCGACCGCGGTGAAGTCCGGGTCCCAGGTCGCCAGGGGGGCCTGTCGATAGGTGCGCAGCAGCACGCGCGCCGGCACATTGGCCAGCCGCCCTTGCAGTTGCCCGGGCTGAACCAGGGCGCCGCTGTCCAGGCAGTGCAGGACGCGGCACGGGCCCATGTAGACCTCCAGCGACACCTCGCCAATGGGCGCGCCGTCGGGGCGGTAATGCAGCGGTGCATCGACGTGGGCCCCGGTGTGGGGAGACAGGGTGACGCGGCCGACGTTGACCGGGCACTCGGGCCCGAACGTCCACACGCGCTCTTCCTGAAACGGCGTATCACCTGGCCACGTGGGGGTTGCGGTGCTCAAGGGGGGACTGATGTCCCACCACGATGGTGTAGTTTTCATTATTGGAATCTCGGCCTGCTCACCCGTGAATGATACGAGTGAAACCCGTCAACTTTCTTGCGAAATCCTTCGGCAACGGCCAAATGTTTCGCACTTAATGCTAAAAAAACGAAGTTTATCGGATAGAAGTTTCAATGGATGCGACAGGTGCTATCCAAGGATCTTGACTCTCCCCCAAGGGGCCGACTTTATCCTCCTGGTTTTACCTTCCAGGGAGAAGCACATGGGCAAACGGATACTGGTGATTCTCGGCCACCCTTCCAGTAACAGTTTTTGCGGCGCCCTGGCCGACCGCTATGTGCAGGCGGCAAACAGTGCCGGGCATGAGGTCCGCGAGCTGCGCCTGGGCGCCTTGAGTTTCGACCCGATTTTGCGCGAGGGCTACCAGCAGGTTCAGCCGCTGGAAGCCGACCTGCTGAAGGCTCAGGCGGACATCACCTGGGCCGAACACCTGACATTTGTGTACCCGATCTGGTGGGGGGCGATTCCAGCGTTGCTCAAGGGGTTTTTCGACCGGGTGTTCCTGCCTGGCTTCGCCTTCAAGTACCGTCCCGGCAAGGCCTTTCCAGACAAGCTGCTGCAGGGTCGCACCGCCGACCTGCTGGTGACCATGGACACACCGCCCTGGTATTACCGCTGGATCTATCGCATGCCCGGCGTGCATCAAATGCGCAAGACCACCCTGGACTTTTGCGGCATCAGACCGCTGAACACCCTGACCTTCGGCCCGGTGCTCAACTCAACGCCGCAGCAACGGAACAGCTGGTTGATGCAGGCGCAGGCTATCGCTGAGGGCTGAGTCTCGGAGATAATCGGCGGTGTCATCCGGGACACTTACGAGAAAGGGACTTTTCATGTACATCGGTAAAGCGGCAAAGCTGTCGGGCACCACTATCAAGAGCATCCGTCACTACGAGGACATTGGCCTGTTGCCGCCTGCGCAGCGCCAGGGCAAATACCGCATTTACGACCAGCACAGTGTCGACCTGTTGAGCTTCATCAAATGCGCCCAGCAATTGGGTTTCAAGCTCAAGGAAATGCAGGTGATGCTGCAGGACCACCGCGACCAGACGCCACCCTGGGACCTGGCCCTGCAGGCCATCGTCGACAAAAAGCAGCAGTTGGCCGACAGCATCGTGCAACTGACCCAGCAACACCAGCAACTGTCCAAGCTCCAGGCGAGCCTGGCGCACGTGCAACAGCACTGCCCGCTCGAGCGGGTTTGAAGCTGCGCGCGTTTCTGGATAGCTCAGTGTCGAGCACAGACAACTGACCCGCGGATGGACGCTATAGGGTGCGACTTCAGTCCTGCCTAACGCTCGGAGTCAGCATGTCAAAACCCATTACCGTCCTGCGCGATACCCATCCGCTGCCCGTCCTCGACGCCTGCAAATGGGAAAAGCTCGAAGGCGATCCGCACACCGTCAACCTCAACGCCTACACCAGCGAGGATGGCAGCAAGATCATGGGCACCTGGATCTGCACACCGGGCAAATGGCGAGTGGACTACGTGAAGTGGGAATACTGCCATTTCCAGGAAGGCTACTGCGTGATCACCCCGGACGGCATGGAACCGATCCACCTGCGTGCCGGTGATATCTTCGTCGTGGAGCCGGGAATGAAAGGCACCTGGGAAGTGGTCGAGACCGTACGCAAGTATTTCGTGTTCGCCTGAGCACAAAAAACCGGGAGCCCACCCGACGTGGGCTCCCGGTAAAAATACGCTGCGGGGCAAGAGCTCCCCCCCTGTGGCGAGGGAGCTTGCTCCCGCTGGTACGCGAAGCGGACCCAAAACCGGGGATCGCGGTGTATCAGGTAAAACACATGTGCTGATTTGCGACTGCTTCGCACTCGAGCGGGAGCAAGCTCCCTCGCCACACAAAGTCCGCTGCCACACGTCCGGTGTAAAAAACCGGGGCACCACTCGGTGCAGTCCCCCGGAAACACCCTACTGAGGTTTGCGATAGCCGTTGATGATCGCCGAGAAGTCCTTGCCGCCTTCACCGCGCAGGCTCATGGCCTGATACAGCTGCTGGGCCACCGCCCCGAGCACCACCGGCTGGTGCACCTGGCGCGCGGCTTCAGTGGCCAGCCCCAGGTCCTTGAGCATCAGTTCGGCACCGAAACCGCCGGTGTAGCCACGGGACGCCGGGGCCGTTTCAACCACGCCCGGCCACGGGTTGTACATTTCCGAACTCCAGCAACGGCCGGTGGAACTGTTGATGATCCCCGCCAGCACGCCCGTGTCGATCCCAAGGGCATCGCCCAGGGCCATGGCTTCACTGACGCCGACCATGGAAATCCCCAACAGCAGGTTGTTGCAGATCTTGGCGATTTGCCCGGTACCGACTTCGCCGCAGTGCACGATGTTGCGGCCCATCTGCGCCAGCACCGGTTGCAGGATGGCGAACAGTTCCGGGGTAGCACCGACCATGAAGGTCAGTGTGCCGGCCGCCGCGCCACCGGTACCACCGGAAACCGGTGCATCGGCCATGCTCACGCCTTGTTTGGCCGCCGCGGCGGCGACATCGCGGGCGGTCTGCGGATCGATGGTGCTGCAATCCACGGCGGGCACGCCCTTGGCGATCCCGGCCAGCACGCCGTCTTCACCGAGCCAGACGCTGCGCACATGCACGGCGGCCGGCAGCATGGTGATCACCAGCTCTGCACCTTGCGCGGCTTCGCGGGCCGTCGCACTGATGGTGCCGCCCAGTTGTGCCAGCTCCGCGAGCACGGCTTTGTTCAGGTCGACCAGGTTCAGCGAATGGCCGGCCTTGATCAGGTTGCGCGCCATCGGCGCGCCCATGTTGCCGAGACCGATAAAAGCGATTTTCATGTCCGGCTCCTCAACGCAGGTTGATGGTGGTGTTCACACCGTCATTGACGCTGTCATCGTCGAACCAGCGGCTGGTGACGGTCTTGGTTTGAGTGTAGAACTGCACCACTTGCTTGCCATACGGGCCCAGGTCGCCGAGCTTGGAGCCGCGGGAACCGGTGAAGCTGAAGAACGGGACCGGCACCGGAATCGGGATGTTGATGCCGACCTGACCCACGTCGATTTCATTCTGGAATTTACGCGCCGCCGCACCGCTCTGGGTGAACAGGCCGGTACCGTTGCCGAACGGGTTGGCGTTGACCAGGGCAATGGCCTGATCCAGGGTGTCGACTTCCAGCACCACCAGCACCGGGCCGAAGATTTCCTGGGTGTAGATCTGCATATCGGTGGTCACACCGGAGAACAGGGTCGGGCCGACAAAGTTGCCCTGCTCGAAACCCGGAACGCTGACATCGCGACCGTCCAGTTCAAGCTTCGCACCTTCCTTGATGCCGCTCTCGATCAGTTCCAGAATCCGCGCCTTGGCACGCTTGGAGATCACCGGGCCAACATCGGTGCCTGGCTCGCTGCCAGCGTTGACCTTTAGTTGTTGCGCCAGGGCCTTGAGGTCTGGCAACCACTGCTTGGCCGCGCCCACCAGCACCACCACCGAAGTGGCCATGCAGCGTTGACCGGCCGCGCCGAAACCTGCACCGACCAGAGCGTTGAGCGCTTGCTCACGGTTGGCATCGGGCAGCACTACGGCGTGGTTCTTGGCGCCCATCATCGATTGCACACGCTTGCCGTGCTTACCAGCCAGGTCATAGACGTGGGTACCGACCGCGGTCGAACCGACGAACGAAACAGCCTTGATGTCCTTGTGGGTGCATAGGGCATCCACCACGTCCTTGCCGCCGTGCACCACGTTGAGCACGCCAGCCGGTACGCCGGCCTCAATCGCCAGCTCCACCAGCAGCAGGGTCGACAGCGGGTCCTGTTCGGAAGGCTTGAGGACGAAAGTGTTGCCGCAGGCGATGGCCATCGGGAACATCCACAGCGGAATCATCGCCGGGAAGTTGAACGGCGTGATACCGGCGCACACACCGATCGGCTGGCGCAGGGTGTAGGTGTCGACGCCACCGGCGACGTTTTCAGCGAACTCACCCATTTGCAGGCTGCCGATGGAGCAGGCGTGCTCGACCACTTCCAGGCCACGGAAAATATCGCCTTCGGCGTCGGCAATGGTTTTGCCTTGCTCGGCGCTCAGGACCACGGCGATGCGTTTGGAGTGTTCGCGAATCAGCGCCTGGAGCTTGAGCATGATGCGCATCCGCGCGCCAATCGGGGTCAGCTTCCAGGTCTGGAAGGCGCGATGGGCCGCACTGATCGCCGCGTCAACTTCCTCGGCCGTGGCGAACGGGACTTTGGCCAGCACTTGCTGGGTCGCCGGGTTGACGATGTCGTGCCATTCGGTGGTCCTGGACTCGACCCACTGACCATCGATCAACAGCTTGACGGTCTGCACGGTGGTTTCGTTGGGCGTAAGCGATGCGTTCATGCTGATCTCCGGAACTTGTAATTATGCTAGGAGCCAAGGCGAGCAAGTCGCCTTGAGATGAGGCGTGTACCGCGAATTGGTTATCGGGCTGTTTTTGGAGTATAGATGTGCAAACTTCTAATAAGAACGCACATAAAAGCCGGTCCAACATGCAAAAAAACATCACATCCCTGGGTTCCCTGAACTGGGACGACCTGAAGTTTTTCCTTGAAGTCGCCCGCACCCGCAAGGCCAGCACCGCCGCCAAGCGCCTGGCCGTGGACTACACCACGGTGTCGCGGCGCATCAGCTCGCTGGAAGGCTCAATGGGTACCTTGCTGTTCGAGAAGTCCCGGACCAACGGCTTTGTCCTGACCGCCGAGGGCCAGCGTTTGCTGGGGTATGCCGAGTCCATAGAAAGCACCCTGCACATGGCGTGCGAACAGGTCTCGGGGTCGGGAGTGGCGTTGTCCGGCCACGTCCGGATGGGCTGTACCGAGGGCTTCGGCAGTTTTTTCATCACCCCGCAGCTCAGCCACTTCGTCGATGCCTACCCGGCGATCTCGGTGGACATCCTGCCGCTGCCGCACTTCATCAGCCTGTCCAAGCGCGAAGCCGACATTGTCATCGCCCTGGAGCGCCCGGAACACGGTCCTTACGTCTGCTGCAAACTCTGCGACTACCGTTTGCAGTTGTACGCGACCCAGGACTACCTCGACCAGCACCCACCGATTCGCCGTCCGGCCGATCTGGGCCAGCATCAGTTCATCAGCTATGTCGACGACCTGGCCTTCAGCTCTGAGCTGCTGTACCTGGCCAATGTGCTGCCCGGCGCCAGCGCCAACCTGCGCAGCACCAGCGTGATCGCGCAGTTTGTCGCGGCGCAGCAAGGTCGCTCGCTGGCGATCCTGCCGTGCTTCCTGGCCGCCCAGGATCCACGACTGCTGCCGGTATTACCGGAAGAGATCACGATCACCCGGCAGTTCTGGATGTACTGCCGCGAAGACCTGCGCAAGCTCAAGCGGATTACCCTGTTGTGGGATTACATCCGCGCCGTGACCGAGCAGAACCAGGCGCTGTTGATGGGTGAGACCCGAACGATGCGATTCGCCGACTAGTCGGCGCTGACCACGATCGACACCCGGCGGTTCTCGGTGCGTCCCGCAGCGCTGTTGTTGGGTGCCACCGGCTCGCTGCTGCCCAGGCCACGCAGCTGAATGTTCTCTTCGCGCATGCCAACGCGGGTCAGTACCGTGGCCACACTCTTGGCCCGGCGCAAGGACAGTTGCTGGTTATAGGCTTCCTTGCCCGAGGCGTCGGTGTGGCCGTCGACTCGCACGCGCTCGATGCCGACGCCCAGCAGCGCCTTGCCAATCCGCTCGACGATCTCGGTGCTTTGGGCGTTCAGGCGTTCCACGTCACTGCCAAACAGCACCTTGCCCGACAAACCGAACTCCCAGCCTTCCTCGGTCAATTCGAACCCCTGTTGTTTGAGCACGGTGATTTGCGCGGGGGTGAGACCTTTTGGCGGCGCGGTCTGGCACCCGGTCAAGGCCAGCATGGCCATGAACAGGGTCAGGGTGAAGAGTCGAAGGGAACGCTGAGTCAGAGAAAACAAGGGGGTTAGCTCCTGGTTTGAACGTTGACGGCAAGGTGCTCCGACCGTGCCGTGTATTGCCCGCCTCGAGCGAGGCTTTTGGCGTGATACATCGCCGCATCGGCGGCATTGAGCAAGGCGCCGGGGGTGGTGCCATGATCGGGAAAAATCGAGATGCCCACGCTCAGTGAGGTCAGGACCGAGTGACCGCCTGGCAACTGAACCGGCATCTGCATGCTGTCGATAATCTTGCCGGCAATCCGTTCGGCATCTTCGGTCCTGTGCAACGGCGTCAGCAGCACGGCAAACTCATCGCCTCCCAGGCGTGCCACCAGGTCCTCTTCACGCAACTGCGCCCGGACCCGGTTAGCCACCGCCACCAACACCGCATCACCCGCGGCGTGGCCGAAACTGTCGTTGATCTCCTTGAAGCGGTCACTGTCGAGAAACAGCACCGCCACCCGCTGATTGTGCTTGCTGCCGTTGCGCAAGGCGCGGATCAAGCGGCCTTCGAAGAATGCCCGGTTCGGTAGCCCGGTCAGGCTGTCGTGGCTGGCCTGGTGAGCCAGGGTTTCATTCTCGCTTTGCAGATTAGTCTGCCAGGACTCCAGTTCATCGAGCAGGGCATTGAAGTCATTGCCCAGGCTGTCCAGTTCGGCGATACGCGCCGGTGGCACACGCTGGTCAAACGCGCGCTCAATCCGTGCGGCATGGGCGACATCCGCCCAGCGCCGTAACGGGCCGATGATTCCTTGCAGTTGCCGGCGCGCCAGGAACATCGCGACCCCAGCACTCAGCGCGGTGCACAGGACGATCCCGGCCAAACCGCTGAGCAGGAAGCGCATCAGGCTGGCGCCATGTCCGGTCAGCAGAATACTGCCCACGGGCCGATCCTGATGGACGATGGGCAGGCGGATGGGTTCTTCCAGCAGGGCGCGGGAAATCTGCATTTCAAGCTCCGACACCAGTCCGGTGTCCGGCCGCTGCCAACGCGCCAGCAACTGGCCACTGGCGTCGAACACCTGGGCATCGGCCACTTCTTCCGTGGCGGCGATCAAGGCCAGCGCCTCGTTCGCCGCCACGTTGTCGTTGAACACCACCGCCGCTTCCACGGTGTAGCTGATGGAGCGGGCAATCAGGTGCAGGTTGTGATCGGCGTACACCCGCAAGGCCAGCACGCCCAGCGCGGTCAGGGACAAGCTGGTCATGGCCACGCCGACCAGGGCGACGATCAGGTTGCCACGGCCAATGACCGAGCGCAGGGTCGGGCGCGCGCTTCTATTGAACAGGCTCATGGGGCCGCCTGTTTACGGCGTGACAGTTGCAGGACGCTGGGGTGAATACGCACGCCGCTGCGAGCGACCGAGTCGAGGTTGACCTCGAATGACACATGACTGTCGGTGACCTGCAGGCAGAACAGACTGCCAACCGTACATTGATCGCCGCCCTCGCTGATACTCAGCACCGGGCGACCGGTCAGCGCGGCAAACAGCGTGTTGCGCTCCTCGGGGGTCAACTTGCCGAGGTAGACCGCATCACATTCGTTGACAATGTCCGGGTGGCTGGCCAGCAGGCGTCGCACGAGCACCGGGCGCCCGGTGGCCTGGGTCGTGCCCTTGACCAGGTCGTCGGTGTATTCCGTGGGCCCGATCACGCAGAGCCGCAACCGGGTCGGTTCTACCGGCCAGCGCGCATAACTGAGAATACCCAGCACGACCTGGGTGACGGATTTTGCGCGTTGATCGGCCATGCTCACAGGCGCTTGCGACTGGGCGAACAGCGGAAGGCTGAACAAACAGAACATACCGGCCAGCCAGAATCGCTTCCAGCCCACCATGCATTCTGTCGTCCAGACAGCCAGCTTCATGCAGGAATTCTCTTTGATCGTGACGAAAATGATGCCGCAACGATAGCACAGCACAGAAACAGCGGCGAGGCCACGCAGTGCGCGGCCCGACTGACTATCCGGTGTTTCCAGCGCCCGCGACCCATGGAAAAGCTGATCGATCAGTCATCTTTCACCGCCTTCAGCCCAGCTCCAGCATCAACCCGCTCAAGCGCTTGACCTTACGCCGCACCGCCTCTTCGAACACGCCGCTGCGGGGCTCTATCAGACTGAACCAGTCCTTGGCCCGGGTAATGCCGGTGTAGATCAGTTCCTTGGTCAGCACCGGGTTCAGCGCATCCGGAAGGATCAGTGCGGTGTGGGCGAATTCCGAGCCCTGGGATTTGTGCACCGTCATGGCATACACGGTTTCCACATCGTTCAACCGGCTCGGTAGCACAAACCGCACGCCTCCCTGGCCATCGTTGCGGGCAAAGGCCACACGCAGCACCTGGCGACCGGCATCCTGCCCATCACGCTCTGGCAGTTTGAGGGCAATGCCGATGTCGCCGTTCATCAGACCCAGGCCGTAGTCGTTGCGCGTCATCAGCACGGGCCGGCCTTCGTACCATTGCTGGTCGCTGTCGATCAGTCGGGCCTTGAGCAACGCGGTCGTGATGCGCTGATTCAGCCCTTCCACCCCCCATGGTCCCTTGCGCACGGCGCACAGCAACTGGAACGCATCAAAGGCGTGCAAGACATCGCGGGCCCAGTTCTCCCAGCACGCATCGTCGGGGACGGTGTCCAGGGGCGGGCGCTGATTGCGCAGCAGGCTCAGGTAATGCCGATACCCTTTCGGCCCGTCACCCTGGCCATCGAGCAGCAGGCGCTCCAGCGCCCTGTCCTGTTCGCCCTTGAGCGCCAGCACATGCAGATCGGCATGGCTACGGGCCGCCAGCAACTGCCGTGCGTGCTCGGCGTTCTGTTGATTGACCCAGCGCGCCAACTGACCGATGCCGCTGCCCTCACCGAAGCGCCGCGAGTGACGCAACATCACCACTTGCTGGGCCAGCGGGTGACGGCCATCGAGGTCTTCCTGCAACTCGCTGCCGCCCAGCTGTTCACCGCTGACCGCTTGCAGCCAGTCACGGGTCTGTGGGCTGTACCAACCGCCCTCGGCATCGCGACACAGGTCACCGAGTACGGCGCCGGCTTCCACCGAGGCCAGTTGATCCTTGTCACCCAACAACACCAGGCGGGCATGGGCCGGCAGGGCGTCGAGCAGGTTGGCCATCATTTCCAGGTCGATCATCGACGCCTCGTCGACCACCAGCACATCCAGCGGCAGCGGATTTCCAGCGTGATGCCGGAAATGCCGGGTGCCCGGACGACTGCCCAGCAGACGGTGGACCGTGGTCACGTCAGAGGGGATCTTGTCTCTCACATTGTCGGCGACCTGCAGCGTACGGACTTGCTGGCTGATGGACTCGGTCAACCGCGCGGCAGCCTTGCCGGTCGGTGCCGCGAGCCGGATGCGCAACGGCTTTTGCGCCTCCACGGCGGGCGCCTGGAGCAGTGCCAGCAAGCGCACGACGGTGGTGGTTTTACCAGTGCCTGGCCCGCCGGTGATGATGCTGAATGCACCACGGGTGGCCAGGGCACAGGCCAGCTTCTGCCAATCGATCGGGGCACCGGCCTTGACCGGTCCAAACAATCCGTCGAGGCGTTCGGACAGATCAGCGGCGACCGGTTCATGGGCCACCAGCCGCTCGCGCAATGCGCTGTCGATGCGCCGCTCGTACGTCCAGTACCGGCGCAGGTACAGGCGCTTGCCGGACAACACCAACGGCCGGTGCCGGGTCTCTTCTCGCCCATCGACGGCCAACGCCACCAGCGGGCTGGACGCCAGCACCTTGCACCAGTGGGCACCTTCCACGGCTTCCAGCAATTGCGAGGGCAACAAGCGGGTGCCGGTCTGCACCTCGCCTTCCGGCGGCAGGGACAGGGCGAAGTCCGGTTCCTTGAGCGTCTCGAACAGGTCAAGGCAGACGTGACCGTGCCCCAACTGGTGACTGGTCAATGCGCCCGCCAGCAACACCAGGGGATCACCGTCCGGGTCGCGCTCATGGAGGAAGGCGACAAAGGCCTTGTCCAGCGCCCGCAGCCAGCCGCGCTCGACCCAGCGCTCAAGCAACAACAACAAGTCCTCGGCACGGCTCAGGGGCGCCAGTTGCGCCAGGCTCTCGGCCGTCAGGGGTGTGGGTAACAGGTCGGCGAAGGAACGATTCATAGCAATACACCCTGCTCCCAGGCGGCTTCGGCCCTGGGTTCTGGTTGGCCCTGGAACAAGCGGTCCAGGCGTTCGATCAAGGTGCGTGGCGGACGGGTGAAATACACGCCCTGGCTCGCTGCCTGAGTGCCCCGCAGGAACAGGTACAAGGCGCCGCCCATGTGGCGGTCGTAATCGTAGTCGGCGAGCCGCGCCTTGAGTTGGCGATGCAGCGCCAGCAGGTACAGCACGTACTGCAGGTCATAACGGTGATCGAGCATCGACTGCTCCATGGCCTGCTCGGTGTAGGCCGAGTCATCGGCACCCAGCCAGTTGGATTTGTAGTCGGCCACGTAGTAGCGCCCCTCGTGCTCGAAGGTCAGGTCGATAAAGCCCTTGAACATGCCATTGAGTTTCACCGGCTCGGCCGCTACCCGGGCAGCACCACCATGGGTGTATTGCCGCACCAGCTCATCGAGTTTCAGCACATCGACGGTGTGGCTGGCGAACCAGAACTCCATCTCCACCCGGTACTCGGTCAATTGTCCCAATACCACCGGCGATTGGTCCGCGCCCAGGCGCAACGGTGCCTGGATCAGGTGCTCCAACCAGCCACTCAGGGTCGTGATCCAGCCCTCCCAGCCGCGGCGGTTGCAACGGCGGGCAATGGCGTCTTCGATGGCCTGGCTGTCGGCGCTGAAACCCTCGTTGCCGGCCCACTCCAGTAGACCATGAAGAAAGGTCCCGGGATTCGGCCCACGGGGAAAACGATGGATATCGCCGCCACTGACGAGCACCTCACGGGGGGCGTCCGGGTCAAGGCGCTCGTCATCGAAGAGTTTTTGCGCTTGCGGGCTTTCCGGGGCCTCGTCGCCAGCACCCGCCAGGCGGTCGCCAATGCGCAACGCACTGTAGGAGGCGATCCACCAGTTTTCCGCCGCCCTGCGCTTCGGCTCTCGCGGTGCGAGTAACTTCGCCTCATTGCGCGGTGGGTGATAGCGCTCGTCGGTGGCCTCGGGCATCTCGCCAACGCTCAGCGCCACGCAGTCGTGCTGCATGTCTCGCAGCCAACACGCCAGGCCCGCCGATTCAGCCAGCTGTTCGCCCCCGCCGAGCACATAGCCCAGCGCAGAGAGGTGCAGCACCGAGCTGTTGCTGTTGCCACGCTTGAGGTCGCTGACGCCGAGCCAGCACGCATGCCGGGCCCGGGTCAGGGCCACGTAGAGCAACCGTAAGTCTTCTGCCAGGCGCTCGTGGTCAGCCCGTGCGATCAGCTCGGGCGTCGGGCTCATGGAGACCTGAGACTTGCCGTGCTCATCGTGGTAATGCAACGGCAGGCGACTGCCGTCCACCGGCTTGGCCGAACAGATGAACGGCAGGAAGACCAAGGGGTATTCAAGGCCCTTGGACTTGTGGATGGTGACCACCTTGACCAGTTGCTCGTCGCTTTCCAGGCGCAGGATCTGCTCCTCACCGGCCTGCCCGGACAACGCCAGGTGCTCGGACAGATGCCGGATCAGGGCCTGCTCGCCATCCAGTTCGGCGGCGGCCTGTTGCAGCAATTCCGAGAGGTGCAGCAGGTTGGTCAACACCCGCTCGCCATCGCTGCGGGCAATCAGCGCCTGAGGCAGTTCGAAGTCGTGGAGCAAGCGCCGCAACATCGGCAGCACCCCCTGAGTCCGCCAGATCAGCCGATACGCACGAAACTGCATGACGCGCCGTTCCCAGGCCAACTCGTCCTGGTTCAAGCGTTCCAGCTCTATCAACGACAGGTTGAGGGTGATGCTGGCCAATGCCGCACGCAGCGGACGCTCGACATCCGGCTCGGCACAGGCCTTGAGCCAACTCAGCAGGTCATGGGCTTCCTGGGCGGCGAACACTGAGTCCTTGTCGGAAAGGTAGACACTGCGTACCCCTCGCGCGGACAACTCATTGCGCACGGCCTGGGCCTCCTTGCCATCGCGCACCAGAATCGCAATGTCGGCCGGCAGCAAGCCCACGAGCGCTTGCGCGTCGCGCACGAAACCCGCCCGCCCCTGCTGGCCACCGTTGAGTAACGCGGTAATTTCACTGGCGCACGCCGCGGCCAGTTGCTGTCGATAGACGGCACCCGACAGGGGCTGTTCACTGGACAGCTGCCAGACATTCAGCGCCGGCACCGCCTGGCCGTCGACCTGCAACGACTCCTTGCGGCCCTGGGACGCTACTGGCGAAAAGGGGACGGGGTTCTCGCCGTCCGGCTCACGGAACAGAAATGCGCCACGCCCCTGCTCTCGGCGTTCAGCCCTCTGGAACACATGGTTCACCGCATCGACCATGCCGTGGCTGGAACGGAAGTTGGTGCCCAGGGTGTGCAAGCGTCCGCTCGTCGCCTGGCGTGCCCGCAGGTAGGTGTAGATATCGGCGCCCCGGAATGCATAGATCGCCTGCTTCGGATCGCCGATCAGAAACAGCCCGCACTCCGGGTTGTTGTCCTCAATGCGATAGATGCTCTCGAAGATGCGGTACTGCACCGGGTCGGTGTCCTGGAACTCATCGATCAGCGCAACCGGGAACTGCTCACGGATCAAGGTCGCCAGGCGCTCACCGCCCTCGGCTTGCAGCGCCGCGCGCAGGCGCAGCAACATGTCGTCGAAGCCCATTTCCGCGCGACGGCGTTTCTCGTGCTCAAAGCGCGCACCGATCCACTGCGCCGCATGTTTCAACACCGCGGCGTCCGGCGTCGGCAGTGCATCCAGGCGGGCTTTCAAGCCGGACATGGCGTCCAGCCCTGGATGAGTGGGGGCCTGGCCTTTCCAGGCCTCCGCCATGCCATCGGGCGTCAGGCGAGTGAAGCCGGTGCCGATGTCCAATTGCTCAAGGCTTTCATCCTCGGCCCAGGCACTGATTTTCTCGAACCAGGGCTCGAAGTAACGGGCTTGCATCTTGCGACCGTCAACGGCCTTGCTCGCCACGCCCTGCAGGCAGATGTCACGCAACTCGGGAGCCCATTGCACCCAGGGTACCTTGAGCGCCACCAGCGCCTCACGTCGTGCCTGCAAGCACTCGCCAATCAACTCGGCCGGTGCCTTGCCCTCTACGCTGTCGCGCTCACTGTCGAACAGTCCACGCACCCGCGACAACAAGGCCGCCGGGCCGCCCCAGTTGGAGCGCACCCAGTTCAGCGCGTCGCCCTGCATCGGATAGCAATACAGGCGCCAGTAATCGCGCACCACTTCGCCGAGCAAGTCGCTGTGATCGGTCTCAAGGGATTGGGTAAACAGGCTGCCACTGTCGAATGCGTGCTCGCGCAGCATGCGCTGGCACCAACTGTGGATGGTCGAAACGGCGGCCTCATCCATCCATTGCGCGGCAATGTCCAGGCGGTTCGCACAGCCGGGCCATTGCTCGACGCTGTACTGCCCGCGCAAGTCGGCGATCAGGCTGTCGGGGGCCGGTGTTTCGTCGCGGAAGAACCGGGCGGCTTCCGCCAGTCGGGTGCGGATACGCTCGCGCAGCTCCTTGGTGGCCGCATCGGTGAAGGTCACCACGAGAATTTGCGGCGGCAGCAGTTCGCGGCCAAAACCACTGAGCTGATCGCCGTGCCCCAGCACCAGGCGCAGATACAGCGCCGAAATGGTGAAGGTCTTGCCGGTACCGGCGCTGGCTTCGATCAGTTGGCTGCCGTGAAGCGGGAAGGCTAATGCCAAGGGGACTGTTGCTGTCATGCGGGCGATTCCTCGCGGGTCACGGAACGCCAGGAGGCTTCGAGCAGCGGACGGTAGAGCGCGTCACACCAGGCCTCGAAGGTTTTATCGGCAATCAGGGCGTTG
This sequence comes from Pseudomonas sp. FW300-N1A1, assembly GCF_058789115.1. Classification (NCBI taxonomy): domain Bacteria; kingdom Pseudomonadati; phylum Pseudomonadota; class Gammaproteobacteria; order Pseudomonadales; family Pseudomonadaceae; genus Pseudomonas; species Pseudomonas sp. FW300-N1A1. Next base: position 3,552 of record NZ_JBYTBK010000052.1, on the reverse strand, counting down.
TAATCGGCGAACTGCCGTGCCAGCGCGGGGCTTTCCCGTCGCTCGCCTTCGCTGGTCAAGCCATCGCCCTCGTAGGCCTTGCGAGCCGCGGCCTGCGCTTTGGCCGGATCGGTCTGGCCCAGCCAGGCGAACGCAGTCTTGACCGCCACCGGCAGGGGCTGACGCATGCCCGACTGCCAGGCCTGCAGCAGATCGCCAAGGATCTTCAGCGCGGCGTTTTCGTCCAGCGGGGCCAGTAGCAGGGTGTCGTCACTGGCGACCAAGCCCGTGGTCATCGGCAAGCCGCACGCGCAGGCCACCAGGTGGTTGATCCACGGCCGGGTCAGCCGATGCCATTTGCGCGTCTTGGTCGAGCCAATGCTGTTGGGAATCGTCGTGACCGACAGCAAGCCACCGTCGGCCCGCTGATGGAGCCCGCTGAGCCAGCCCTCCAGACTCACGCCATTGAGCTGCAGCGAAACCGGCAGCGCGCTGGTGTTCGGTGTAGGCCACAACGCCAGCAGCTGTTGATAACGCTGCACCAGATCCGGCAGTGGCTCGATCAGCTCACGCTGCAGGCACTCACCGAAACCGGCCATCGGCAGCAAGCCACTGTGTTGCAGGCGCTGGGCCTGGAGCTGCAAGGCTTGCTCGGGTTGATCTGGATGGCTGAGCGCCGCTTCCAGCAAGCTGTCGCTCAGGCTGTAGCGCTGCAAGGCATCAAGCACAAAGGGCTCTTCGTCTTCCAGGGGGGGCTGGGCCGATTCGAAAAACACTTTGAGGCGCTGACTGAAAAAGTGTCGCACCGGGTGGCGCAGAAAATCCTGAAGCTGCGCCAGGCTCAGCGGCTCCTCCTGAACATAGGGCTCCAGGAGGACCGACGCCTGGGAGGGCGGGCGATCCTCATGCAATAGCTGCCATTCCCGGGCGTAGCTGAACAGCTGATCACCTTCATGGAAATAGCGTGCGCTGAAGGGCTGCAGTGGATGCTCCTGGGTCATCGCCGCCAGCAGCTCTTGCTGTTCATCCACGAGCCTCCAGCCATTGGCCAGGTGATCACGCAACTGACCGATGAGCACCGAGGCCGGGCGCTCGCTGTTGTCGCGAATACTGCGTCCGACCCAACTGATGTAGAGCTGATCGCGCGCCGAGAGCAAGGCTTCAAGCAGCAGGTAGCGGTCGTCCTCTCGCCGCGAACGGTCACCGGGGCGGTAGTCGCTGCCCATCAGGTCGAAGTCCAGTGGCGGTTGCGCACGCGGGTAATCACCGTCGTTCATGCCCAGCAGGCATACCAGCTTGAACGGGATGGCGCGCATCGGCATCAGCGTGCAGAAATTCACCGCGCCAGCCAGGAACCGCTGGGACAAGCGCCCCTGGTCGAGGCCGGCCAACCAGGCTTCACGCACGACGGTCAGCGGCAGCTCGTCGTGCAGGCCAACCGACTCGCAGGTCTCCAACCAGGTTTCGCGCAGCAGTTCGAGCTGGGCGAGCAGGTAGTCGTCGTGCTCATTGCTGGCCAGGAAAAATACCTGCATCAGGGCTTGCAGGCGCGCGCCCCATTGCTCGGGCGACGCCGGTCGTGACAACTCCTGGTGAGCAATCTGCAAGGCATCGAGCAAGGCTACCAACGGGCCGATCAGGGCCGCATCCAGGCCGCCGATTTCATCGTAGGGTTCGATGCCATCGCAGGCCTCGCCACTGCCCACGGCATAGCCCAGCAGCATGCGGCGCAAGCCGAAACGCCAACTGTTTTGCTCGAGCTCACCCGGCAGCCCCAGGCCGGCACGCTGTTCGGCACTCATGCCCCAGCGAACACCCGCGCCTTCTATCCAGCGATGCAGCGTCGGAAGGTCGCGCTCTTGTACCCCGAATCGGGCACGCAAGGCGGGTACGTCGAGCAAGTCGAGGATTTCACTGACCGGGAATCGGCTATCGGGCAACTTGAGCAAATGCTCGACGGCAATCAGCAGCGGGTCACGGCCACGCTGGCCCTGATCCGTCAGGGTGAAGGGGATAAAGCGCCGATCCTCGCGCTCAAGCTGGCCGAACACCGCCCGGATGTGAGGCGCATAACTGTCGATGTCCGGCACCATCACGATCACATCCCGTGGGCGCAACTGAGGGTTGGCACTGAAGCGCGCAAGCAACTGGTCATGGAGAATCTCCACTTCACGTTGTGCGCTATGGGCAATGTGAAAACGAATCGACTCATCCTGCGTGAGGTCGATGGCCGGCCACAGCTGGCGGGTTTCATTCAGCGGACGCAACTCCAGGATGTCGTCCTGCAGTTGGTTGAGCAGGGTGAGCGGCGGGGTATCGCTGAACAGGTCGATGCGGCCGTCGCGAAATGCCGAGCGGTAGCTGTTGGGATCGTCGTAGCTGTCGAGCAGGTTGATGTAGTCACGACCTTGCTTGCCCCAGGCCGCCAGCAACGGGTGTGCGTGCTGGTGCAGGGTCTGCGGGTCAAGCACCACCGGCATGCCGGTCTTGCGCGCCTGACGTTTGTATTGATGCCTTAATAGGTCTTTATCGGCGACGATGTCTGCCCAATGGTGACGACATGGGTTATGCACACACAACAGGACCTGGCTGAAACGCGCCAATCCAGCGAGGGCTTCCAGGGCTTGGGCGGGCAGTGAAGAGATACCGAAAACGATGACCCGGGACGGCAAGCCACGGGGGGCTGTGTCCAGGCGGGTGATGGTTTCAATGAAGCGCTGGTGAACACCGGCACGACTTTGCGCCATGCCTTGCTCACCCACATCCAGCAGTAACGCACGCCACAACTCGGCCTGCCAACAGTTAGCCGGTGTCAGGGGTTTGCTCTCGCCTCGGCCATTACGAAGCTGATGACGTCCTGCTGCCCAGTCTTCCAGCCAGTCCGCACGGTAGACCTGATACTGGTCGAACAAGTCCGCCAGGCGCTCAGCCAATTGATAGCGCTTGCGCAGATCGGTGTCGTTGGTCAGAAAGCGTTGCAGGGGCTCGAAGTGCGGCTGATTGATCAACTCCGGCAGTAGTCGCATCAAACGCCAAGTCAGTGGTGCCTTGTCCAGCAAGGACTTGGCGGGGATCTCATCGCGTCCCAGCACCAGCCGATAGAGTTGCCACATAAAGCTGCCAGGCAACTGCACATCTATGGCCGCTGCAATGCCGCAGCCGCCCATATCGTCGTCTTCAGGGTCTTCGGCCAATGCCAGCTTCAGCCATTGGGCGATGCCGTTGCTCTGCACCAGAGCAATTTCATTTTCCAGAGGCGCGAGCGGATAACGCCGCATCCAACTGACTACCAGACTACGCAGTTCATCCAGGCGATTGCCGTGGACCACCATAAAGCCAGCGCTGAGCAGCGAGGCGTCCGCCATGAGAGCTTCCTTGGAAATGTGCAAAAGCCAGGGTCGAACCTTAGCATTGTCAGGTGCCTGTGACAGCCTGAAGCAGTCCAGTGCGATGGCCAGCGAGTGACAACTTTTTCGCGCACAAAAACAAAACCCCTACCTGCATACGCAGATAGGGGTTTCGGAATTTAATCTTGACGATGACCTACTCTCACATGGGGAAACCCCACACTAC
>NZ_JBYTBK010000051.1:0-30455 GCF_058789115.1 Pseudomonas sp. FW300-N1A1 | reverse complement strand
CTCCCACGGTCTGTACTGGCTAGAGTCAGATGCTGGCTTTTAGTCCCACCACCCCTACAAGTCTAAACATACAAGCTTGCATGGGAGCTCTTGTGTTGGGTTTTATTATCATATAATAATGAATCTCATTATCGAATGAGCCCGGATCATGAGTTCCGCCTTGCACGAGCAGCCCTACCTCGAAAGCTGGCGCTGGATGAGCCGCCAGATCCGTTGCGCACTGGATGCTGACGAACCACGCCTGATCGAACACTACCTGGCCGAAGGCCGCTATCTGGGCTGTTGCACAGCGACATCGCCCTGGACCATTGCTGAAACCTCATTTCGCTTGCTGCTCGACACGGCGGCAGACACGGCGCTGCCCTGGCACTGGCGCAACCTGTGCCTGGACCAGGCCTGGCGCCCATTGCGTGATCTGGAGCGCCTCTCATTGTGCAACTGCCGGCTCAAACGCTAGCAGCGCTACACCTGGCAACTGGCGACCTGCGAGTTGCAGCCCTCGATTTCTCTGACTGAACTGGTGCAAGGATTTCCTGATGACTAACACTCGTATCGAACGTGACAGCATGGGTGAACTGCAAGTCCCTGTAGACGCCTTGTACGGTGCCCAGACCCAGCGCGCCGTGGATAACTTTCCCGTCAGTGGGCAGCGGATGCCGGCCCAGTTCATTCGCGCCCTGATCCTCGCCAAGGCTGCCGCCGCCAAAGCCAACGTCGAGCTCAAGCAACTGAGCGAAGCTCAGGGCAAGGCCATTGTCGATGCTGCCCAAGGCCTGCTCGAAGGCGACTACATGCCGCACTTCCCGGTGGATATCTTCCAGACCGGCTCCGGCACCAGCTCCAATATGAACGCCAACGAGGTGATCGCCACCCTGGCCAGTCGATTGCTCGGCGAACCGGTCAATCCGAACGATCATGTCAATTGTGGCCAGAGCAGCAACGACATCATCCCGACCACCATCCATGTCAGCGCGGCGCTGGCGCTTCACGAGCAATTGCTGCCTGCACTGGTGCATCTGGTCCAGGTGATCGAGCGCAAGGCTGAACAGGTGCACCCCTTCATCAAGACCGGCCGTACGCATTTGATGGATGCCATGCCGGTACGCATGAGTCAGGTGCTCAACGGTTGGGCACAACAACTCAAGGCCAACATCGGTCATTTGCAGGGTCTGTTGCCCGCCCTGCAATCCCTGGCCCAGGGCGGCACGGCAGTCGGCACCGGGATCAATGCTCACCCGCAGTTTGCAGCGTTGTTCAGTCAGCAATTGAGCGCGCTGACCCAGGTGCAGTTCACGCCGGGCAAGGATCTGTTCGCGCTGATCGGCTCCCAGGACACGGCGGTTGCGGTTTCTGGCCAACTCAAGACCACGGCCGTGTCACTGATGAAAATCGCCAATGACCTGCGCTGGATGAACTCTGGCCCCTTGGCAGGCCTGGGAGAAATCGAACTGGAAGGCTTGCAGCCGGGATCGTCGATCATGCCGGGCAAGGTCAATCCGGTGATTCCAGAGGCGACGGCGATGGTCGCCGCCCAAGTGATCGGCAATGACACGGTCATCACAGTGGCGGGCCAGTCGGGCAACTTCGAGCTGAACGTCATGCTGCCGATCATTGCCCAGAACCTGTTGAGCAGCATTGAACTGCTGGCCAATTCCAGTCGCCTGCTCGCTGACAAGGCCATTGCCAGTTTCAAGGTCAACGAGGCCAAGCTCAAGGAAGCGCTGTCGCGCAATCCGATCCTGGTCACGGCGCTCAATCCGATCATTGGCTACCAGAAGGCCGCTGAAATTGCCAAGACCGCTTACCAGCAAGGTCGCCCGGTGATCGATGTGGCGCTTGAACACACGGACCTCACGCTCCGCCAACTCGAAGAGTTGCTCAATCCCGAGAAGCTCACCGCAGGCGGCGTGTAATCACCGCTAACGCTTTGGAGACTCACCATGGAGCACTGGAAACGCACGATCGAAAGGGCCAACCGCTGCTTCATGCTGGGCGAGTTGGTGGATGCCCGCGAGCACTATCTGCAGGCGCTGGCATTGGCCCAGGTGTTGTACGAGCGGTGGCCGGATGCCGATGAAGCGGTCGCTGCCTGCGTGATTTCCCATCACAACCTCGCAGATCTGCATTTACGTCTGAACCAGCCGGAGGAGAGCGCCGAGTACTTGTGCGCCATCCATCAACGGCTATTACAGACCATGCAGGACTCGCGTCTGCTGCCCGCCCTGCGCGAAGCCGCGCTACGCCAAAGCAGCAAGACCTACGTCGAGTTGCTCAATTTCATCAGCGAGCACGGTGAATACCCGCGCACCCACCGCTTGCTGCATATCGATACCGCTGCGCAGCCGACCAAGGCGCGCGCTCATCATGGAGTTCATTGAAATGGCTTTTACCTTGCCGGCCCTGCCATACGCCTACGATGCCCTGGAACCGCATATCGATGCGCAAACCATGGAAATCCATTACACCAAGCACCATCAGACCTACATCAACAACCTCAATGCAGCCGTTGAAGGCACTGAATTTGCCGAGTGGCCGGTGGAGCGCCTGGTGGCCGGCGTTGCGCAGTTGCCGGAAAAACTTCGTGCCGCCGTGGTCAACCAAGGCGGCGGGCACGCTAACCATTCACTGTTCTGGGCGGTCATGGTGCCCAATGGCGGCGGCAAGCCAGAAGGCGAGCTGGCCAGGGCCATCGACGGGCAGTTGGGTGGTTTCGACAGCTTCAAGGATGCTTTTACCAAGGCTGCGCTGACGCGTTTTGGCAGCGGTTGGGCGTGGTTGAGCGTGACCCCGCGCAAGACCCTGGTGGTAGAAAGCAGCGGTAACCAGGACAGCCCGTTGATGAGCGGCAATACGCCGATTCTCGGCCTGGATGTCTGGGAACACGCCTATTACCTGCGCTATCAGAACCGTCGCCCTGAATACATCAATGCGTTCTATAACGTAATCCATTGGCCGGAAGTTGCCCGGCGCTACCAGGCAGCGCTGGTTTGAGTCCTGACAACAAAAAGAACTAAGGCCGACTATGGGCACTGAAATACTGACGATCAGCAGTGGGCGAATGTTTCGTTATGCAGTGGGGTCGCTCTTGTTGTTGGCGGGCTTTACCTTGCTGGTTGCCCACGGCCTGGCGTGGCTGAACCTTGAGCCAAAGTTGATGCGGGCGCTGCAAGGCGGGGCTATCTGTGCGCTGGGTACGGCCTTGGGGGCGGTGCCGGTACTGGTCATCCGCCGGATGCCGGTGGCGCTCAGTGATACTTTGCTGGGTTTTGGCGCTGGGGTCATGTTGGCCGCCACGGCGTTTTCGCTGATCGTGCCCGGTATCGCGGCGGCTGAAAGCCTGGGACTGTCACCCTGGGCGTCCAGCGGCCTGATCTGTCTCGGCATCATGCTGGGGGCGTTCGGACTGTTCGTGGTGGACCGCAAGATGTCCGGTGCAACGCCGCAGATGCTGGTTGGCACCCTGGAGCACCCGGTCATCCCTCCGCGTATCTGGCTGTTCGTGTTTGCAATCATTGCTCACAACATCCCTGAAGGCATGGCAGTGGGTGTCTCGGCCGGTGGCGGCATGGCGGATGCCGATAGCCTCGCCATGGGCATCGCGCTGCAGGACGTGCCGGAAGGGCTGGTGATTGCCTTGGTATTGGCCGGGGCCGGGATGTCACGGGCCAGGGCATTCCTGATCGGCGCCGCATCAGGCCTGGTCGAGCCGGTTTTTGCGTTGCTGTGCGCCTGGCTGGTGAGTCTGGCCGAAGTCATCTTGCCGCTGGGCTTGGCGCTGGCGGCAGGCGCGATGCTGTTGGTGGTGACTCACGAGGTCATCCCCGAATCGCGTCGCAACGGTCACGACAAGCTGGCCAGCCTGGGGCTGCTGGTCGGGTTCTGTCTGATGATGGTGATGGATACGGCGTTGGGCTGAATGGCGTAGAGGCGCTGCACCTGTCACACGTCGCGGGAGGGTTCCAGGGGCGCTGCGCACTGGAGCGCCAGCCCGGCCCAGCGGGAGCACGCTCCCTCGCCACACAAGCTTGTTCACCAAAGAGGTGTGCGCTTACTCGCCTTCGTCGAAGAAGTTGTTGATCAATGTCACCAGCGCGTCCAGTGCTTCCTGCTCTTGCTCACCTTCGGTCTTCAGGTGGATTCTGGTGCCTTTGCCGGCCGCCAGCATCATCATTGCCATGATGCTTTTACCATCGACCATGCTTTCGGGGCTGCGGCCAGCCTTGATCTGGCAGGGATACTGACCTGCAACACCCACGAACTTAGCGGAGGCGCGGGCATGCAGGCCCAGTTTGTTGATGATTTCAATTTCCAGAGCAGGCATCGCGGAGTGAATCCTTTAGCTAAGGTCGCGGTGGCGAACCTGGACGTTCTTCAAGGTTTTTTGCAGGAGTTGACCCAGGCGCTCGGTCAGGTAGACGGAGCGGTGATGCCCACCGGTACAGCCAATGGCAATGGTGACGTAGGCGCGATTACTCGCCGCAAAGCGGGGTAGCCACTTGAGCAGGTAGCTGGAAATGTCCTGGAACATTTCTTCAACATCCGGCTGGGCAGCCAGGTACTCGGCAACCGGTTGGTCCAGCCCGGATTGGGCGCGCAGTTCCGGCTTCCAGTAAGGGTTGGGCAGGCAGCGCACATCGAATACCAGGTCGGCATCGACTGGCATGCCACGCTTGAACCCGAAAGACTCCACCAGGAACGCGGTGCCTGGCTCCGGCTGGTTCAGCAGGCGCAGCTTGATGGTGTCGCGAAGCTGGTAGAGGTTCAGGTTGGTCGTATTGACCTTGAGGTCCGCCAGGTCGGCTATCGGCCCCAGCAGGGTGGTCTCATCCTGAATGGCTTCGGCCAGCGAGCGGTTGGCGCTGCTCAGCGGATGGCGACGGCGGGTTTCCGAGAAGCGCTTGAGCAGGGTCTCTTCGTCGGCGTCCAGAAACAGCACGTCGCATTTTATGTGCCGGGCGCGGACTTCTTCCAGCAACTCGGGGAAGCGCGTCAAGTGGCTCGGCAGGTTACGCGCGTCGATGGACACCGCCACCAGTGGCTGGGTCAATTCGTTGTGGATCAGGGCGTTCTCGGCCAATTCCGGTAGCAGCCCGGCTGGCAGGTTATCGATGCAGTAATAGCCGTTGTCCTCCAGTACATCGAGGGCTGTGCTTTTACCGGAGCCGGATCGGCCGCTGACGATGATCAGGCGCATGGTTAGTGACCGTTTTGCTCGTCCAGGACAACCTGATACAAGGCTTCGCTGCTGGTGGCGCTGCGCAGGCGATCGCGGACTTCCTTGCGGTCGAGCATGCTGGCGATCTGGCGTAGCAGTTCCAGGTGCGCATCGGTGGCGGCTTGGGGGACCAGCAGGACGAACAGCAGGTCGACCGGCGCGCCGTCGATGGCGTCGAAATCAATAGGCGCGTCCAGGTGCATCAAGGCGCTGATGGGCGACTCGCAACCTTTGAGGCGGCAATGGGGAATGGCGATGCCGTTGCCAAAACCGGTCGAGCCGAGTTTTTCACGGGCAATCAGGCTCTCGAAGACATCCTGCATCTCCAGCTCCGGGACTTCCCGGGCGATCAGGTTGGCTATCTGTTCAAGGGCACGTTTTTTACTGCCGCCCGGCACGTTCACCAGGGAACGGCCGGGGGTCAGGATGCTTTCAAGTCGGATCATGGGTTGGGGGTGTTAACGACCGGTCGCGCCCTGGAGGAGGCTCTGGGTCTTTTCCTTATGCTTTTTGAGTTGGCGATCCAGCTTGTCGGTCAGCAGGTCGATGGCGGCATACATGTCCGTATGCTCGGCATTGGCAACCACTTCTCCGCCGGGGATATGCAGCGTGGCTTCGATTTTCTGCAACAGCTTCTCGACATTCATCGTGACCTGCACGTTGGTGATCTTGTCGAAATGCCGCTCCAATCGGTCGAGTTTTTCGCCGATGTAGGTGCGCAGAGGTTCGGTCACTTCCAGTTGGTGTCCACTGATGTTGACTTGCATACAGCTTCTCCTTCGTTGCCAGTGCATAAGGCGGCAGGCTGAGTTGCCTGCCACTAGGATGTTTCCGAAAAATCGAATACACCCTGGAACGCGGTGGCCTGGCCCGTTACATCAATCGCTTGCGTTCGCTCGAAGGCGCGATCCCGAGGGACTCGCGGTACTTGGCGACGGTACGACGGGCTACCTGAATGCCTTGTGCCTCCAGTAAACCAGCGATCTTGCTGTCACTCAACGGCTTTTTCTGATTTTCCGCGGCAACCAGTTTTTTGATGATCGCGCGAATCGCTGTGGACGAGCATTCACCGCCCTCGGAGGTGCTGACGTGACTGGAGAAAAAATATTTCAGTTCATAAATACCGCGCGGGGTATGCATGAATTTTTGTGTGGTCACCCGTGAAATGGTCGACTCGTGCATGCCAACGGCTTCTGCGATGTCGTGCAGGACCAGCGGTTTCATCGCCTCGTCGCCATACTCGAGAAAGCCGCGCTGGTGCTCGACGATCTGGGTGGCCACTTTCATCAGGGTTTCGTTGCGGCTTTGCAGGCTCTTGATGAACCAGCGGGCTTCCTGCAACTGATTGCGCATGAAGGTGTTGTCGGCGCTGGTGTCGGCACGGCGGACGAAGCCGGCGTACTGTGGATTGACGCGCAGGCGTGGCACCGATTCCTGGTTGAGCTCCACCAGCCAGCGTTCGTTGTCCTTGCGTACGATGACGTCGGGCACCACGTACTCGGCTTCGCTGGACTCGATTTGCGAGCCAGGGCGCGGATTGAGGCTCTGCACCAACTCGATGACCTGGCGCAGCTCGTCTTCCTTGAGCTTCATGCGGCGCATCAACTGACTGTAGTCGCGGCTGCCAAGCAGGTCGATGTAGTCGGTGACCAGGCGTTTGGCTTCGGCCAGCCACGGGGTCTTGGCCGGCAACTGGCGCAATTGCAGCAGCAGGCATTCGCCCAGGTTGCGGGCGCCGATGCCGGCAGGCTCGAATTGCTGGATGCGGTGCAGGACGGCTTCGATTTCGTCCAGTTCGATGTCCAGTTCCGGGTCGAAGGCCTCGAGAATTTCTTCGAGGGTTTCGTCCAGGTAGCCCTGATTGTTGATGCAGTCGATCAGCGTGACGGCGATCAGGCGGTCGGTGTCGGACATCGGCGCCAGGTTCAATTGCCAGAGCAGGTGGCTCTGCAGGCTCTCGCCAGCCGATGTGCGGGTGGTGAAGTCCCACTCGTCGTCATCGTTGCTGGGCAGGCTGCTGGCGCTGGTCTGGTAAACGTCTTCCCAGGCGGTGTCGACGGGGAGTTCGTTGGGAATGCGCTCGTTCCATTCACCCTCTTCAAGGTTATCCACCGTGGGGGCGGTTTCCTGGTAGGAGGGTTCCTGGATCTCGGTGTTGGGTTTCTGCTCGATGTTGTCCGCCATTGGATCGGCGTTATCGAAGTCGTCGCCGTCTTCCTGACGTTCGAGCATTGGATTGGACTCCAATGCTTCCTGGATTTCCTGTTGCAGGTCCAGGGTCGACAATTGGAGCAGGCGGATGGCCTGTTGCAGCTGCGGTGTCATCGTCAGCTGCTGGCCCATTCTCAAGACTAGCGATGGTTTCATGGCTGGGGCTTAACACCTTATTCGCCGGCGCACATGCGCCATCCACTACAGGGCGCCGAAGCGCCAAACATAAGCAAATTATATGCCTGAAACTGAAGTGTTTGCCTAGAGCGTTGAGACAATAAAAACATTCACGACCGCATTGACATTACGCCCCGGCAACTCTCCAGGCGCCTCGGCGCCTAGAGGCGGAACTCATGGCCCAGATACACTTCCTTGACCAGCTCGTTGGCCAGGATGGTTTCAGCGTCGCCTTCGGCGATCAGTTGGCCGTCGTTGACGATGTAGGCCGTTTCGCAGATGTCCAGGGTTTCGCGGACGTTGTGGTCCGTGATCAGTACGCCAATGCCCTTGGCCTTGAGGTGGTGAATGATCTGCTTGATGTCACCTACCGAAATAGGGTCCACGCCGGCGAAGGGTTCGTCGAGCAGGATGAACTTCGGTGCCGTGGCCAGCGCGCGTGCGATTTCCACGCGGCGACGTTCACCGCCGGAAAGGCTCATGCCCAGGTTTTCACGAATGTGGTTGATGTGGAATTCCTGAAGCAGGCTTTCCAGCTCCTTGCGCCGACCGGCGTTGTCGAGTTCCTTGCGGGTTTCGAGAATGGCCATGATGTTGTCGGCGACCGACAGTTTGCGGAAGATCGACGCTTCTTGCGGAAGATAGCCGATGCCCGCCCGTGCACGCCCGTGCATGGGTTGGTGGCTGACGTCCAGGTCATCGATCAGCACGCGTCCCTGGTCGGCCTGGACCAGGCCCACGATCATGTAGAAACAGGTGGTCTTGCCGGCGCCATTCGGGCCTAGCAGGCCAACAATCTGGCCGCTGTCGATCGACAGGCTGACGTCACGCACGACCTGGCGACTCTTGTAGCTCTTGGCCAGATGCTGGGCTTTCAGAGTTGCCATTTAAGGGGCCTTTTGCTCGTCGGTTTTCTTTTTAGGCTGAATCACCATGTCGATGCGCGGGCGTTGTTCGGTGACCTTGCTGCCCGTCGCGCGACCGGCGCTGGCGAGCTTTTTGTTGGTGTCGTAGACGATTTTCTCGCCTTGGGTGATGTTGCCATCCTTGTCGACGACTTTGGCGCGATCGATCAGCACGACGCGGTCTTGCGAAGCGTGGTACTGGATAGTCACCCCATAACCCTGGACAGGCTTGGTGTCGCCCGCGGTTTGCATCTGCTCGAAGTAGGCCAGGTTGCCCACCGAGGTCACGACGTCGATATCGCCAGCCGCTGTGCGAGTGATAGTCACGGTGTTGCCGGTGACCTTCATCGTGCCCTGGGTGATGATCACGTCACCTTTGTAAGTGGCGATGCCGTTCTTGTCGTCCAGCTGTGCGTCGTCGGCCTGAATGCGGATAGGTTGATCTCTATCGTTCGGCAGAGCCCAGGCGCTCACGCTTCCCAGTGCTGCGCCCAGACTGAGCAAAATAGGGAGGGTTTTAACGAGCCTCATACTGTCCTCTTACGTTCGATAGCAGGTGTATCCTGCTTTCTTTCAAATACGCTTTCATGCCGGTCCCCGTCGATACACCGCCAGCACCGTCGATTCTAACGGCTTGCTGGGTCTGCGCATATTGCTGCTGCGGGAATACGGTCATGCGGCTGCTGGTAATGATCATCGCGCGGTCCTTTGCGTCGGTGCGCGCAATGCGTACCGAGTCGATCAGTTCGACTTCGGTGCCGCCAGGGTTGACCTCGCCACGCTCACTCTGGACGTGCCAGGGAAACTCGGTGCCGCGATACAGCTGCAGGTCCGGCTTGGTCACCAGTGTCACATCGCTGGCCTTGACGTGCTCGACCTTGTCGGAGGTCATTTCGTACTGCAACTTGCCGTCGGGCAGGTACTGCACGCTATGGGCGTTGGTTGCATAGAAGTCGATCTCGCTCTCGTTGACCACCGTTACCGGCTTGTCGAGAAAGCGTTCTGGACTGATATTCCAATAGCCAACAGCCGCGAGCAGCGCGGCAATGGCCCCGAAAAACAATATGTTGCGAAACTTTTTGCTCAGCATAAATGGCTCACAGGTACGCGGCGTTGGCGGCTTCAAGGTTGCCTTGGGCGCGTAGAATCAATTCGCAAAATTCGCGTGCTGCACCTTCGCCTCCACGGGCAAGGGTAGTGCCGTGGGCGTGTTCGCGAACGAAACTTGCAGCGTTGGCGACGGCCATGCCCAGGCCGACACGGCGAATCACCGGCAGGTCAGGCAGGTCGTCACCCAGATAGGCAACCTGCTCATAGCTCAGGCCCAGCTGCGCGAGAAGGCTGTCGAGTACGACCAGTTTGTCCTCGCGCCCCTGAAACAGGTGGGGAATCCCGAGATTTTTTGCGCGCTTCTCGACGAGCGGGGTCTTACGACCACTGATTATGGCCGTTGTTACACCCGTGGCCATCAACATTTTGATGCCCTGGCCGTCCAGGGTGTTGAACGACTTGAACTCGCTGCCGTCTTCGAGGAAGTACAGGCGCCCATCGGTCAGGACGCCATCGACGTCGAACACGGCCAGCCTGATGTTTTTGCCGCGTTGCAGCAGGTCGGTGTTCATTACATGACTCCCGCGCGCAGCAGGTCGGACAGGTTGAAGGCGCCAACGGGGCGATCGTCCTTGTCCACCACTACCAATGCGTTGATTCTGTTGTCTTCCATGATTTTCAGGGCTTCTGCGGCCAGCATGTCGGCGCGGGCGGTCTTGCCGTGAGGGGTCATGACGGTGTCGATGGTGGTGTTGTGGATGTCGATGCTGCGATCCAGGGTGCGGCGCAGGTCGCCGTCAGTGAAGATCCCGGCCAGTTTCCCGTCAGCCTCCAGTACCGCGGTCATGCCCAGGCCCTTGCGGGTCATTTCCATCAATGCGTCTTTGAGCGGGGTGCCGCGCGCGACACAGGGCAGCTCGTCCCCGGCGTGCATGACACTTTCCACCTTGAGCAACAGACGGCGGCCCAGTGCGCCACCGGGGTGCGAAAAAGCGAAGTCTTCCGCCGTAAAGCCGCGCGCTTCCAGCAGGGCAACCGCCAGCGCATCGCCCATGACCAGGGCGGCAGTCGTCGATGAGGTTGGCGCCAGGTTCAGCGGGCAGGCCTCATGTTCGACGTGGACATTGAGGTTGACCTCGGCGGCCTTGGCCAACGGCGAGTCAGGATTGCCGGTCAGGCTGATCAGCTGTATGCCCAAGCGCTTGATCAGCGGCAGCAGCGTAATGATTTCGTTGGTGGAGCCGGAGTTCGATAGCGCGAGGATGACGTCGTCGCGCGTGATCATGCCCATGTCGCCGTGACTGGCTTCGGCGGGGTGTACGAAGAATGCTGTGGTGCCGGTGCTGGCCAGGGTCGCGGCAATTTTACTGCCGATATGCCCGGACTTACCCATGCCGACCACTACCACGCGACCCTTGCTGGCCAGAATCAACTCGCACGCGCGTACGAAATCAGCGTCGATATGGGGTAGCAAGCCTTTTACGGCTTCAAGCTCGAGGCGGATCGTACGTTGTGCCGATTGAATCAGGTCGCTGGACTGGCTCATGTCTGAATTCGTTTAGCTGAATGAAAAGGTGGCGATTATAGCTGTAATGGGCCATTCGCTCACGTTAGTTCGTCATGCTTTCTGCGGTCTGTGTCACCGGAACTCTCTGATTAGCGGCTATCAACCTTAATTGAAGCTGAATGCAGCGGTCTTCGTCCTTGGGCGCCAAGGGCGGGCAGTGATATAGTTCGTCGCCAGTTCGGCCTGCCCGGGCAGTATGTGCTCTCGCCAGAGATCGCAGCGTCCGAGTGAGAGGCTTGCATCGCAAGGAGTTTAGATGAGTGCCGATAACGCCTACGCGGTCGAGCTGAAGGGAGTGTCCTTCAAGCGCGGCGCGCGTAGCATTTTCAACAATGTCGATATTCGCATTCCACGCGGCAAGGTCACCGGCATCATGGGACCTTCCGGCTGCGGGAAAACCACGCTGTTGCGCCTGATGGGCGCGCAGTTGCGTCCTTCCGGTGGCGAAGTGTGGGTCAACGGGCAGAATTTGCCCAAGCTGTCGCGTAGCGATCTGTTCGATGCGCGCAAGCACATGGGCGTGTTGTTCCAGAGCGGTGCACTGTTCACCGACCTCGATGTGTTCGAGAACGTCGCATTCCCGTTGCGTATTCATACCCAACTGCCGGAAGAAATGATCCGCGACATCGTATTGATGAAGCTGGAGGCAGTGGGCTTGCGTGGCGCAATCGAGTTGATGCCCGATGAGCTGTCCGGTGGCATGAAGCGTCGTGTGGCGCTGGCCCGTGCCATTGCCCTGGATCCGCGTATTCTCATGTACGACGAGCCATTCGTCGGCCAGGACCCTATCGCCATGGGCGTACTGGTACGCCTGATCCGTCTGCTCAACGACGCCCTGGGGATTACCAGCATCGTGGTTTCCCATGACCTGGCCGAAACCGCGAGCATTGCCGACTATCTGTATGTCGTCGGTGATGGGCAGGTGCTGGGGCAGGGCACGCCCGCCGAGTTGATGGATTCCGATAATCCGAGAATTCGCCAATTCATGAAAGGTGATCCGGACGGGCCGGTACCGTTCCACTTTCCAGCGACGGATTACCGCGCAGATCTTCTGGGGAAGCGCTGATGCGCAAGATTTCACTAATAGAAAGAGTTCGTCGATTCGGCCAGGCCGGCATCGACAGCGTCGCGGTCCTGGGTCGTTCATCGCTGTTCCTGTTTCACGCGTTGCTCGGGCGCGGCAGCGTAGGCAGCGGTTTCAGCCTGCTGGTCAAGCAGTTGCATTCGGTCGGCGTCATGTCCCTGGTGATCATCGTGGTCTCCGGGATCTTCATCGGCATGGTGCTGGCGCTGCAGGGCTTCAACATTCTGTCCAGCTACGGCTCGGAGCAGGCGGTTGGGCAGATGGTGGCGCTGACCCTGTTGCGTGAGTTGGGGCCGGTGGTCACGGCATTGTTGTTCGCCGGGCGCGCGGGCTCCGCGTTGACTGCGGAAATCGGCAACATGAAGTCCACCGAGCAACTGTCCAGTCTGGAAATGATTGGCGTCGATCCGCTCAAGTACATCATTGCCCCCCGTCTGTGGGCTGGCTTCATCTCCCTGCCACTGCTGGCGATGATTTTCAGCGTGGTCGGAATCTGGGGCGGCTCCTGGGTGGCGGTTGACTGGCTGGGTGTGTATGAAGGCTCCTACTGGTCGAACATGCAAAACAGCGTGACGTTCAATGGTGACGTGCTCAACGGCATTATCAAAAGCATGGTCTTTGCCTTTGTCGTGACCTGGATCGCCGTATTCCAAGGCTATGACTGTGACCCCACCTCGGAAGGGATCAGTCGTGCCACCACCAAGACCGTGGTGTATGCCTCATTGGCCATCCTCGGCCTGGACTTTATTTTGACCGCCTTGATGTTTGGAGATTTCTGATGCAAAACCGCACCCTGGAAATCGGTGTCGGCCTTTTCTTGCTGGCTGGCATCCTGGCTTTACTGCTGCTTGCCCTGCGGGTCAGTGGACTGTCCCCCGTTTCGAGCACCGACAGCTATAAACTTTATGCCTATTTCGACAATATCGCCGGTTTGACGGTCAGATCCAAAGTGACCATGGCCGGTGTGACCATCGGCAAGGTCACGGCAATCGATCTGGATCGCGACAGCTTCACCGGTCGAGTGACGTTGGAACTGGAGAAACGTGTAGATAATCTACCGTCTGATTCCACGGCTTCCATCCTCACCGCCGGTCTGCTGGGCGAGAAGTACATCGGTATCAGCGTTGGCGGTGAGGAGAGTCTGCTCAAGGATGGCCAGACCATCCATGACACGCAGTCGGCGCTGGTGCTCGAGGACCTGATCGGTAAATTCTTGCTCAATACCGTTAGTAAAGACGCCAAATGAGGAGTTTTTCCATGATCTCTACCTTGCGACGTAGCCTGTTTGTCTTGCTCGCGGCCTTGCCGCTGATGGCTAACGCCGTAGCTGCGCCTTCGGCGCACGAGCTGGTACAGGATACGACCAACCGGTTGCTCGCAGACCTTGCGGCCAACAAAGAGAAGTACAAGCAGGATCCGAAGGACTTTTATGCTGCATTGAACAGCATTGTCGGGCCCGTGGTGGATGCCGAGGGCATTTCCAAGAGCATCATGACGGTCAAGTACTCGCGCAAGGCCACGCCTGCGCAGATGAAGACCTTTGAAGAAAACTTCAAGACCGGCCTGTTCCAGTTCTATGGCAACGCCTTGCTCGAGTACAACAACCAGGGCATCGTCGTCGAGCCTGCCAAGGATGAGTCGGGAACCCGTACCAGCGTTGGCATGACCGTCAAGGGTAGTAATGGCTCGATCTATCCTGTGTCCTACACACTCGAGAAGATCAATGGCGAGTGGAAGCTGCGCAACGTGATCATCAACGGCATCAACATTGGCAAACTGTTCCGTGACCAGTTCGCCGACGCGATGCAGCGCAATGGCAACGACCTGGACAAGACCATCAATGGTTGGGCCGGTGAAGTCGCCAAAGCCAAGGCAAACACTGAGCAGGCCACCGAGAAGCAAGCGCAATGAGTGAGTCGGCCGTCCGTATGGGCGAAGCTGGTGAGCTGATGCTCAGTGGCGTACTCGATTATCGCTCCGGCCCGGAACTGCGCAAGCAGGGCCAGGCCCTGATCAAGTCCAGTACCGCGCCAGCCGTGGTGCTGGATTGCTCGGGCGTGGAGAAGTCCAGCAGCGTCGGTTTGTCGTTGCTGATGGCTTTCATGCGCGACGCGGCAGCCGGTGGCAAGGCTGTGAGTGTCCGTGCATTGCCTGATGACATGCGTGAAATCGCTCAGGTCTCTGGTTTGACCGGGATTTTGGCGCACCCTTAACTAACATCTATAAAAGGCCCCCCGTCAGAGTCCTGCCATGCGGGGTTCGCAGGCGCGGGGCTTTTTTGTATGATGTCCGACCCGTGCGCACAGGGCGCCGATTGAGGTTGAGCATGCAGGCCAACGAAGTGAAGAGCTTCCTTGAGGGAAAGCTGTCCGAGACTCTTTTATCCGTACAGGTAGAAGTTGAGGGCGAAGGCTGCAACTTTCAGCTGAACGTGATTAGCGATGAACTGGTGGCTTTGAGCCCGGTCAAGCGTCAACAGAGCATCTATGCCCATTTGAACCCATGGATCGCTGATGGCAGCATCCACGCGGTCACTATGAAATTTTTCAGCAGCGCGGCCTGGGCCGAGCGCACCTGAGCCCAAGGGCGTCGAGATTCTTATGGATAAATTGATTATTACCGGCGGCGTTCGTCTTGATGGCGAAATCCGCATCTCCGGGGCAAAGAACTCTGCCCTGCCGATTCTGGCGGCAACGCTGCTGTGTGACGGCCCGGTGACTGTCGCCAACCTGCCGCACCTGCACGACATCACCACCATGATCGAACTGTTCGGTCGCATGGGCATTGAGCCGGTGATCGACGAGAAGCTCAGCGTCGAAATCGACCCGCGCACCATCAAGACCCTGATCGCACCGTACGAACTGGTGAAAACCATGCGTGCCTCGATCCTGGTGCTGGGCCCTATGGTTGCGCGTTTCGGTGAAGCTGAAGTCGCCCTGCCTGGCGGTTGCGCCATCGGTTCGCGTCCGGTCGACCTGCACATCCGTGGCCTTGAGGCCATGGGCGCGACCATCGACGTCGAAGGCGGCTACATCAAGGCCAAGGCACCGGAAGGCGGCTTGCGTGGTGCGCACTTCTTCTTCGATACCGTCAGCGTGACCGGTACCGAGAACATCATGATGGCGGCGGCGCTGGCCAACGGTCGCAGCGTTCTGGCAAACGCCGCTCGCGAACCTGAAGTCGTCGACCTGGCGAACTTCCTCAACGCCATGGGCGCCAAGGTCCAGGGTGCCGGCACCGACACCATCACCATCGACGGCGTACCGCGCTTGCACTCGGCGGTCTACAAAGTCATGCCGGACCGTATTGAAACCGGTACCTACCTGGTCGCTGCTGCCGTGACCGGCGGTCGTGTGAAGGTCAAGGACACGGATCCGACCATTCTTGAAGCCGTTCTGGAAAAGCTTCGTGAGTCGGGTGCTGAAGTCACCACCGGCGAAGACTGGATCGAGCTGAACATGCACGGCAAGCGGCCTAAAGCTGTTAACGTGCGTACGGCTCCGTACCCGGCGTTCCCGACCGACATGCAGGCGCAGTTCATCTCCCTCAACGCGATTGCCGAAGGCACTGGCGCTGTGATCGAGACGATCTTCGAAAACCGCTTCATGCACGTCTACGAACTGCATCGCATGGGTGCTCACATCCAGGTCGAAGGCAACACCGCCATTGTCACTGGTATCGAAAAACTCAAGGGCGCGCCAGTGATGGCTACCGACCTGCGGGCTTCGGCCAGCCTGGTGATTTCGGCACTGATCGCCGAAGGCGACACCCTGATCGATCGCATCTACCACATTGACCGTGGCTACGAGTGCATCGAAGAGAAGTTGCAGATGCTGGGCGCGAAGATCCGCCGCGTACCGGGCTAGTCCCTGCGTCAAGGGCACAGGGAAGTGCCCATAGATTGATTGAAGTCGAGCCTGTTTCAGGCTCGGCCTGTGTCCGGCGCCGTTTGCGACCGGGCATCGTTGCCTGATAAGGACTGACGTTTCCCATGTTGACCATCGCACTGTCCAAGGGCCGCATCCTCGACGACACCCTGCCGCTTCTGGCTGAAGCGGGCATCGTGCCGACCGAGAATCCGGACAAGAGCCGCAAGCTGATCATCCCCACGACCCAGGCCGACGTGCGCTTGCTGATCGTGCGTGCCACCGATGTGCCGACCTACGTCGAGCATGGTGCCGCTGACCTGGGCGTCGCCGGTAAAGATGTGCTGATGGAATACGGCGGCCAGGGCCTGTACGAGCCACTGGACCTGCAGATCGCCCAGTGCAAGTTGATGACCGCCGGTAAAATCGGCGCGGTCGAGCCCAAGGGCCGTCTGCGTATTGCCACCAAGTTCGTCAATGTTGCCAAGCGTTACTATGCCGAGCAGGGTCGTCAGGTCGACATCATCAAGCTTTACGGCTCGATGGAGTTGGCGCCGTTGATCGGTCTGGCGGACAAGATCATCGACGTGGTCGATACCGGTAACACGCTGCGGGCCAACGGCCTGGAGCCACAGGACTTCATTGCGGCCATCAGCTCCCGGCTGATCGTCAACAAAGCTTCAATGAAAATGCAGCACGCCCGAATCCAGGCGTTGATCGACACCCTGCGCAAGGCAGTGGAGTCTCGACACCGCGGCTGATTCACCTGCGCGACGTTAAGTTGCGCCCGTCTATCCGCCTCATAGCCAGAATTCTCAGGTGCCCAAGCGGAAACGACGGCTAAGTTAGGGCGCCTGAGTTTTTGCCAATCCTATGAGGCTCTCGCTATGACCGCACCGACTGCAATTCGCCGACTCAACGCTGCTGACCCGGATTTCGCGCATCATCTGGATCATCTGCTGAGCTGGGAAAGTGTGTCTGACGACTCGGTCAATCAGCGAGTGCTGGACATCATCAAGGCGGTGCGTGAGCGTGGCGACGCCGCGCTGGTTGAGTTCACCCAGAAGTTCGATGGCCTGCAGGTTGCCTCGATGGCGGACCTGATCCTGCCACGCGAACGTCTGGAGCTGGCACTGACCCGCATTACCGTGCCCCAGCGAGAAGCCCTGGAAAAAGCCGCTGCCCGGGTGCGCAGCTACCACGAAAAACAAAAGCAGGACTCCTGGACCTACACCGAAGCCGACGGCACGGTACTGGGCCAGAAGGTCACACCACTGGACCGCGCCGGCCTGTACGTGCCTGGCGGCAAGGCGTCCTATCCGTCCTCGGTGCTGATGAACGCGATTCCGGCCAAGGTGGCTGGCGTGATCGAAGTGGTCATGGTCGTGCCGACCCCGCGTGGTGAAGTCAACGAACTGGTGCTGGCGGCGGCGTGCATCGCGGGCGTCGACCGGGTGTTCACCATTGGCGGCGCGCAAGCCGTGGCGGCGCTGGCCTACGGCACCGAAAGCGTGCCGAAGGTCGACAAGGTCGTCGGCCCTGGCAACATCTATGTGGCCACTGCCAAGCGTCATGTGTTTGGCCAGGTGGGCATCGACATGATTGCCGGTCCTTCGGAAATCCTCGTGGTGTGTGACGGCCAGACCGATCCGGACTGGATCGCCATGGACCTGTTCTCCCAGGCCGAGCACGACGAAGACGCCCAGGCGATTCTGGTCAGCCCCGATGCCGGGTTCCTCGACCAGGTGGCGGCGAGCATTGCCAAGCTGTTGCCGACCATGGAGCGTGCCCAGATCATCGAAACCTCGATCAATGGCCGTGGTGCACTGATCCAGGTGCGTGACATGCAGCAAGCCATCGAGGTGGCCAATCGCATTGCGCCGGAGCACCTTGAGCTGTCGGTCGCTGATCCTCAAGCCTGGCTGCCGCAGATTCGCCACGCCGGGGCGATCTTCATGGGGCGCCACACCAGCGAGGCCCTGGGCGACTACTGCGCCGGCCCCAACCACGTATTGCCGACTTCCGGCACCGCGCGTTTCTCTTCGCCGCTGGGGGTGTATGACTTCCAGAAGCGTTCGTCGATCATCTTCTGCTCCGAGGCAGGCGCTTCGGAACTGGGCAAGACGGCTTCCGTGCTGGCCCGTGGCGAATCGCTGACGGCCCACGCCCGCAGCGCCGAATACCGCATCGTTGACGACAAAGAAGGAAACTGAACATGAGTAAATTCTGGAGTTCGTTCGTCAAGGATCTGGTGCCCTATGTGCCGGGCGAACAGCCGAAGCTGGCGAAACTGGTCAAGCTCAACACCAACGAAAACCCCTACGGTCCATCCCCCAAGGCACTGGCGGCGATGCAGACCGAGCTAAACGACGCGCTGCGCCTGTACCCGGACCCCAACAGCGACCTGCTCAAGCAGGCCGTTGCCAGGTACTACGGCGTACAGGGCAACCAGGTATTCCTCGGCAACGGTTCCGATGAAGTCCTGGCGCACATCTTCCACGGGTTGCTGCAACACGATCAGCCGCTGCTGTTCCCGGACATCAGCTACAGCTTCTACCCGGTCTACTGCGGGTTGTACGGCATCAAATTCGACGCGGTGCCTTTGGACGAGCAGTTCCAGATCAATCCGGCGGACTACGCCAAACCGAACGGCGGGATCATTTTCCCTAACCCGAACGCACCGACCGGTTGCCTGCTGGCGCTGGACGCCGTGGAGCAGATCCTTAAGGCCAGCCCGGATTCGGTGGTCGTGGTCGATGAAGCCTACATCGACTTCGGCGGTGAAACCGCGATCAGTCTGGTCGATCGCTACCCGAACCTGCTGGTCACCCAGACCCTGTCCAAATCACGCTCGCTGGCGGGTTTGCGTGTGGGCCTGGCGGTGGGGCATCCGGACCTGATCGAGGCGCTGGAGCGGATCAAGAACAGCTTCAACTCGTATCCGCTGGATCGCCTGGCGATCGTCGGCGCGGCCGCAGCCTTTGATGATCGCGAGTACTTCGACAAGACCTGTCGACGGGTGATCGACAGTCGCGAGCAGGTGGTTGCGCAGCTGCAGGAGAAGGGCTTTGACGTGCTGCCGTCGGCGGCGAACTTCATTTTCGCCCGCCATCCTCGGCACGACGCTGCTGGCCTGGCGGCGAAGTTGCGCGAGCAGGGCGTGATCGTTCGTCACTTCAAGCAGGAGCGGATTGCCCAGTTCCTGCGCATTACCATCGGCACGCCAGAGCAGAACCAGGCATTGATCGACGCACTCGGCGACCTGTAAATGACTTGATCGTGTGGCGAGGGAGCTTGCCCCCTCGCCACAAGGTGTACAACGTCAGCGAACTGAACAACCGGCGGGCTAGCGCTTACTCTGCTTTTTTGGCGATCGGGGCAGGGGGTGGCCGCAGGCCGATTTCCGCTGTCAGTTCGAGTTCCTTGCCGTTGCGGATGACCTGGATACTGACCTTGTCGGTCGGCTTGATCCGCGCCACCTGGTTCATCGAACGACGGCCATCACCGGCAGGTTCGCCATCGATGCTGAGGATCACGTCGCCCAATTGCAGGCCGGCTTTTTGTGCCGGGCCATCACGGAAAATCCCGGCAACGACAATACCCGGTCGCCCCGACAGGCCAAACGACTCCGCCAATTCCTGGCTCAGGGGTTGCACTTCAATGCCCAGCCAGCCGCGAATCACCTGGCCGTGCTCGATGATCGACTTCATCACCTCCATGGCCAGCTTGATCGGAATCGCGAAGCCGATACCTTGTGAGCCGCCGGACTTGGAGAATATCGCCGTGTTGATGCCGGTCAGGTTGCCGTTGGCATCCACCAGCGCGCCGCCGGAGTTGCCCGGGTTGATCGCGGCATCGGTCTGGATGAAGTCTTCGTAGTTGTTCAGGCCCAACTGATTGCGCCCGGTGGCGCTGATGATGCCCATGGTCACGGTCTGGCCGACGCCGAACGGGTTGCCGATGGCCAGCGCAACGTCGCCGACCCGGATGCTTTCCGAGCGGCCGACCGTGATCGATGGCAGGTGCTTCAAGTCGATTTTCAGCACCGCGAGGTCGGTTTCCGGATCGCTACCGATGACGCGAGCCAGGGTTTCACGACCATCCTTGAGTGCGACCACGATCTGATCGGCGCCGGCGGTGACGTGGTTATTGGTCAGCAAATAACCTTCCGGGCTCATGATCACCCCGGAACCGAGGCTCGACTCCATGCGTTTCTGCTTGGGCGCGTTGTCACCGAAGAAGCGTCGGAACTGTGGGTCTTCAAACAGCGGGTGAGTGGTTTTGTTGACCACTTTGGTGGTGTAGAGGTTGACCACCGCGGGAGCCGCGATGACCACCGCATCGGCGTAGGACACCTGTCCATGCTGGTTCAGGGTAGTTTGCGGGGCCTGCTGAAGGTTCACATCCTGGCTCGGTAGCCCGACCCATTGCGGGTAACGCTGGATAATCAGCAACGCAATCAGCACGCCGGCCAACAGCGGCCAGCCAAAAAAACGCAGACCCTTGAGCATTGAACAAATCCTGGGAGGTTACGACGGGCCAACCACGGCCCATAATGTTGCGCATTATACGAGGCCGCGCGCGCCTCTGAATGGGATATTTAGGAGTCTTTTATGGCCGTTGCCCTGAGCACCCTGGTAGAAGAAGCGGATCGCTACCTCAGCAGTCCGAAGATTTCCGATTATTGCCCCAATGGCTTGCAAGTCGAAGGTCGGCCGCAGGTCATGCGTATCGTCAGCGGCGTCACGGCCAGCCAGGCCTTGCTCGATGCCGCAGTCGAAGCCCAGGCCGACCTGGTGCTGGTCCACCACGGTTATTTCTGGAGGGGCGAGAACCCCTGCATCACCGGCATGAAGCAGCGCCGCCTCAAGACCCTGCTCAAGCACGATATCAGCCTGTTGGCCTATCACTTGCCGCTGGATTTGCACCCGGATGTGGGCAACAACGTGCAACTGGCTCGCCAACTGGATATCACCGTGGAAGGTCCGCTGGACCCGGATAACCTCAAGGTGGTCGGGTTGGTGGGCTCGCTGGCCGAACCCATGACCGCGCGGGACTTCGCCCGTCATGTGCGGGACGTCATGGGCCGTGAACCCTTGCTGATCGAAGGCCGCGAGATGATTCGGCGTGTGGGCTGGTGCACCGGTGGTGGCCAGGGTTACATTGACCAGGCGGTGCAAGCCGGCGTCGATTTGTACCTGAGTGGCGAGGCGTCCGAGCAAACCTTCCACAGCGCCCGCGAGAATGGCATCAGCTTTATCGCGGCCGGTCATCACGCCACCGAGCGCTATGGCGTGCAGGCACTGGGGGAATACCTGGCGCGGCGGTTCGCCCTGGAGCACATCTTCATCGACTGTCCCAACCCGATCTGATTTCCTTGTGGGACCGCGGCGCCAGAACGCGCAGGCATATTCATATGCCCTTTCGATCTAGTTGGCGTCCTGATTAGAAGATGACGCTGTGCTAGGATCCTCGCTCGAACACGGCCCGCTGGCCGTTCATAAGAAAGCTTTCGTGAGTAGCCATGGTCGACAAACTGACGCATCTGAAACAGCTGGAGGCGGAAAGCATCCACATCATCCGCGAGGTGGCCGCCGAGTTCGACAACCCGGTCATGCTGTACTCCATCGG
Organism: Pseudomonas sp. FW300-N1A1; assembly: GCF_058789115.1. Taxonomy (NCBI): domain Bacteria; kingdom Pseudomonadati; phylum Pseudomonadota; class Gammaproteobacteria; order Pseudomonadales; family Pseudomonadaceae; genus Pseudomonas; species Pseudomonas sp. FW300-N1A1. Next base: position 8,749 of record NZ_JBYTBK010000051.1, on the reverse strand, counting down.
TAAAGACTCCGCCGTTATGCTGCACCTGGCACGCAAGGCATTCTTCCCGGGCAAGCTGCCGTTTCCGGTGATGCACGTCGACACCCAATGGAAGTTCCAGGAGATGTACAGCTTCCGCGACAAGATGGTCGAAGAGCTGGGCCTGGACCTGATTACCCACGTCAACCCCGAAGGCGTGGCGCAAGGCATCAACCCCTTCACCCACGGCAGTGCCAAGCACACCGATATCATGAAGACCGAAGGCCTGAAGCAGGCCCTGGACAAGCATGGTTTCGACGCAGCCTTCGGTGGCGCCCGTCGCGATGAAGAGAAATCCCGCGCCAAAGAGCGCGTGTACTCGTTCCGCGACAGCAAGCACCGCTGGGACCCGAAAAACCAGCGTCCGGAGCTGTGGAACGTCTACAACGGCAAGGTCAACAAAGGCGAGTCGATCCGCGTGTTCCCGCTGTCGAACTGGACCGAGCTGGACATCTGGCAGTACATCTACCTGGAAGGTATCCCGATCGTCCCGCTGTACTTCGCCGCCGAGCGTAACGTCATCGAGAAGAACGGTACGCTGATCATGATCGACGACGAGCGCATCCTCGAGCACCTGAGCGACGAAGACAAAGCCCGCATCGTCAAGAAGAAAGTCCGTTTCCGTACCCTTGGTTGCTACCCGTTGACGGGCGCGGTGGAGTCCGAGGCCGAAAGCCTTACGGACATCATTCAGGAAATGCTCCTGACGCGTACTTCCGAGCGCCAGGGCCGGGTCATCGATCACGATGGCGCCGGCTCCATGGAAGACAAAAAACGTCAGGGTTATTTCTAAGGGGTTGTCATGTCTCACCAATCTGATTTGATCAGCGAGGACATCCTCGCCTACCTGGGCCAGCACGAACGCAAAGAGCTGCTGCGCTTTCTGACCTGCGGTAACGTCGACGACGGTAAGAGCACCCTGATCGGGCGCCTGCTGCACGACTCCAAGATGATCTACGAAGACCATCTGGAAGCCATTACCCGCGACTCGAAAAAAGTCGGCACCACGGGCGATGATATCGACCTGGCGTTGCTGGTCGACGGCCTGCAGGCCGAGCGTGAGCAAGGCATCACCATCGATGTTGCCTACCGCTATTTCTCCACCGCCAAGCGCAAATTCATCATCGCCGACACCCCCGGCCATGAGCAGTACACCCGCAACATGGCGACCGGTGCCTCCACCTGTGACCTGGCGATCATCCTGGTCGATGCCCGTTATGGTGTGCAGACCCAGACCCGTCGCCACAGCTTCATCGCCTCCCTGCTGGGCATCAAGCACATCGTCGTGGCCATCAACAAGATGGACCTCAAGGACTTCGACCAGGGTGTGTTCGAGTCGATCAAGGCCGATTACCTGGCGTTTGCCGAAGGCCTGAAGATGAAGCCCGCCACCATGCACTTCGTGCCGATGTCGGCCCTCAAGGGCGACAACGTGGTGAACAAGTCCGAGCGCTCGCCATGGTACACCGGCCAGTCGCTGATGGAGATCCTCGAGACCGTGGAAGTGGCGGGAGATCGTAACTTCACCGACCTGCGTTTCCCGGTGCAGTACGTCAACCGTCCGAACCTGAACTTCCGTGGTTTTGCCGGCACCCTGGCCAGCGGCATCGTCAAGAAGGGCGACGAAGTCGTGGTGCTGCCTTCTGGCAAGAGCAGCCGCGTGAAATCCATCGTCACCTTCGACGGTGAACTGGAGCACGCCGGTCCGGGTCAGGCCGTCACCCTGACCATGGAAGACGAGATCGACATCTCCCGTGGTGACCTGTTGGTGCATGCTGACAGTGTGCCGCCAGTCACCGACCACTTCGAAGCGATGCTGGTGTGGATGGCTGAAGAGCCGATGCTGCCGGGCAAGAAGTACGACATCAAGCGCGCCACCAGTTATGTGCCGGGCTCCATTGCCAGCATCGTCAACAAGGTCGATGTGAACACCCTGGAAGAAGGCCCGGCCAGCGCGTTGCAGCTGAACGAAATCGGCAAGGTCAAGATCGCGCTCGACGCGCCGATTGCCCTCGACGGTTACGAGAGCAACCGCACGACCGGTGCGTTCATCATCATCGACCGCTTGACCAATGGCACGGTGGGCGCCGGCATGATCGTCGCCCAGCCATTGGCTCACGGCAGCAGCACACACCATGGAAAACTGGCTCATGTGGCGACCGAAGAGCGTGCCCAGCGCTTCGGCCAGCAACCGGCCACCGTCCTGTTCAGCGGCTTGTCGGGTGCCGGCAAAAGCACTTTGGCCTACGCGGTTGAACGCAAGCTGTTCGACATGGGGCGCGCGGTGTTTGTGCTCGATGGCCAGAACCTGCGTCATGATTTGAACAAAGGCCTGTCACTGGACCGCGTCGGGCGTACCGAGAACTGGCGTCGTGCGGCTCACGTCGCGCGCCAGTTCAACGAAGCCGGTTTGCTGACCCTGGCTGCGTTCGTTGCACCCGATGCTGAAGGGCGCGAGCAGGCCAAGGCATTGATCGGCAGTGATCGTTTACTGACGGTGTATGTACAGGCTTCGCCGATCGTTTGTGCCGAACGCGATCCGCAAGGCCTGTATGCCGCCGCTGGCGACAACATTCCGGGCGACTCTTTCCCGTATGACGTGCCGCTGGACGCCGACCTCGTGGTCGACACCCAGTCGCTGTCGCTGGAAGAAAGCGTCAAGCAAGTGCTGGATCTGCTGCGCAAGCGTGGCGCGATCTGAGGCTGGGGCAGCTATAAGCTTTCAGCTTCAAGCTGCAAGAAAAAAACCGCGGACGAGTGATCGTCTGCGGTTTTTTTTTGCGTCTGGTTGAGCCCCGTCGCGAGCAGGCACAGACAGGGTATTACTTGGCGGGATACTCGCGATGCATCTGCTCAAGCAACGCGTCCTTGTCCTGCCACAACTGGTTGATCCAACCCTGGAACTGCAGGCGATACTCACCATCCTGCTCGTAGTTCTTGCCGATGAATGACGCCGGGATCTGCAGTTCCTGAAAGTGCACCACCACGTCTTTCATGTTGCCGCATAACAGGTCCCAGAAGCCCGGGCGTCCGGCCGGGTAGTGAATGGTCACGTTGACGATGGACTCCAGTTGTTCACCCATGGCGTCCAGCACAAACGCAATGCCGCCGGCCTTTGGCTTGAGCAGGTAGCGAAACGGTGACTGCTGCTGTGCGTGCTTGCCCGGGGTAAAGCGCGTGCCTTCGGCGAAGTTGAAGATGCCCACCGGGTTGTTGCGAAACTTCGCGCAGGTCTTGCGGGTGGTTTCCAGGTCCTTGCCTTTCTTGTCCGGGTGCTTGTCCAGGTAAGCCTTGGAATAACGCTTCATGAACGGGAAGTCCAGTGCCCACCAGGCCACGCCAATCACGGGTACCCAGATCAACTCCTGCTTGAGGAAGAATTTCAGCGGGCGAATACGGCGGTTGAGCACGTACTGCAGCACCAGGATATCGACCCAGCTCTGGTGGTTGCTGGTGACCAGGTAGGAATGCTGGTAGTCCAGGCCCTCAAGGCCGCTGAGATGCCAGCGGGTACGGCCGATCAGGTTCATCCAGGCTTTGTTGTTGCTGATCCAGGCCTCGTGGGTATGGTTCATCAGCCAGTGAGAGAAGCGTTGGGTGAGGGCAAATGGCAACACCTTGAAGAGTGCGACGCAGAACAGGAACGAGCACAATAACAGGGTGTTCAGCGCCAGTAGCAACGAGGCGATCACGCCCCGTACGGCTGCGGGTAGAAAATCCAGCATTCAAAGATCCATAGGTCGGTTGGCGGCTTGAATCGCCGTCAAGGCGATGGTGTAGACGATATCGTCGACTTGGGCGCCGCGCGGCAAGTCATTCACCGGTTTGCGCAGGCCTTGCAGCATGGGGCCAAGGCTGACGCAGTCGGCGCTGCGTTGCACGGCCTTGTGGGTGGTGTTGCCGGTGTTCAGGTCCGGGAAAATGAACACCGTTGCCCGGCCTGCCACCTGGCTGTTCGGCGCCAATTGCCGCGCCACTGTTTCGTTGGCCGCAGCGTCGTATTGCAGGGGCCCGTCGATCAACAGCGAGTTCTGCGCTTCATGGGCCAGCAAGGTGGCTTCACGGACTTTTTCCACCTCTTCGCCGCTGGCCGACTCACCGCTGGAATAGCTGAGCATGGCCACCCGCGGCGTGATGCCGAAGGCGGCGGCGGAGTCAGCGCTTTGCAGGGCGATCTCGGCCAGTTCGCTGGCGCTCGGATGGGGGTTCATGATGCAGTCGCCGTAGACCAGTACTTCCTCCGGGAACAGCATGAAAAACACCGACGACACCAGGGTGCAGCCCGGCGCCGTTTTAATCAGCTGCAGGGCCGGGCGAATGGTATTGGCGGTGGAGTGAATGACCCCGGACACCAGCCCGTCGACTTCATCGAGCGCCAGCATCATGGTGCCGATCACCACGGTGTCTTCCAGTTGCTGCTCGGCCATGGGCGCGTTGAGACTCTTGGTCTTGCGCAGTGCGACCATCGGCTCGACGTAGCGCTGGCGGATCAGGTCCGGATCGAGAATCTCCAGGCCTTCAGGCAGCTCAATGCCCTGGGCGCGGGCGACGGCGTGCACATCTTCAGGCTTGGCCAGCAAGACACAGCGAGCGATACCGCGCGCCTGGCAAATGGCTGCCGCCTGCACGGTCAACGGCTCGCTGCCTTCGGGCAGGACGATGCGCTTGTTGGCCGCCTGGGCGCGCTGGATCAATTGATAGCGGAACACCGCGGGCGACAGGCGCATTTCCCGTGGGGTGCCACAGCGTTGGTGCAACCAGTCGGCATCCAGGTGGCTGGCGACGAAATCGGTGATGATCTCCGCCCGCTCGCGGTCGTCGATCGGGATTTCCTTGTTCAGGCCGTTCAACTGATTGGCGGTGTCGTAGGAGCCGGTGCTCACCGAGAGTACGGGCAAGCCTGCCTGTAAAGCGCCGCGGCACAGGTCCATGATCCGTGGATCGGGCAGGGTGTCGCTGGTCAGTAGCAAGCCGGCCAGCGGCACGCCGTTGATGGCGGCCAGGCTGACGGCCAGGATGATGTCGTCACGGTCGCCGGGCGTCACCACCAGTACGCCGGGCTTGAGCAGCTCCACCGTATTGCGCATGGTGCGCGCGCAAATGATGATCTTGGTCATGCGCCGGGTTTCGTAGTCGCCGGCGTTGAGCACCTGGGCGCCCATCAGGTCGGCGACGTCGCGGGTGCGTGGCGCGTTGAGCTCGGGCTGGAATGGAATGCAGCCGAGCAAGCGGAAATCGCCACTGCGCAACAACGGCGAGTGTTCTTTCAGGCGCGCGGCGAAGGCCTCCATGCTTTCGTCGGTTTTGACCTTATTGAGGATCACGCCCAGGACTTTCGGGTCTTTCGGGCCACCGAACAATTGCGCCTGCAACTCGACCCGGCCGGACAGCTCGGTGAGCACTTCGTTTTCCGGCGCCGACACCAGAATCACCTCGGCATCCAGACTCTTGGCCAAATGCAGATTGACCCGGGCGGCATAGCTGGCGCTGCGGGTCGGTACCATGCCTTCGACGATCAGGACGTCCTTGCCGACAGCGGCCTGCTGGTACAGGGTGATGATTTCTTCCAGCAGCTCATCGAGCTGACCGTCGCCGAGCATCCGCTCGACGTGGGCCAAGCCCAGCGGCTGGGGTGGCTTGAGGCCGTGGGTGCGGGCCACCAGTTCGGTGGAGCGTTCCGGTCCGGTGTCGCCGGGGTGGGGCTGGGCAATCGGCTTGAAGAAGCCGACTTTCAGCCCCGCTCGCTCGAGGGTACGCACCAGTCCGAGGCTGATGGAGGTCAGGCCCACGCCAAAATCGGTGGGTGCGATAAAAAAAGTTTGCATGCGGATTCTCTGAAGGTGCATGGCAATGGCGATCATTCATGCCTGACGATCTGCCTGAATCAAACGCCAAGGTTATCGCTAACCGGGCCTTGAGCGCACCAACCGCAGGCAAAGGGCTGACCTATTTTTTCAATACGTTGCACGGGGTCGAGCACCCAGGCCCTGGTTTGCCAGGGGGGTTGATGGCGCAGGTGCTGGGTGTGCCCACAAGACAGCTCGGCTACCCAGTGTCCGTCCTCGTCCTGATGGAAACCGGTAATCGTCGATGAACTCGAAGCGGGCCGTTTATCCGGGATCTGTTCGCTTTCGGGCGTTTGCTTCGCTAAACTTACCCATTCTTTATTCTTATGCAAAAGGTCTCGCCCCATGCTGATCGCCGCCAATAAGGCTGTCTCCATCGACTATACCCTGACCAACGACGCTGGTGAGGTCATCGACAGCTCTGCCGGCGGCGCACCGCTGGTTTACCTGCAAGGCGCAGGCAACATCATTCCAGGCCTGGAAAAAGCCCTGGAAGGCAAAGCGGTCGGTGACGAACTGACTGTTGCCGTAGAACCGGAAGACGCCTACGGCGAATACGCGGCCGAACTGGTCAGCACCCTGAGCCGCAGCATGTTCGAAGGCGTTGACGAACTGGAAGTGGGCATGCAGTTCCACGCTTCCGCGCCAGACGGCCAAATGCAGATCGTCACCATCCGTGATCTGGACGGCGACGACGTGACCGTTGACGGCAACCACCCGTTGGCCGGCCAGCGCCTGAACTTCCAGGTCAAGATCATCGACATCCGTGACGCCAGCCAGGAAGAAATCGCCCATGGTCACATCCATGGCGAAGGTGGTCATCACCACTGATTTCTGCGCTAAGCTCAGATAACTGGAGAGGCGCCCGAGGGCGCCTTTTTAGTCGGTGGCCGTTACCGGCCATCGGTATTTGCGCGGTTGCTGGCCTGTTTCGAGAAAAACACGGGATATCTGGAGTACGTCATGAGTGCTTTTCACGACCTTACATTAAAAGCGTTGGATGGCCAGGCGTTGCCTCTGGCGCCCTTCAAGGGGCACGTCGTGCTGGTGGTCAACGTAGCCTCCAAGTGTGGTCTGACGCCACAGTACGCTGCGCTGGAAAACCTTTATCAGCAGTACAAGGCCAAAGGCTTCAGCGTACTGGGCTTGCCGTGCAACCAGTTTGCCGGGCAGGAGCCGGGCACGGAAGGCGAGATCAAGACGTTCTGCAGCCTCAACTACGGCGTGACTTTTCCGTTGTCCAGCAAGCTGGAAGTCAACGGCCATGAGCGTCATCAGCTGTATCGTCTGCTGGCAGGCGAGGGGGCCGAATTTCCCGGTGATATCACCTGGAATTTCGAAAAATTCCTGATGGGCAAGGACGGTCGCGTGCTGGCGCGTTTCTCGCCACGCACCGCGCCGGATGATCCGACGGTCATCCAGGCCATCGAAAAAGCCCTCGCTTGATCCCTTTTTGCAGGAGCTGACTTGCCTGCGATCACGTGTTGTTGATCGCCGCAAGACACCAGGGGCCGCTTCGGCCCTCTAGCTCCTGCCAATCCGTTCTGTCTTTTTAGCTTAATCACTGCAATCAATAGTGCTGTTCAGCACCTAGTGGTCTCCATATTATCGCCGTCATAAATATCGCGTCCCTGTGGAGTGCCGCATGCCCGTCAAAGCCTTGTTCAAACCGTTCAACCTCGGCGCGCTGGAACTGCCGACCCGCGTGGTCATGGCACCGATGACCCGTTCGTTCTCTCCGGGCGGTGTGCCGAACTCAAAAGTGATCGAGTACTACCGCCGTCGCGCGGCGGCTGGCGTGGGCCTGATCATCACCGAGGGCACCACGGTGGGTCACAAGGCATCCAACGGCTACCCCAACGTCCCGCATTTCTATGGCCAGGCCGCGCTGGCCGGCTGGAAGAAAGTAGTCGATGCCGTGCACGCTGAAGGCGGCAAGATCGTTCCGCAACTGTGGCATGTGGGCAGCGTTCGGCGCATCGGCACCGAGCCGGACGCCAGTGTCCCGGGCTACGGCCCGTCGGAAAAAATCAAGGAAGGTCAGGTCGTGGTCCATGGCATGACCCGGCAGGACATTCAGGAGGTGATCGCGGCATTTGCCCAGGCTGCCAAGGATGCACAGAGCGTCGGCATGGACGGCGTGGAAATTCATGGTGCCCACGGCTACCTGGTCGACCAGTTCTTCTGGGAAGGCAGCAACCAGCGCACCGACGAATACGGTGGCAGCCTGGCCAACCGTTCGCGTTTTGCCATCGAACTGGTCCGGGCCGTGCGTGCCGCGGTCGGCGAAGGCTTCCCGATCATCTTCCGCTTTTCCCAGTGGAAGCAGCAGGATTACACCGCGCGACTGGTGCACACCCCTGAGGCGCTGGGTGAATTCCTGCAGCCGTTGTCGGATGCCGGCGTGGATATTTTCCACTGCTCGACTCGTCGTTTCTGGGAGCCAGAGTTCGATGGCTCTGAACTGAACCTGGCCGGTTGGACTCGCAAGCTGACCGGCAAGCCGACCATCACGGTCGGCAGCGTTGGCCTGGACGGCGAGTTCCTGCAGTTCATGGTCAACACCGACAAAGTCGCGCAGCCTGCCAGCCTGGAGAAACTGCTGGAGCGCCTGAACAACGATGAGTTCGATCTGGTGGCCGTGGGCCGCGCCTTGCTGGTCGATCCGGACTGGGCGCAGAAAGTGCGTGATGGCCGTGAAGAGGACATCCTGCCGTTCAGCCGCGAAGCGTTGATGACGCTGGTTTAAGCGGCGACCGGCTAACATCCCTACGGGCAAGCCCGCTCCTGCAGGACGACAAGGTCCAGTGTGGGAGATTCTATGTTTGAGGGGAAGCTCCAATAACTGAGTTTGGGTGGTATTCGCTCTGGTTTTTCATCAGGGC
>NZ_JBYTBK010000050.1:0-30667 GCF_058789115.1 Pseudomonas sp. FW300-N1A1 | reverse complement strand
GGCAGGAGCGAGAAAAGCTGAAGGCCGCCCAAGGCAGCCTTCAGCTATGAAACATGTTTACCGGACACTAGTGACGCGGAGCCTGGGAATGATCAACGAGCGTACCGTCGAGCATCAACGAATCTCTAGGTAACTCGATTCATTAAACGTCAGGCTCGCGCCAAGTCCCGTCGCAGGCTGCATCCCGGCGCCCTTGATAGACGAAAAGGCAGTGCCTTTGCTGCCGTGGGAGACATAGCGCTCGCCCTGTTCTTGTTCGGTGAAGTAGGTGTAGGACTCTTTGCGCATGAGCATGTACTGGGCATCGGCGTTTTTCAGGGTGTTGTGGTAGTTTTCAAGGTCGGGGATCGACAGATTGAGTTTCTTTTCCAGTTTCCCTCCCCAGCGGGTCAGGCAGGTTTCGGCGAAGTGGCGAACGATCAGGCCGGGCTCCGGCAGTAGGCTCGGGCCTTTTATGCCATTGGCGCTGGCGTTGCCGACCAAGGTGCCATGGCGGCCGGCCATGGGGTAGATGTGGGTCCTGGTGCTGCTGTGGGTCAGTGGGACGACGCAGGAAAATCCTTTGGAGCGTTCGTCACGGGCAAAGAAGCCGACATACTCTTTGACGTTGGCGCCGAGTGTTACACGCTCGGTTTGAAAGTTGAGTGGGCCGGGTACCGGGTCAACGGCGAAGATATTAACCGGAATATTTTTTAGATCGCGATCATTGAGCATCATGTTGGCCAGCATGTGACAACTTATAGCACCCCGGCTCCAGCCCACAAGATTGACTTGAGTAGGAATTATTCCATCCTTGCGGAAAGTCTTGATGATTTGTTCCTGTAACTGCTGCTGGTTGACTGCTCGGTCACCGTAGTTGTATTTGCGCCAGAACCAGGACCCCTTCACGGTGACACCTTCAATGGGAACGCCGGCGGCCTTCAGGCGCTTGTATTCCTGCTCTGTAAGTTCGACCCGCTCCCAGGAGCATGTGCCTTTGACGATTTGCAGGGCGTGTTTGACGTTTTCTTCCCAGCCCTTGCCGAACAGGCTCCCCGACATGCCATAGTCTTCGGATTTATAGAACAGTTCGTCGGCTTGCAGGTTGCCGGTACCGGGGCCATCCACCAGGATCCACTCGGAAAACTCGTGACTGAGCTCATGGGATGCCAGTGTTGAAACAAGTTCTCCATTCCAGTAGGTGTCGTTTGTGTTATCGAATTTAGTCGAGCCGGTGCCGCAAAAGTACACGGTTAGTATTGTCATGGTAGTGCCTTTATATAATTAACAAGTTTGCAGGTTAGTTGTGATTGGTTAAGTATTAAAGGCGATTAGTGTTGCGGGGTTTTTGGGGTGTTGTATGGAGTATTTGTGGTTTTGTTTATTTCCCCCATCCGCTGCTGAACGACCTCGAGCAAATCGTTGCCATCCTGAGTCAGCAGGTAAAGTGCGTTGACGATATGCGGGATGTCTTTGAGGTCGGCCTGCTTGAAGCTCAGGCAATACAGCGTTTCGAGCAGGTCGCTGGCGGCACGGATGCGTTGCTGGGCGGCGTCGAGCAGGTCCTGGGGGCTGGCCAGGGTGTCGATGAGCAGCGCGGGCGTGTCACCCGCGGTGGAATTGAGCGGCTGGTAACGGTTTGTTGGCGGGGTGCTGATGTTCATCGGGGTCACTCCAGTGCGCATTGGCGGAGTCGCTCGGCAGGGCCGTGCGCTGACGCAAGAGAGTTCACACTTACGGTTGCTCGGCTGCGCAGCAAACTATAAAGAGGACTGTTTGAGTTCAGCAAGATGGCCCGCATGGACAGGATCTGTAGGGCGTTTTCAGGCTGTTGCGTCCTCGTCCTACTCGGGGGTTGAGGTATTCGTAGTGAGCGATCAATAAGCCGGATTGTTCAGGTGCTTGCGTGGTTTCGCCTGTAAAGCTGCAGCAGAGGATGCGTCAGTTCTTGTAGGGGTTTTCCCGCACAGCAGTCGTCTCCGGCTGCTGTGAGGTATCGATGTTTCAATCAGTTCCTTGATCGATCACGCGTTGTGGTGGTTGACGGGAGGCGGCTTCAAGGTCCAGCAGGCCCAGGCCGTACACTTCGCTGTTGGCATAGATGCCGGTCCGGTTTGTGTGTTTGAGCAGGTGTTGGCGAATCTGTTGCGGGCTCATCTGCGGGTAACGACTCTGCAATGCGGCCAGGGCTCCGCTGACCATGGCCGCTGCCGGTGAAGTACCCGCTGTTTCGCCGTACTTGCCGGACTTCAAAGTGGTCTGCAAGCCCGTGCCTGCGGCGGAGTCGCCTCCGGGAACCGCGATGCACCAGTCCCTGGCAACGCCGCAGTAGTTGGATTTGGCGTTGATGGCTGTGCCGTCCTGCTTCAGGGCAACGACGGCGAGCCATCCCTTTTCCAGCTCCGGCACCGCCAGTGGCAAGCCGGGCTCGGCCAGGGGTTCGCGCCTGAGCTCATTGCCGGTCGGAAAAACGAACACCGCACCCTCATCGACCAGTTGCCGGGCCACAGTGAGGGACTCGGGCATGACCTGCTTGTAGCGCGACTCGGTGATCTCGGTTGCCGGAATGTCATTGGCCCACGAGTTGTTGAAAATACGCGCACCTTTGCCGAACGCATACGTCCACGACTGAGCGATTTCACTGTCGAAGAAGAAGGGCTGATCATCATCGCCAAATCGCATGGGGATCAGTTGGGCGCTGAACGCGACACCATGCATGCCTTGATCGTCCTTGTTGGCGGCAATGATGCCGGCCATCTGTGTACCGTGACCGACCCTGTCGGTCGTACCCGGCTGGTTCGTCACGTAATCGTATCCAGGATCGCCAATGCGCCCCTGGAACTCAGGCAGGTCGGTATTCAGCCCGGAGTCGATCAGGGCGACGCTCACGCCCTGACCGCTTGCACCGCGAGCATAGATTGACGACGCCTTAATGATCGCCAGCCCTTTCTGGGCGTGATATTCCGGTGTTTCGTAACCCTGTGCGGCAGGGTCGACAACGGCGTGCGTGGTCATGTTCTGGCAGCCGCTCAGCAGCAGCGGCAGGGCGACCAGGCCCAGGCGTGATGGTTGGGAGAGAGCAAGAGACGGTAGCATTTGATTCATCGGGTGTTCCTTCAGTGGCATCCATACCTGCGAAGCTTTCTGCGATGAGGACGCTTCGCCTGTGGCGGGTTTTTCAATAGGGCGCTCAGGCCCGTCAGGTGAGTCATGAACCTAAACGATTGAGTCCTTGGTTCATGAGAGAATTAGTGGTTCTGTTTGTATCTATCGAGAGCGTTTCGCCCCCGACCTTTTCCCTACGCGCTGCTTCTCTGTCCGTGCCTTTGGCGTGGCAGCCGTCAACGGAGTGACCGCTAATGCACAACACCCTCGAACAGGTCTTTGGTTATCCGCAGTTTCGGCCTGGCCAGGAAGCGGCAGTCAGTGCGGTGCTGGCCGGGCGTTCGGCCGCGGCAATTTTCCCGACCGGGTCCGGCAAGTCCTTGTGTTATCAACTGCCCGCCTTGTTGCTGCCGCACCTGACACTGGTGGTCTCGCCGTTGCTGGCGCTGATGCAGGACCAGTTGGCGTTCTTGCAGCGCCACGGGATCGCGGCAGCGAGCATTGATTCGGCCCAGAGTCGCGACGACGCCAACGAGGTGATGGCGCGGGCGCGCAGTGGCGAGTTGAAGATCCTGATGATTTCCGTGGAGCGCCTGAAGAACGAGCGCTTTCGCAACTTCCTGCAGCAGGTGCCGATCTCGTTGTTGGTGGTGGACGAGGCGCACTGTATTTCCGAGTGGGGCCACAACTTCCGCCCCGACTACCTGAAGCTGCCGGACTACCAGCGCCAGTTCAATATCCCCCAGGCCTTGCTGCTGACCGCGACCGCCACGCCCAAGGTGATCGCCGACATGCAGGCGAAGTTCGCCATCGCACCGGACGATGTGGTGACCACCGGGTTCTATCGGCCTAACCTCAATTTGCTGGTTGAACCGGTGCGCGGCCAGGACAAGCGCCGCCGCCTGCTGGAGTGGATGGGCCAGCGTGCCGGGCAGCCGAGCATCGTCTACGTGACTTTGCAGAAAACCGCCGAGCAGATTGCCCAGCATCTGAGCCAGAACGGTCTTCCGGCCGAGGCCTACCACGCGGGTTTGCCCCATGAGCAGCGCGAGGCGATTCAACGTCGGTTCATGGGTGGGCAGTCCACTTGCATCGTCGCTACCATCGCCTTTGGCATGGGCATCGACAAGAGCGATATCCGCAACGTAGTGCATTTCGACCTGCCCAAATCCATCGAGAACTACAGCCAGGAAATCGGTCGTGCCGGGCGTGACGGGCAGCCGTCCGATTGTCTGGTGCTGGCCAACCGCGACAGCCTCAACGTGCTGGAGAACTTCGTCTACGGCGATACGCCGGAACTGGAGGGCATCCGTTGTGTGCTGGATGAGCTGCAGGCCGCAGCACCGGACGGGCAGTGGGAGTTCCTGCTGGGGCCGCTGGCCGACCAGAGCAACATTCGCCAGCTGCCGCTCAAGACCTTGCTGGTGCAGCTGGAACTCAAAAGGCTGATCGCACCGCGTTATGCCTACTTTGCCGAGTACCGGTTCAAGTTCCTGGTGGAACCCGAGGTGCTGTTGGCGCGTTTCGACGGCGAGCGTCGGGACTTTGTCGACGCGATCATCCAGACTTCGAGTCGTGCGCGAACCTGGGCCACCGTGAATTTCGACGCATTGTATCTACAGCACCAGGCCGAGCGTGCCCGGGTGGTCAAGGCGCTGGATTACTTCCAGGAAAAAGGCTGGGTCGAGCTTGAAAGCAAGCAGATGACTGAGGTCTACAGCCTGTTGCAGAGCCATTTTGACGCTCAGGCCTTGAGCGTCGAACTGCACACCTACTTCACCCGGCATGAGCGTACGGAAGTCGCACGAATCCACGCGATGCTCGACCTGTTCGCCACCGAGCACTGCCTGGGTCACCGCTTGGCGCGGTATTTCGGCGACGATAATGCACCGCAACAGTGTGGGCATTGTTCGGTGTGTCATGGACAGGTTGCCCGCTTGCCGGAGCCGCCGCTATTGCCTGCGCTTGTGGATAAAAACTTCGATGCGCTCTGTGGCGATTTTATCCACAAGCATCAGGCCTACAACGGCAGTGTGCCGGGTGCAGAGCGCCTGACCCGGTTCTTGTGCGGCATCAGCGTGCCGCTGTTCACCAAGCTCAAGGCCCGCGCGATTCACGGGTTTGCGGCACTGGAGAATTATCCCTATGCCGAGGTGCGGGGTTGGGCGCAAAGCCAGTTGCCGGGCTGACGCGGAGCGTCACGGGCTGTATTTCCACGCAGAGCGAGGGAAAGATCGAGCGTTGAGTCGGGAGGAACATCCATCCGCTGAATGTCGCCCATCACGGGAATAAAGTTCAAAAACGCTGTCGGGCTGACTATGGTGGACGCTGTCTTTGGATCGCCAACAAGAGAGCAAACAATGAGCCAGACGCCCTTCCAGATTCAGCGTGCTGCCGTGATCGGCGCAGGCACCATGGGCCGTGGCATCGTCATGTGCCTGGCCAACGCCGGGGTGCCGGTGCAATGGGTCGACAACAACCCGCAGATGCTCGACCAGGCCCTTACGGCCATTGCCGACACCTGGGCCCACAACGTCCGTCAGGGCCGCATCGATCAAGCCGAAGCCGATGCGCGGATCGCTCGGGTGACCGCGGCACTCGACTATCCGGCGATCCGCGACGTCGACCTGGTGATCGAGGCGGTCTACGAAAACCTCGAGCTCAAGCAGAACATTTTCCGTGAGCTCGATGGCCTGCTCAAGCCCGAAGCGATTCTCGCCAGCAACACCTCGGCACTGGACATCGACGCCATTGCCGCCGTGACACAGCGTCCTCAACAGGTGCTGGGCCTGCACTTCTTCAGCCCGGCGCACATCATGAAACTGCTGGAAATCGTCCGTGGTGCGCAGACGGCCCCAGCGGTGCTCGAGGCTGCCGGGGCGCTGGGCCAGCGCATGGGCAAGGTCAGTGTGGTGGCGGGCAACTGCTTCGGTTTTATCGGCAACCGGATGCTCAATACCTACGTGCTCGAAGCACGCAAGATGTTGCTTGAAGGCGCACTCCCCTATCAGGTGGATGCCGCGCTGCAAGGCTTCGGTTTTGCCATGGGGCCGTTCCGCATGTACGACGTGGTTGGCATCGACCTCGGCTGGCGCGCACGGGAACTGTCGGGAGTCGGTCAGGACGAAGCCGAGATTCAGGTGGATAACCGTCTGTGCGAACTGGGGCGTTTCGGTCAAAAGAGTGGCAACGGTTTCTACCACTACGAGCCCGGCAGCCGTCAGGCCGAGCACGATGTCGAGGTGGATGCGCTGGTGCAGCGAGTCAGTGAGGAGTTGGGTTACCAGCGTCGGGAGATCGGCGCCGAAGAGATCCTTGAGCGCTGCCTGCTGGCCCTGGTGAACGAAGGGGCGAAGATTCTTCAGGAAGGCATCGCCGATTGCGCTCACGACATCGATCGGGTGTACCTCAATGGCTATGGTTTCCCGGCGGACAAGGGCGGGCCAATGGCCTGGGCCGATCAGCAGGGGCTGGCGAACATCCATAGCCGTTTGCTGCGCCTTGAGGCTGAACAGGGTGCATTGTGGAAGCCGGCGCGAGTGATCGCTGAGCTGGCGGTCAAGCACGGACGTTTTGCCCAGTGGCAGGCTGCCTGATCGACCATCACAATCCGTACACTGCCAGTCCCTTTGACGAGAAACCCGATGACCGAGCGCATGCCACAACGTACCGACTACCGTCACTTCCAGCCGATCGTCACCCGCTGGCACGACAATGATGTCTACGGTCATGTGAACAACGTGACCTACTACAGCTTTTTCGATACGGCGGTGAACACCTACCTGATCGAAGTCGGCGGCCTGGATATTCACGACGGCGAGGTCGTGGGCTTTGTGGTGAGCTCGGCTTGTGACTATTTCGCGTCGATTGCCTTTCCCGAGCGCATCGAGATCGGCTTGCGGGTGGGCAAACTGGGCAACAGTTCGGTGCAGTACGAGTTGGCCGTGTTCAAGACCGGGGAAGAGGAGGCTTGTGCGGCGGGGCGCTTTGTCCATGTGTTTGTGGACCGGGCGTCGAACCAGCCGGTGTCGATTCCTGGCGGGTTGCGCCAGGCCCTGGAGCGGTTGGTGGTGTGAAACGAAAAATCGCAGCCCGGGGGCTGCGATTTTTTTTGAGTCTCGGTCGTGATGCGGCGTGGTGTTTAGTCGCGATAGTAACGGTGCTTGTGCTTGCGATGCCCATAGGCATGGCCACGGCCCGGGTGACCATCACGGTAGTAGCGGCGATCGTCGTGGCCGCCGCGATAGCGGCGATGACCGTTATCGTCATCGTCATCATCGTTATCGTATTTGTTGCCCATGTAGTTGCCCAGCGCGCCACCCGCGCCACCGCCAGCGGCTGCGCCGATCAGGCTGCCTGTGGTGCCGCCTACGTTGCGACCGACCACGTTGCCGCCCGCCGCGCCGAGTGCACCGCCGATGGCGGCTTCACCACGGCTGTGTTTGTTGGCGCCCACCGCACTGCCGCCCGCACCACCCAGTGCGGCACCAATGGTTGAGCCAGTGTTACCGCCCAGTGACTGACCGACGACCGAGCCAAGAACCCCGCCCAATGCGCCGCCCACACCGGCTTCGGTGTTGCCTCCAGCTGACGCTACGCCGCTGATCAGGCCAAGGGACAACAAGAGAATCGAGGAGAACTTCATTAGAGGAGCCTCAAAGGGATGACGACGCGATCCTGAGGCTGTGACAGGACGGTTACAATCGAAATCCGACGAGTAACACGACTTGTGCACATTTCGCTAAGTTGTTGTTTTTTAGACGGAACTTTATTGGTTTTCGCGGGTCTTTAGCTACTTGAGACAGGCCGCTTTTGTGTAAAAGCGGCCTTTTTTGTGGGCGTTTGAAACGTGAAGCGAGTGCAGCCGGCAGGGATACTGGCTGAATCCGCAGGCGCCTTGCCTCAGGCCGACCTGGCCATGATCAGCCCGCTGTCACTGGCGGCCTCCAGGCGGATCGCCACGAACTTGGAGGTGGGCGTATGGCTGCCATCCCCGGTGCTTTCCAGCGGCACCAGCGGGTTCACTTCCGGGTAGTAGGCTGCTGCCTGCCCGGCTGGAATGTCAAACGCCAGCAAGGTGAAGCCCTTGACCCGCCGTTCACGACCGTCATCCCAGATCGACACGATGTCGGCCTTTTGCCCGGGCTTGAAGCCCAGGCGAATGATGTCGGCTTCATTGACGAACAGCACGTCACGCTGCCCTTTGACACCACGGTAACGATCATCGAGTCCGTAAATGGTGGTGTTGTACTGATCGTGGGAGCGCATCGACTGCATGATCAGGTCCGGCAACTGCCCGGTGGCGCGGGTGCGTTCGTGCACAAGATCCTTCGGCAGGATGTTGGGGCGGAAGTTGGCGCGACCTGACGTCGTGTTCCAGCGCCGGGCGCCGGCACTGTTGCCCAGGTAGAAGCCGCCCGGGTGTTCGATCTTCTGGTTGAAGTCCTTGAAGCCCGGGATGGTGTCGGCGATCAGTTCGCGAATACGGCGGTAATCGGCGACCAGCCAGGTCCAGTCGACCGGTGTGCTGCCCAGGGTCGCGGCGGCGATACCGGCGATGATCGAAGGCTCCGAGCGCATCTGGCGAGACAGCGGCTGAAGCTGGCCATTGGAGGCGTGAACCATGCTGAAGGAGTCTTCCACGGTGACCGCTTGCGTCCCTTCGGTTTGCAGGTCGATGTCGGTGCGGCCCAGGCACGGCAGGATCAACGCTTCTTTGCCGTGGGTCAGATGGCTGCGGTTGAGCTTGGTGCTGATCTGTACCGTGAGGTCGCAGTTACGCAGCGCCTGGAACGTCCGTGGGCTGTCCGGTGTTGCCTGGGCGAAGTTGCCACCCAGGCCGATAAAGACTTTCGAGCGGCCTTCAAGCATGGCGTGGATCGCCTCGACCACGTTGTGGCCGTTTTCACGGGGCACCTTGAACTGGAAGCGACGCTCCAGTGAATCCAGGAAAGCCATTGGCGGACGTTCATTGATGCCCATGGTCCGGTCGCCTTGCACGTTGCTGTGCCCGCGCACCGGACACAGGCCCGCGCCTGGACGGCCGATGTTGCCGCGCAACAGCATCAGGTTGGCGATTTCCTGGATGGTCGGCACCGAGTGGCGGTGCTGGGTGATGCCCATGGCCCAGCACATAATGACGTTCTGGGCTTTGGCGTACATGCGCGCCGCTTGTTCGATCTCGACCAGCGTCAGGCCGGACTGCTCGACAATCTGCTCCCACGGGGTGTCGTCGATCTGGTTCAGGTAGTCGAGGATATTGACCGTGTGTTCGTTGAGGAAGTCATGGTCGAACACGGCCGGCGCCCCACTGCCCTGGGCTTCGCGTTCCCATAGCAGGAGGAACTTGGCCATGCCGCGCAACAAGGCCATGTCACCACCCAGCGCCGGACGGAAATACGCGGTGTTGGTCGGTTTGTCGCCGTTGGTGAGCATTTCGACCGGGTGCTGCGGGTGCTGGAAGCGTTCCAGGCCCCGCTCTTTCAGCGGGTTGATGCACACCACCTGGGCACCACGCTTGACCGCTTCGCGCAGGGGTTCGAGCATCCGCGGGTGGTTGGTGCCGGGGTTCTGGCCCCAGACGAAAATCGCGTCGGCATGTTCGAAGTCGTCGAAGGTCACGGTCCCTTTACCGACCCCGATACTTTGCGCCAGGGCCACGCCGCTGGCCTCGTGGCACATGTTCGAGCAGTCAGGGAAGTTGTTGGTGCCGAATGCACGGACAAACAATTGATACAGGTACGCCGCTTCGTTGCTGGCGCGCCCCGAGGTGTAGAACTCGGCCTGATCGGGACTTGGCAGGTTCTGCAGGTGTTGGCCGATCAGCGCGAACGCCGCGTCCCAGCTGATCGGGGTGTAGCGATCGGTGTCGGCGTCGTAGCGCATGGGCTCGGTCAGCCGGCCCTGGTACTCGAGCCAGTAGTCGCTCTGTTCCAGCAGGGCGCTGACGCTGTGCTTGGCAAAGAATGCCGCATCGACGCGACGCTTGGTGGCTTCCCAGTTGACGGCCTTGGCACCGTTCTCACAGAACTTGACCAGACCGCTTTCCGGGGAATCGCCCCAGGCGCAACCCGGGCAGTCGAAACCGCCGTTCTGGTTGGTCTTGAGCATCATGCGCAGGTTTTTCAGCGCGTTGTCGCTGGTCAGCCAGGCCTGGGCAACACTGATCAATGCGCCCCAGCCACCGGCCGGGCCCTTGTAGGGCTTGTAGCGCGGGGTGGGTGTCTGGTCGGCTTGATGATGAGTGCTCACGCTTGATTCTCCATCGCTGGGCTGTAGACCCGCGGCGCACTTTTCTGCGGCAGGTGGATGAGGTTGAGGTTGTGCCGGCGTGCCCATTGCAAGGCGAGGCCGGTGGGCGACGACAGGCTGACCAGGGTCTGGATGCCGGCGCGCAGGACTTTCTGGATCAGTTCGAGGCTGCAGCGGCTGGTGACAATTGCCAGCCCGCCGGCCGTCGGGATGTTCTGGCGCACCAGGGCGCCGATCAGCTTGTCGAGGGCGTTGTGTCGGCCGATGTCTTCACGGCCCAGCAACAATTCACCCTGGTTGTTCATGAACACCGCCGCGTGCACCGCGCCGCAGTGCTGGCCCAGAGGCTGGAAGGCGCCGATGCGCTGGCGCAGGCCATCGAGCCAGTGCGCGGGAGGCAGCGGTGCCCCGGGCAATACCTTGAGTTGCGGCAGGGCCTGCTCCACGGCTTCCACGCCGCACAATCCGCAACCGCTGGTGCCGGCCAGTTGCCGACGCTGCTGCTTGAGGTTCCAGAAGGCGCGGCTGGCAATGTTGACCTGCGCGTACTGCGCGCTGCCCGCACCCGTCAATTGCAGGTCATAGATGTCGGACAGGTCGCTGATGATCCCGCTGCCCAGGCTGAAGCCGACAATGAAGTCTTCCAGGTCGGTCGGGGTGACCAGCATCACGGCCTGGCTGATGCCGTTGTAGGCGATCGCCAGCGCCACTTCCTCAGCGAGTGCGGTGCTGGCTGACTCACTGTGATCAAGGTTGCAGTACTGGTAGCTCTGACTGGCGGCGGGCGCGGGCGTTACTGGAGCAGGCGTCGCGCAGGCCGGACGCTTGGCGTTCATGGGGCAATACCGGCGGGTTATCCAGCCTTAATCCTAGGCGCGGCAAAGTGTCGCGTCTAATCGCTATTACTGATCTGCCGATAGATGCCGTCGATCAAAAGCCCGCGAGTGATTTCTGATAGATCGCAAAACAGGCTTCCGCCAGCGCCGAGCGTGGTGCGCTGCGACGCATGATCAACCCCAGCCGGCCAAGGGTTTGTGCGTTTTCAATCGGTTGCAGGCGCAAGTGCTCGGTCAGTGATTCCAGGCCACCTTCCAGGGGCATCACCGCGCAGCACAGGCCACCGTGTACGGCTTGCAGCAGTTGATGGACGGCGTCGGTCTGCAGCAGCGGTCGCGGGTTAAGGCCCCGGCTGTGGAAGTTGTGGTCGATGGACTGGCGAAAGTGCATGCCGCTGGTGAGCATGCCCAGCGGCAACTCGATCAGCGCTTCCCAGCTCAATGGCGTGTCACCGAAGCTGAAGAAGCGCTGGTCATAAAGCAAACCCATGCGGGTTTCGCTGAACGCCAGCGAGTCGAAGCGTTCGCCGTCCAGGCGCTCCAGATAGGACACTCCCAGATCCAGCCGGTTGTTGGCCAGTTGTTCGAGGATCTGTTCGGAACTCAAGGCGGACAGTTCGAAGCGCAAGTTGGGGTGTTCGCCGTGCAGTTGTTGCATCAGCGGCAGAGGATCGAAACTCGACAGCGGCACCACCCCCAGGCGCAGCGTACCGACCAGGTTGCCGCGACAGGCTGCGGCCTCGGCCTGCAGCCCGTCATAGGCGGCGAGCACGGTGCGCGCCCAGGCCAGCACCCGCTCGCCCGGTGCGGTGAACCCTTCAAAGCGCTGGCCGCGATTGACCAGTGGCAAATCAAGCTCTTCTTCAAGGCTGCGCAAGCGCATCGACAGCGTGGGCTGGGTGATGTGGCAGCGCGCGGCCGCCTGGCCAAAGTGCCGGGTTTCGTCGAGGGCGATGAGGAATTTCAGCTGTTTGATGTCCATCGTCGCTCCAGTGCGCAGCAGGCCAGGAGGGGGATTCTAGCGCTTGTGTGCAATGGGCGTCATTGGTCGGCCGGGAACCACGCTGCACCGTCTTGGTCTAGTCTTTCGCGACCGGACCTATAAACCCAAGGAGAGTGCACCATGAGTCTTTTGAGCTTTGTGAAAGAAGCAGGCGAAAAACTGATTGATTTGCTGACACCGGGTAACGCCAATGCGAGCGGGCAGTTGAAGGACCATATCGCGAAGGTCGGCCTGGGCAACCCGAATGTGCAGGCCACGGTGGAGGGCGACAAGGTCACGGTGACCGGCGAAGTGGCGAGTCAGGAAGAGAAAGAAAAAATCCTCCTGGCGGTGGGCAATATTGCGGGCGTGGGCAGTGTGGACGATCAGATCGTCGTGACCGGCCCGACGGTCGCGGCAGCCCGTTTTGTGGTGGTGAAAAAGGGCGACACCCTGAGCGCGATTTCCCTGACCGTGTACGGCAATGCCAACCTGTACAACAAGATTTTCGAAGCCAACAAACCGATGCTGTCGCACCCGGACAAGATCTATCCAGGGCAGACCTTGCGTATTCCTGAGTAACACGGGAGCCGTGACGAGTGAGCTTGCTCCCGCTCGACTGCGCAGCAGTCGTGAATCGGGTTGTGGATGCTGTCTGAGTCTACGTTGGTACCGATTGGGGGCCGCTTCGCGGCCCAGCGGGAGCAAGCTCCCTCGCCACAATAGTCACAATAGCCGCGCAACAGCCACAACGGTTGCTACAACCCTTCGATCAACACCCGATAATCACCCACCGCCGCAAACTCCGCGGTGTCTTTGGGTGCCTTGCGGCTGTCCGGCACACGCACCGCCAGCAAATGCGCCACGCCAAACTCCCGGGCACTGCGCAGGATCGGCAAGGTATCGTCGATGAACAGGCTGCGTGCCGGGTCGAAACCGATATCGGCGTGCAGGGCGTCCCAGAATTGCGGGTTTTCCTTGGGGAAGCCGTAGTCGTGGGAGCTGATCAGCCGCTCGAAGTACGGTGTCAGCTCGATTCTTTCCAGTTTCAGCGACAGTGAGTCGCGGTGCGCATTGGTGATCAGGATCACGCGCTTGCCGGCCTGTTTGATCGCCGCTAGAAAGGTATCGGCGTCCGGACGCAGCGCAATCAGATGGGCGGTCTCCAGCTTCAGCTCGCGCACCGGGATCTTCAGCTCGCTGCTCCAGAAGTCCAGGCAATACCACTGCAACTGGCCGGCGTTACGCTCGAACAGCGGCTGCAGTTCCAGCTCGGCCATGGCCCGGCTTACCCCGTGCAGCTCGGCGTAACGCTGGGGCAGGTGCTCCATCCAGAAATGGTTGTCGTAGTGCAGGTCCAGCAGCGTGCCGTCCATATCCAGCAGAACGGTATCGATGTCGCGCCAGGGCAGTGATGGCATTGAAGACTTCTCCAGCGGTAAACAGATATCCGACATAAACAATCAGGGCAGGCCGGGTATAGTAACCCGTTCACGTCAAGGAGCTGCCATGCGCCAGAAACCCGAAGTCCTAGCCCGCGAGATCGTCGCCACCAGCCGCTTGTTTTGCGTTGAAGAGGTGCAACTGCGCTTTTCCAATGGCGTCGAGCGTACCTATGAGCGATTGGTCGGCAAGGGCGCCGGGTATGGCGCAGTGATGATCGTGGCGATGCTCGATGCCGATCACGCGGTGCTGGTCGAAGAGTATTGCGGCGGTACCGATGCCTACGAAATGTCGTTGCCCAAGGGCCTGATCGAACCCGGCGAAGACGTGCTGGCAGCCGCCGAGCGTGAACTCAAGGAAGAAGCCGGTTTTGGCGCACGGCAACTGGAGCACCTGACCGAGCTGTCGCTGTCGCCCGGTTACATGAGCCAGAAAATCCAGGTGGTGCTGGCGACTGACCTGTACGAAGAACGGCTGGAAGGTGATGAGCCGGAGCCGATGCGGCTGGACCGGGTCAATCTGCGAGAGCTGGCGGCGCTGGCGCAGAACCCGCAGTTCACCGAGGGGCGCGCCTTGGCGGCGTTGTACCTCGCCCGTGACCTGCTGACTCAGCGTGGAGTGTTCCAGCCATGAACTTCCCTCATCCGTTGATGGCGCCGGTCGTCGAGCTGGCATTGCAGGCCGGTGAGGCGATCCTGCCGTTCTGGCGCACAGGCACGGCGGTGACCGCCAAGGCTGACGATTCACCGGTCACTGCTGCCGACCTGGCGGCGCACCACGTGATTCTGGCGGGGCTGACAGCCCTTGATCCGAACATTCCGGTGTTGTCGGAAGAAGACGCCAACATCCCTCAAGGCGTACGTGCGGGTTGGCAGCGCTGGTGGCTGGTGGATCCGCTGGACGGCACCAAGGAGTTCATTTCCGGGAGTGAGGAGTTCACTGTCAACATCGCGTTGATTGAACAGGGCCGAGTGGTGTTTGGCGTGGTGTCGATGCCGACCAACGGTCGCTGCTACTTCGGCGGTGCCGGTCTGGGTGCATGGCGTGCCGACAAAGACGCTGCACCGTTGCCGATCCAGGTCCGCGAAACCCCGCCGTCAGGCGAGGCGTTCACCGTGGTCGCCAGCCGCCGGCATTCCAGCCCTGAGCAGGAGCGTTTGCTGGCCGGGTTGAGCGACAGCCTGGGTGAGTTGCAACTGGCCAATATCGGCAGCTCGCTGAAATTTTGCCTGCTGGCCGAAGGCGCGGCGGATTGTTATCCGCGGTTGGCGCCGACTTCCCAGTGGGATACCGCGGCGGCGCAAGGCGTGCTCGAAGGGGCGGGGGGCGAGGTGCTGGAGTTGAGCGGCGAACGGTTCAGCTATCCGGCGCGCGAATCGTTGCTTAACTCATTCTTTCTGGCCTTGCCGGCTAAAGCCGCGTGGCGTGAGAAACTGCTGGAACTGGCCCGTTCCTGAACACATTGCATCTTTGTGGCGAGGGGGCTTGCCCCCGTTCGGGTGCGAAGCAGCCGTAATGCAGGCAATGAGGGTTTACCGACACTACTCGGTGTCTGGGTTTGGAGCTGCTTCGCGACCCGACGGGGGCAAGCCCCCTCGCCACAGGGATTAGCGGTGCAGCACGTATTGCCCGGTAAACGTCACCGCATCCTCATCACTCCCCACATTCACAATCCGCGTATGCAGCGTCAACCGTGCCCGGCCATAACGCTCATACGTCGTCACGAATTTTTTCCAAACCGCTGCACTCGGCGCCTGGCAAATGGCTGTCGCATCGCTGGTCACCGGCAGCGGGTAGTTGATCTTCCCTTCCTGGATCACGATGTGCCCATCCTCTATGCCGGCTTCACGCAGGCGCAAATGCAACCAGCCCCAGCCGACAAGGACTGCGCCGCAATACAGGCTGCCACCGAACATGGTGCTCTTGTGGTTGACGTTCGCTTCCAGCGGGAGTTGCAGGCGCAGTTGATGGGACTGCCAGTCAAGCACCTTCAAGCCCATGGCCCGCGTGAGAGGAATGTCGCTGTGCAGGATCGATTCCAGGTAATGGCTGTCGCGGTTCATGCTGGGGCCTCAACGTACGGATGCTTATGTAAAGGTTAGTCGGCGCGGTTCAATCAATCTCGTCGGCGTGAAGGTTTGCACCCGCGGCATCGGCGAAGTTCAGTCCGTGTTTACGCAGCTTGTCATGCAGGGTTTTGCGCGGAATTCCCAGTGCCTCGGCAACGCTGCGCAGCGAGCTGTGAGAGCGCGCCAGCTCAGCGGCAATCAGGTTCTTTTCGAAGCTTTCCACTTGCTCGCTCAGGTTCCCGTCGAACTGGGTGCTGGCGGGTGCAGGGCTACCATCGGGGGTATTGATGTCCAGCGCCAGTTCCAACCCGAGGGCGAAGCGTTCCGCTGCGTTTTGCAGTTCGCGCACGTTGCCTGGCCAGGTATGGCGCAGCAGCAGGGCGCGCTGGCCCGGTTGCAGTTCGTGAGGCGCCAGGCCATGGCGCTCGCTGGCTTCATTGGCAAAGTGCTGGAACATCATCAGCGCGTCTTCGCCACGTTCGCGCAGTGGTGGAATGCGCAGTGGCGCAACGTTCAGTCGGTAGTACAGGTCGGCACGAAAACGCCCCTGGTCGGCGGCCTGGCGCAGGTCTTCCTTGGTGGCGGCGATGATCCGGATGTCCAGCGGGATCAACTGATTGCCACCCAGACGCTCGACTACCCGCTCTTGCAGCAAGCGCAGCAGCTTCACCTGAACATCCAGGCTCATGCTTTCGATTTCATCGAGGAACAGCGTGCCGCCATTGGCAAACTCGAATTTGCCGATGCGACGTTTTTGCGCACCAGTGAAGGCGCCGGGCTCGTGGCCAAACAGTTCGCTCTCGACCACCGATTCCGCCAGCGCTCCGGCGTTGATCGCGACAAACGGCCCATTGCGGCGGTTCGACAGGTCGTGCAGGGCGCGGGCTACCACTTCCTTGCCAGCGCCGGTTTCACCAAGGATCAGCACATCCGCCTTGGTCGGGGCCAGTGCGGCGATCTGCTCGCGCAGGCGCAGCATCGACGCCGACTGGCCGATCAGTCGGGTACTCAATTCATTGCGGTCGCTCAGGGCCAGCCGCAGGCTGCGGTTTTCCAGCACCAACTGGCGCAGGGCCAGGGCGCGGCGCACGCTGTCGAGCAACGCATCGCTGGCAAAGGGTTTTTCGAGGAAGTCATAAGCGCCGGCACGCATGGCCTGCACCGCCAACGGTACGTCGCCGTGTCCGGTGATCAGCAGTACCGGCAACTCCGGGTCCTGGGCGTGCAGTTCGCTCAACAGTTCGAGACCGTCCATGCCGGGCATGCGGATGTCGCTGACCACCACGCCCGGCCAATCGCGCTCAAGACGCGAGGCCAGGCCCTTGGCTTCGGCCAGGGGCAGGATCTTCAGGCCTGCCAGGTCCAGCGTCTGGCTCAAGGCCTGGCGCAGGTGCGGATCGTCGTCGATCAGCACCACCTGGATGCGGTTATCGATGAAGTTGCTCATTCACTGCGGTCCTCGGACGGTTGCAGGCTTACACCGGGTGCGCCAGCGCGCAGCCGCAGGGTGATCAGGGCGCCGCCTTCCTTGTGGTTGGCGAACGACAGTTCGCCACCGAAGGCGCGCATCAGGGTTTCGCAGATGGCCAGTCCCAGGCCAAGCCCCTGGGTACGGGTCTTGGTGGTGTAGAACGGCTCGCTGGCACGTCCCAGAGCTTCCATGCAGAACCCCGGGCCGTTGTCGCGAATGTACAGATTGACGCCCTCGGCGGTCGATTCGGCACTCAGCCAGAGTTTGCGCGGCGGGCCTTTTTCGGTGAGGGCGTCGAGGGCGTTGGCCAGCAGGTTGCCGAGCACCTGGCGCAGACGAGTTTCGCCGGCCTCGACCCACAGCGCGGCTGCCGGCAGGTCGCGGATCAACTCGACCTCCATGCTGCGGCGACGCTTGGCCAATAACGCCAGGGCATCGTCCAGCGCCGGTTGCAGCGCGACGCTCTCCGGGGCGTGGCGGTCGCGACGGGCAAAGGCGCGCAAATGGGCGATGATCGAGGCCATTCGTCCAGTCAGCTCGCTGATCAGTTTCAGGTTGCCGCGGGCATCTTCGGTGCGCTCATGGTCGAGCAGTATCTCGGCGTTTTCCGCATAGCTGCGAATCGCGGCCAGCGGCTGATTGAGTTCGTGGCTGATGCTTGCCGACATGGTGCCCAGCGCCGACAGTTTGCCAGCCTGCACCAGGTCATCCTGGGCGCGCACCAGTTCCTGCTGCGCGTGTTCGCGCTCCAGTACCTCCTGCTTGAGGCGCCGGTTGAGGCCCTCCAGGTCACTGGTCCGCTCGGCGACCCGGGTCTCCAGTTCTCGGCGGGTCTTGGCTTCGAAGTCGATGCGCTGCAGGTAGTGACGTCGGCGCTGCATCAGCAGCCCCAGCAACAGCATCAACACCAACAGCGTCGCGCCACCGATGGCGACCACCGTGCGCACCGGGCGATCGATCAGGGTTCTGGGCGCAAGGATGCTGACGCTCCAGCCGGTTTCTTCGATCCGTTGAGTTTGGGTCAGCCAGGCCTTGGGGTCGAGGTTCAGCGGCTGGGGATCGCGGGTCGGGTAGGGCTGCACCGCAGCGATCGCCTGGCGTTCCTCGCCGGTGAGCGGGCGAGTGGCGCGAAAGCGCCAGTCGGCTCGCGAGGTGAGAATGACCACGCCATTGTGGTCGGTCAGCAGCAGTTGTTCAGGGGTTTTACCCCACAGGCTTTCGGTGTGATCCAGATCGACCTTGATCACCAGCACGCCGATGATCTGTTCACCCTTGCGCACGGCGGCGGCGAAGAAGTAGCCACGTTTGGCGGAGGTGGTGCCCAAGCCGAAAAAGCGCCCGAGACGACCTTGCATGGCTTCGCTGAAGTACGGCCGGAAGGAAAAGTTACGGCCGACAAAACTGTCGTGTTTGTCCCAGTTGGACGCCGCCAGGGTATTGCCTCGAGTGTCCATCAGGTACATCACTTCGGCGCCGGTCTGGGCGCTGATGTTTTTCAGGAAACGGTTGGCATTGCCCTGGATGACACCGTCTTGCGGCGCCCCCAGCACGGCGCGCAGGGCAGGCAGGTCGCCGAGGATCTGTGGTAACACCTCGTAGCGGTGCAGGGTGCCCAGCAGGTTGGCGACGTAGAGGTCCAGCGTCTGGCGATTCTGCCCCGCCAGTTCACTGCGGTAATAACGCTCGGCCAGGTGCTCGAGTGGCCACAGCAAAGGCGCCAGGCACAGGGCGAGCAAGGCCAGGCTGCGCCAACGGGGTCTGCGGGGAAGGGCTGGAGTCATGAGCATCGGGTGCCTGGGGGAACAGCTGCATTATGCCTAGGCTTGCGAGCGCAGTCTGCGCGCCTGTTTCTACAGGCGCGCTTGTGGTGAGGCTTGGGCGGTGTTTCAGGCGAAGACGTCAGCGTCCTTGAGGAACGCGCCAGCCTCGTCCTTGGCCGACAGTTTTGGTGCGTCGTCCAGTTGCCAGTCGATAGCCAGGTCCGGGTCATCCCAGCGAATGCTGCGCTCGGCCGACGGGGTGTAGTAATCAGTGGTCTTGTACAGGAACTCGGCGAAATCGCTCAGTACCACGAAGCCATGGGCAAAACCTTCCGGTACCCAGAGTTGACGATGATTTTCAGCGGACAGGCGCACAGCCACCCACTTGCCGAAATGCGGCGAACTACGGCGAATGTCCACTGCCACGTCGAGCACTTCCCCTGCGGTCACCCTTACCAGTTTGCCCTGGGTGTTTTGCAGTTGGTAATGCAGGCCGCGCAGAACACCTTTTTGTGAGCGGGAGTGATTGTCCTGAACAAATTGTGTATCCAGGCCAGTTGCTTCTGCGAAAGCCTTGGCATTGAAGCTTTCGTAAAAGAAGCCGCGCTCATCACCAAATACCTTGGGCTCGATGATCAGAACACCGGGTAACTCGGTGGTGACTACATTCATGGGGTTTCTCCGGCAATGGGTATTGATGGCTGACATTCTTGCGCAAAGTGCGAGTCGATGCGAGGGGCCGGGATGCAACAGGCATGCAGAAGGGTGGATTCTGATGACTTTCGGCCATGTGGCAGTAGGCGTACACCGATCAAAGTGATGAGTGTTCTGGAGAAAAGGGCGTCGATAGGGCGTTCCGGATCACTGACCGCTACTGGGGGGTTGCGTATCGCTCGGAGCGGTGGCGATATAGACGCCTTACAAAAAAACCAGGGGTCGTTGTATGTTGCTCGCCACGTTGATTCACCGCGCCAGTCTGGCCAGTCCGCAGGTTTCCGCAGAGCAAGCGCTGAAACTGCTGCGCGAGCACTATGGCCTGAGCGGGACGCTGCAGTCGTTGGGCAGCCAGCAGGATCTCAACTACCGGCTCGACAGCGACCAGGGCCGTTTTGTCCTCAAGATCTGCCGTGGCGACTACGCCGCGCTGGAGCTTCAGGCCCAGCACGCCGCACTCAAGCACCTGGGGACGCGGCCCGGCCTGCATGTCCCACGGGTGATCCCGACGAAAACTGGCGAAGACCTGCTGACCCTGGCGTTTGCCGATCAGTCGGTGCACGTGCGCCTGCTCGACTACATCGAAGGTCAATCCCTGACCCATCTCGACCACCTGGGTCATGACGTCGTCGCCGGCTTCGGTCGGCTCTGCGGTGAAATGGACCTGGCCCTGGCCGGTTTCGACCATCCGGGCCTGGAGCGTACGTTGCAGTGGGATGCCCGGCACGCCAGTGCGCTGATCGAGCACCTGTTGCCGGTAATTGCCGACGAGCGCCAGCGAGTGTTGATCGCCGAGGCCGCGCAGCGCGCCGAACGGCGATTGCAGCCACTGGTGGCGAAGTTGCCGGTGCAGGCCATCCACATGGACATCACGGATGACAACGTGGTCTGGAAGCGCGATCAGCAGCGTCACTGGCAGTTGCAGGGGGTGATCGATTTTGGCGACTTGATCCGTACCTGGCGCATTACTGACCTGTCCGTGACCTGTGCGGCGCTGTTGCACCATGCCGACGGCGATCCGATGGTTATCTTGCCGGCGGTACGGGCTTACCATGACGTCAACCCGCTCAAGCGCGAAGAGTTGCAGGCATTGTGGCCGTTGATCGTTGCGCGGGCGGCGGTGCTGGTGCTCAGCGGTGAGCAGCAGGTCAGCATCGATCCGCAGAATCAGTACAGCCGCGACAACCTTGAGCATGAGTGGGAAATCTTCCGCGTCGCGACATCGGTGCCGTTCGAACTGATGGAGGCGGCCATTCTGGTGGCCGTCGACCAGACGCTGCCGACGATTGCCAGCCAGGGCTTTGCGCCGTTGCTGCCGAGTCTGGTGGGACGCGAGTTCGCACTGATCGACCTGGGGGTGTTGAGCCCGCATTTCGAAGCGGGCAACTGGGAGCAGGACGGTATCGATCAGCGCTTGTTGGTCGAAGCGGCCGCCGCCCATGGCCTGGCCGCCAGCCGTTACGGGCAATACCGTTTGTCCCGTACCCGGCCCGACAGTGCGGTCGAGCCGGACACCTGTCCGTTGCACGTTGATTTGCAGGTACCTCGGGGTACCA
Source organism: Pseudomonas sp. FW300-N1A1 (assembly GCF_058789115.1). Lineage (NCBI taxonomy): Bacteria > Pseudomonadati > Pseudomonadota > Gammaproteobacteria > Pseudomonadales > Pseudomonadaceae > Pseudomonas > Pseudomonas sp. FW300-N1A1. The sequence continues at coordinate 9,501 of NZ_JBYTBK010000050.1, read as the reverse complement.
CGGTCGAGGCGCCGTTTGCCGGTGTAGTGCATCTGTCGGCCGATGGCCGCTTGCAACTGGACAGCCCACAGTTGAGCGTGCGCCTGTGGGGTGTCAGCCCTTTGCTGCACAGTGGTGCCGCGGTGTTGAAGGGGCAGGTGCTGGGTGAGGTCGAGGGGGCGTTGCGGGTACAGCTGAGTCGTGGCGCCGATCTGGATCCACCACTGTTCTGCACACCGTCCCGCGCTCGCGCCTGGCAGGCGCTGTGCCCGTCGCCGGCGGCGTTACTGGGGCTGGCCTGTGATGCGCCAGTCGAGCTCGACCCGCACACCTTGCTGGCGCGTCGCGATGCCAGCTTCGCCCGTTCGCAAAAACACTATTACGTCGACCCGCCGCGTATCGAACGCGGCTGGCGCAATCACCTGATCGACATGCAGGGCCGTTCTTACCTGGACATGCTCAACAACGTCGCCGTGCTCGGCCATGGTCACCCGCGCATGGCGGCCGAGGCCAGCCGCCAGTGGTCGTTGCTCAACACCAACTCGCGTTTCCATTACGCGGCCATTGCCGAGTTCTCCGAGCGCTTGCTGGCACTGGCCCCGGACTCGATGGACCGGGTGTTTCTGGTCAACAGCGGTACCGAGGCCAATGACCTGGCGATTCGCCTGGCCTGGGCCTACAGCGGCGGGCGCGACATGCTCAGTGTGCTGGAGGCTTATCACGGTTGGTCGGTGGCCGCCGACGCGGTATCGACCTCGATCGCCGACAACCCGAAAGCCCTCAGTAGCCGGCCGGACTGGGTACACCCGGTTACCGCGCCGAACACTTATCGAGGTGAGTTCCGTGGCCTCGACAGCGCGCCGGATTACGTGCGCAGCGTCGAGCACAATCTGGCGAAGATTGCCGAGCAGAAACGGCAACTGGCGGGCTTCATCTGTGAGCCGGTGTATGGCAACGCCGGCGGGATTTCGCTGCCACCGGGCTACTTGAAGCAGGTCTATGCCCTGGTCCGCGCCCAAGGTGGCGTGTGCATCGCCGATGAGGTGCAGGTGGGTTATGGCCGCATGGGCAAGTTTTTCTGGGGCTTTGAAGAACAGGGTGTGGTACCCGACATCATCACCATGGCCAAGGGCATGGGCAACGGCCAGCCATTGGGTGCGGTGATCACCCGCCGGGAAATTGCCGAAGCGCTGGAGGCGGAAGGCTATTTCTTCTCGTCGGCCGGTGGCAGTCCGGTCAGCTGCCGCATTGGCATGGCGGTGCTGGATGTGATGAATGAAGAAAAGCTCTGGGAAAATGCACAGATCGTTGGCGGCTATTTCAAGGAGCGCCTTGAGGCCTTGATCGACCGTCATCCATTGGTGGGCGCGGTGCATGGCTCCGGTTTCTACCTGGGGGTGGAACTGATCCGCAACCGTGAAACCCTGGAACCGGCGACCGAAGAAACCACGTTGCTGTGCGATCGCCTGCGCGAGCTGGGGATCTTCATGCAGCCGACCGGCGACCACCTGAACATCCTCAAGATCAAACCGCCGATGGTGACCTCGCGACAAAGCGTCGACTTCTTTGTCGACATGCTGTCGAAGGTGCTGGACGAAGGGCTGTAGTCCACCACATTCCCTGTGGGGGCGAGCAGGTTCGCTCCCACAGGGATCTCCAATAGTTCGATTATTATCGGTTATTTATTGAGAATTCTCGACGAGGCGAACGTGACAGGCTTTTAAAGTCGATTTTTATCGGTTATAAAGTCGCCTGACGCCTCGGCGTGGATCACCACGCCCGGCCGTTCCCGTTTCTGTCATCGGTCGATGCCATGCTCGACCGTTCTGCCCCCGCCAGGAGATGATTCATGAGCCGTATCGTTACTGTCGCCGCTACCCAGATGGCTTGTTCCTGGGACCTTGAAGCCAACATCGAGACCGCTGAAAGGCTGGTCCGTGAGGCCGCAGGCAAAGGCGCGCAGATCATCCTGATCCAGGAGTTGTTCGAGACCCCGTACTTCTGCCAGAAGCCGAACCCGGACTATCTGCAACTGGCGACGACCGTTGAAGACAACGTGGCCATCAAGCATTTCCAGAAGGTGGCCAAAGAACTGCAAGTCGTCCTGCCAATCAGCTTCTTCGAGCTGGCCGGTCGTGCCCGTTTCAACAGCATCGCGATCATCGATGCCGATGGCAGCAACCTCGGGATTTATCGTAAAAGCCATATCCCGGATGGTCCTGGCTACCACGAAAAGTACTACTTCAACCCGGGCGATACCGGCTTCAAAGTCTGGAACACCCGCTACGCAAAAATCGGCGTGGGCATCTGCTGGGACCAGTGGTTCCCGGAATGCGCCCGCAGCATGGCGTTGCAAGGCGCGGAAATCCTGTTCTACCCGACCGCCATCGGCAGCGAACCGCATGACAAAACCATCTCCTCGCGCGATCATTGGCAGCGCGTGCAGCAGGGTCATGCCGGCGCCAACCTGATGCCGCTGATTGCCAGCAATCGTATCGGCAACGAAGAACAGGACGGCTACGACATCACCTTCTACGGCTCGTCGTTTATCGCCAATCAGTTCGGCGAGAAGGTTCAGGAACTCAACGAAACCGAAGAAGGCGTTCTGGTTCAGAGCTTTGACCTGGACGAGCTTGAGCACATCCGCAGCGCCTGGGGTTCGTTCCGTGATCGCCGCCCGAACCTGTATGGCGCCCTTAAAACCCTCGACGGCTCCCTGGAATCCTGATTGCCATGACCACTTTGAACAGCACACCTCGCGCCGACGGCTTTTACATGCCTGCCGAATGGGCGCCCCAGACCCAGGCCTGGATGGTCTGGCCAGAGCGCCCGGACAACTGGCGCCTGGGCGGCAAGCCGGCACAAGCCGCTCACGTGGCGGTGGCCAAGGCCATCGCCCGGTTTGAGCCAGTGACCGTTGCCGTGTCGGCCGCCCAGTACGAAAACGCCCGGGCCCGACTGGACGTGCCGAATATCCGCCTGGTCGAGATGTCCAGCGACGACGCCTGGGTCCGTGATACCGGCCCGACATTCGTCATCGACAACAGCGGTGAAGTCCGTGGCGTCGATTGGGACTTCAATGCCTGGGGCGGTTTTGACGGCGGCCTGTACTCGCCCTGGAATAGGGATTCGCAAGTGGCCGGCAAGATCCTCGAAATCGAGCGCAGTGCGCGTTACCGCACCGAGGGCTTCGTGCTCGAAGGCGGTTCGATTCACGTCGATGGCGAGGGCACGCTGATCACGACCGAAGAGTGCCTGCTCAACCGCAATCGCAACGCGCACATGAGCCGTGAAGAAATCGAAGCGGTGCTCAGTGCCAACTTGGCTGTGGATAAAATCATCTGGTTGCCGGACGGTTTGTACAACGACGAAACCGATGGTCATGTGGATAACTTCTGCTGCTACGTCCGTCCGGGTGAAGTGCTGCTGGCCTGGACCGATGACCCGCAGAACCCGAACTACCCGCGTTGCCAGGCGGCAATGAGCGTGCTGGAAAGCAGCACCGACGCCAAGGGTCGCCCGTTCATCGTGCACAAGATGCCGATACCTGGCCCCCTGTATGCGACCGAGGAAGAATGTGCCGGTGTCGACCCGGTGGACGGTACCCAGGAGCGCAACCCTTCGGTGCGCCTGGCCGGTTCCTACGTGAACTTCCTGATCGTCAACGGCGGCATCATTGCGCCGAGCTTTGACGATCCGCTGGACGCGCCGGCCAGGGAAATCCTGCAGAACCTGTTCCCCCAGCATGAAGTGGTAATGGTGCCGGGTCGTGAACTGTTACTGGGCGGCGGTAATATTCATTGCCTTACCCAACAGCAGCCAGCCCCGCACAAAGGTTGAGTGAAGTTGTAACAAGTGTTGGCAGCTGATTGAGGAGGTCTCTGGCTTCCCCAATCGCTGACCCGCCGACAGAGCCCGCGGCCCTTATGGGTTGCGGGCTTTTTTATGGTCGCTTATTGGGCAGTCTGGCACTTTGGCATAGCTCTTGTATCTGTTTGAGAGTCATTCTTGGGAATGTGGAACAGCATTGTTCTGTCATAAACCTTGGATAAGTTAGCCGCTCACAAACCAGGAGAGAGCGCTGGGATGAACAGGGTCAGCGAGCGAACATCGCATCCCTTGGCTATGAATGGCGAATCGCTTCAGGTGCTGGCGCAATGGTTGAAGTCCAACGGAACGCGACAGGTCAGGGAAACTGACCCGCGCAGGATGATGATCGAGCGATACCCGGCTGGTTTATTCAGCGAGGCAGAACTTGAAGCGTTGTGGGATGTGATGGAAGGATAGCAAGCAAAGGATTGGTAAAGCGCTGCCCGGATGGCAGCGCTTTTTTTTGTCCACGGACAGGGGACAGGCAGTCAGCACCAGGCCCTTGAGGGCGAGCCGTCAGAAACTGTAGGTTCCCGTGACGACCAGGCTGCGCGGCGCGCCCGGCTGGATCTGGTAGGCGCTGGTGGACGACTCGTAGTACGTCTTGTCGCTGATGTTGTTCACCGCAGCGCGCAAGTCCCAGTCCTTCTGACGGAACCCGGCCAGCGCATCCCAACGACCATAACCCGGCAACACGGTGGTGTTGAGGTTGTCGGCGTAGCGGTCACCGACCAGGGTCAGGCCAGTTTCGGCATACCAGCCCATCTCCGGCTTCCAGGTAATGAACAGGCTGCCGTTGCGCTTGGCCACGTTGCTGATGCGTTTGCCTTCAAAGCCGTTGTTGTCTTTCTCGACGGTTGCGTCCTGGAAACCTACACCGCCGCGTACGTACCAGTTGCCAGTGATTTTCCCCGCGCCCGTCAGCTCGATACCCCGTGAGCGTTGCACACCCGTGAGCAAGGTGATGGTGGGATCGTTCGGGTCACTGGTGCGGCGGTTGTAGAGCTCGAGCTCGTAGATCGCCAGGGTGGTGCTCAAGCGGTCGTCGAGCCAATCACTCTTCACACCGATTTCTTTCTGTTTGGTCAGCTCGGGGCTCAGGTCGTTGACGTTGGTGGTCACCCCTGGCGTGATGCCGATCAGACCGCCACCGACCGGCGAGAAGGTCTTGCTCCAGGAGGCGTAGAACGAGTGGTTCTGCAGCGGCGTCCAGACCACGCCGAGCCGTGGGCTAGTGCTGTGGCTGTTACGGTTTTCGGAGATGTCCTTGAGTTGGTTGGTCGAGTCGACCTCGAAGGTGTCGTAGCGTACACCGGCCAGCAGCTGCCATTGATCGTTCAGGCGCAGTTGGTCCTGGAGGTAGATGGCGCGGCTTTCAACTTCAGTGTGCGAGTCGCTGGAAACCTGCATGCGTCCGGTGTGGACGATGTTGCGGTCGGGGTTGTACAGGTCCAGCCCTGGCACGGGGCTGTTGCCCGGTGACGTGGTGGCCGCGTTGTACAACTTGGGGTCGCGGCGCTGGCTGCCCAGCTCAAGCCCGGTGAGCAAGCGGTGCTCGAGGCCGAAGGTGTCGAAGCCGCCCTCGAGTTCGAGGTTGTTGAACACGTTGCGGGTGGTCAGGTCCTGCTGCCAGTGCTGGCGCACGACCTTGTTGGTGGCTGGTGTGTAACCGGTCACGTAGGTGTTGTCGAAGTCGCTATTGAGCTTGAACACCCCGAGGGTGTGGCGCAGCTGCCAGTTGTCGGCAACCTCATAGCTGAGTTTCGAGCGCAGGGATTGCGACTTGTCGTCGATGAAGTCGTTGTCGGTACCGTAGGTGGTATCGCGGCCCACATCGGCGGGGCGTCCATCAATACCGGGAATACCGCGATCGGGGGTGCGGTTGTAACGGCTGTACTCGTACTGCACCAGCCAGTTCAGATCCGGGGTCAACTGCCAGCTCATCGATGGCGCGAACAGCTGGCGGCTGCCGCTGACCCCGTCGCGGAAGCTGTTTTCGTCCATGTTGCCCATGTTCAGGCGCAGGCTGATGTTCTCGGTCGGGTCGGTGCTCAGGTCGGCATACAGGCTGCGCAAATCTTCGCTGCCGCCCTGAGCCTCGAGGGTCGAGCGGCGGCCGAACTCCGGCAACTTGCTCACCCGGTTGACGATCCCACCCTGGCTGCCACGGCCATACAGCACGGCGGCCGGGCCTTTGAGCACTTCAATGCGCTCGATGTTGTGCAGGTCGCGCACGTACTGGCTGTCGTCACGGATGCCGTCGAGGTAGAAGTCGTTGCTGGCGTCGAAGCCGCGAATACGCAAGCTGTCGAAACGGGTGTCGGCGCCGCTGCTGACGTTGGGGATGCCGCTCAATGCCGTGCCCAGATCGTTGGTGCCATAGTCGGAGACGTTCGAGGTCTTTACCGAATCGATGGCCTGCGGGACGTAGCGCACGGGTGTTGCGGTCCGCGTCGCGGTGCTGACTTCCTTGACCCGTGGATCATCGACCTCCGCTTCGGCACTGATGGACGTTGCAGGTAAGGTTGTAGTTTCTGCGTAGGAAAAACCGGCGGTCAGCAATGCAGAAAGGCCAAGACTGAAGGGCGTAAGACGAAATGGGGCAGGCATTAAAAAACGTATCCGTAGATGTTGAGGGTGTAGCGAGAAGGGTGCGAATGGTAATGCTTGCTATTTGCTTTCGTGAGTAATTATTCGTGCGCTTTATTGCTCGTTTGTTTCAACTTGTGTCTACCTCGACACAATGTCTGCAATGGATTCGTCCGATTACTGAAACAGACTGGTAGTCATTGCGGCGTTTTTCAGCAATCAACAGCGGGTTAGTCTGCCGGCATCACGTTTTCCTACCTTCTTGCCGGAGCCCTCCGATGATCCTTCACTACATCTACGACCCGTTGTGCGGATGGTGCTACGGCGCCAAGCCTCTGGTGCAAGCCGCCCAAGCGGTATTACCAGTGCTCGGCCACGGTGGCGGCATGATGACCGGTGCCAACCGGCAGACGGTCTCGGCACAATTGCGCAACTACGTGATCCCCCATGACCGGCGCATTGCCGAGTACACCGGCCAGCCGTTCGGTGAGGCGTACTTCGAAGGCCTGTTGCGCGACCACACGGCGGTCTTCGATTCCGCGCCACCGATCGCGGCGGTTCTTGCCGCCGAACAGATCGCGGGTCGCGGTCTCGAACTGCTGGGACGTTTGCAGAGCGCTCACTACGTGGAAGGGCAGCGCATCGCCGACGAAACCGTTTTGCAGGCGCTCGCCGCGCAGATGGGGCTGGATGCCCAAGTGTTCCGGCAGGCATGCATGACGGCCGACACCGAAGGCCACATCAAGGACAGTCGCGCACTGCTGTCCAAGGTGGGGGGGCAGGGTTTCCCGACCTTTGTCCTGGAGCGCAACGGTCAATTCACCCTGATCGACATCGGTCCCTGGTTCGGCAAGCCGCAAGCCTTCGCGCAATGGTTGAGTCAGTCACTGCCCACGGCTGAAGCCTCTTCGACCGCGCAAACCTGTGGCCTCGACGGCTGCGCCCACTGAACTCACCCGGAGCTGCCCATGGATAACCTGAGCCTGATCAAAAGTACCTACGAAGGCGCCAACTCCCAGGAGAACGCACGCAACACCGCCGCCGCATTGGCCACCGATGCAAGCTGGACCGAAGCGGCCGGGTTTCCGTATGCGGGGACTTACGTTGGTTTTGAGGCCATCGTGGAGAACGTCTTCCAGCGCCTGGCCACGGAATGGGAGGGCTTTCAGTTCAAGGTCGAGAGCTATGTCGCCCAGGGTGACAAGGTGTTTGCCTACGGAAACTACAGTGGCCTCTATAAAGCGACCGGCCGCCCGATGAACGCCCGGGTGGCCCATTTGTGGACGCTGGCGAACGGAAAGGTCACCCATTTCGAGCAGTTCGTTGACAGCCATACGGTGCAATTGGCGATGGCTGGCAAGTGATTTCTTAGACGATTATCGCCTTATTACAGAAGATTCACGAAATTGACACTTTGTTACAAGTGCGGCTAGGATCCGTCCCAACGCCTGTGGCTTGCAGCCACGACCTCAAAACAATAAAAGGGCCCGCCACGCTTCTGCGTGGGCGGGCCCTTTTGTTTAAGGATGAAAAAAGAGTGCAAAAGCAGCCATTTCAGCCAGCGGTCACAGCGCGTATCAACCCGTAATAAGGAAAATAACATGTTGAACAAGCGTATTAGTCTGATCGCACTGGGGATGTTGAGCGCGACTCAAGCAATGGCCAATGACCAGGCCGAGTCCAAAGGTTTTGTACAAGACAGCAGCCTGAAAGTGTTGCTGCGCAACGCTTACATGAATCGCGATTACAAGGACGGTAACGAAGACAAGGCCGAGTGGGGCCAGGCTGCCATCGGCACCTTCTCCTCGGGTTTCACCCAAGGCACCGTCGGTGTTGGTGTTGATGCCTTCGGTCTCTACGCGTTGCGCCTGGATGGCGGCAAGGGCCGTAGCGGTGCCGGTGGCATCGACTTCTTCAAGCAAGGCGACAGCGGCAACGCTGCCAGCGACCTGGCCAAGGCTGGCGCGGCGGTGAAGTTCCGCCTGTCGAGCACCGTGCTGACCTACGGTGACCAGATGCCGGCCCTGCCGGTGCTGAACTACGACAACTCCCGTCTGCTGCCGGAAAGCTACACCGGTACCTTGATCACCTCCAAAGAGATCGAAGGCCTGGAACTGAACGCCGGTCGTTTCACTGCCGAGTCGCGTAAAAGCGCCGAAGGCCATGACAGCGGTGGTCTGAAGTCGATCAACGTCCTGGGCGGTAGCTACCAGTTCACCGAACAGTTCAAGGGCGGCTTGTACGCTTCCGACGTCGAAGACGTGCTGAAAAAGCAGTACATCAATCTGAACTACATGTTCCCGCTGGCCACCGATCAGTCCCTGACCCTGGACCTGAACGGCTACCGCACCAAGCTGGAAGATTCCTACGTTCGTGAAAGCGGCGCCACGGGCGACGACAACAAGATCTGGAGCCTGGCGGCGACCTTCGCCACCGGCCCGCACTCGTTCACCCTCGCTCACCAGCGCAGTACGGGCGACAGCAACCTGGGCTATGCCTACGGCGGCTACCAGAAAGACCAGGGCCGCGTCGGTGACGGTGGCAACACCATCTACCTGGCCAACTCCTACTGGTCCGACTTCAACGCTGAAGACGAACGCAGCTGGCAGCTGGGCTACGGCCTCGATTTCGGCGCGTTCGGCGTGCCAGGCCTGACCTACAACGTGGCTTACGTGCGTGGCGACAACATCACCACCTCCACCAGCACGGGCGGTACCGAGCGCGAGATCTTCAACCAGTTCAAGTACGTGGTCCAGAGCGGCCCGGCCAAGGACCTGAGCGTGAAACTGCGCAGCTCGGTCCTGCGCGTGTCGCAGAAGTCCAGCGAGTACAACGTCAGCGGCAACGAAGTGCGTGTGTTCGTGGATTACCCGATCAACGTTTTCTGATGCTGTGAGTGCGGCCTGATACAAGGCTGAAATGAGAAAGCCCCGACTGGTTCGCAATACTGTTCAGTTAAGAAAGGCTTGAAGCGGGTGAGAGCCCTGTGGCGAGCGAGCTTGCTCGCGCTGGTGCGCGAAGCGCACCCAACAAAGCGACTGCGGTCTTTCAGAACGAACTCGA
>NZ_JBYTBK010000049.1:0-31151 GCF_058789115.1 Pseudomonas sp. FW300-N1A1 | reverse complement strand
CGCGCTGCGCACGCCAGCGGGAGCAAGCTCCCTCGCCACAGGGATGGTGTTCATGCTTGATTGAACGGCTTGCCCGCGAAGGCGGCGTGCCTGGCACGCCGCGGCTGGTGCGGATCAGATGTAGGGCTTTTCGTAGGCGTTGAGCTGTTCGATGAAGCGCCAGTGGCTGCGTTTGTCGAAGCCCATCAGGCGCTTGAGGCGGATGTCCCAGCGCATGTGGTGGTTGGCGATCCAGGGCAGGGCGAACAGGTGGGCGCCGCGCCAGGGGATGAACGGGTTGCGGCGCAGGCTGGCGTAGATTTCCACCCGGTGGCTGGGGCGCAGGCTTGGGCAGCGGGCGTGGAAGCCTGAGGTATCCGCCACCACCAGGGTGTTGGCCGGTACCGAGAAGCGTCGCGGTGCCGGCAGGCCGAGCCCGGCCAGTTCATGTTCGTGAATGCGGAACGAGCCCTCACGGTGCATCTGCTCGGCGGAGCGTGCCGCGCCGAGGCTCTGGCGATACTCCCACGCCAGCCGCTCCGGTGTCAGGCGATGGGAGCCCGGGACGTAGCTGAACGGTCCCTGGTCGTCGGCCACGTCATCGAGAAACAGCCAGGCCTTGGCGGTCGGATGGAAGGTATCGGCGTGCAGACGGGTTTGCGGGTCCTGTTCGGCATTCACCCCATCGATCACGATGGACTGCAACTGATAGGTGATCCCGCCGGTGTTCGACGAGGCGTAGGCAATCAGGTCGCGCACACTGCGGTCGGCCACAAAGGTCGCGCTGGCCGGGTTACGGGCCAGGACATCCTGATCAAGGCTGACCCGCCGGGTCACGGCCTTGCCCTGGCGCATTTCCCAGCCGGTGCTGCGCAGGTCACCCAGTTCGGCACGCAGGGCGGCGAACTGTTCGGCAGGCAGTGCGTTCTCGCGGACGAAAAAGCCCTGCTCCTCGAAGTTTGCAAGCTCCCCGGCATCCAGGCGTGGCGCCAGGGCCCGGCGCCGCATCGCGGCCATGCTCATGGCCAGTTGGCGGCGTTGCACGTGCAGGCCCAGGGCATTGAGTCGGGCACTGCCGATGACCGGGTTGTTCTCGAATGATTTAGCGTGGGTCAACAGCTGCAGGCAATGCCAGGGCAGCGCCGCATAACGGCCCAGGTCCTTCAGTGATGCAGGCATGGTCTAATCCTTGAGGGGGACCGCTGCGCGAGCGCAGCCAAGCATGGTCCGGGTGTAATTGAGCAGCGGCAGCAGACGCGGATGGTGCGTCAGGCGCGGCGGGCGAGGGGGCGACAGGCATGTCAGGGCATGCCACGCATCGCAGGGCAAAGCTTGCTGGGGGTCGGCATAGCGCGCATAGCGCAACAGGGCGCCGGCTACCAACTGGTCCAGGGTCAGGCGCCGGGTCCGGCGCGGCAAAGGCTGGTGGTCATGGGTCAAACCCCAGCCGGCATAGAACGGCGTACCGTAGGTCACCACGGTCAGGTCGCGTAGCAAAGCCTCGAAACCCGAGGTAGAGCTGAGGGTGTGTACTTCGTCGACCTGGGCATACAGGCGAGCGATGTCGGCGCCGGGCAGCACCTGGTCGGCTAGCCCGTGTAGCAGTTGCGCAGGCACGGCGCCCTGGCGTTTTCCGGCTTCCACATCCGGGTGCGGCTTGTAGACGATCCAGGCGTCCGGCGCGCTGGCCCGCACTTGCCTGAGCAGTTCGAGATTGTCATGCAAGGTGCCGCCACTGCACAGCAGCGAGGCGTCGTCTTCCACTTGGCCGGGCACCAGGATCCGCCGTTGGCCAGGCCGTGCGCACACCGGGTTATCGGCGTCATGCTTGAGGTTGTACTTGCTGGTGCCGCAGGCCACGATCCGTTCGCGCAGGCGGGCCGCTTCGGCCAGGCTGTCGGCGTCGAAGTCCGCGTGTTCCAGTAAGTGTTCCAGGTCGCAGCTGGCGCTGGCATCGAAGTGTATGCCGCTACGGTCGAGCACCAATGACAGGGCCGGGGCGTTCAGCGCGCCAAGCCCCCGGGAGCGCAGAAAACCGTCTTCGACGCGCCACAACGGCACCCCGAGTGCGGCAGCGCGAACCTTGAGGTCGGCCGGTTCGCGAGCGGCCCACACCAGCAGCTTGCCGCGCTTGGCGGCGATCTCCTTGAGCAGCGACGGGCTGTCCTCGGCGAAGTCCAGCCGACCCCAGCGGCTGCCGAAAAAGCGCCGCATGTTGTGCTGCTTGTGGCGCTTGACCCCGAGCACGGTGATGTTCCCGGCGAACTCGGCGTCCCGGGCTTTCTTGCGGGCCAGTTGGTGGGCCACGGTCAAGGCGTCGGTGGGTTGGCCGGTGAGCGGGTCGACATAACGGCAATAACGCAGGTAGGCGGCGGCCACCAGTTGCACCAGGTCCGGCCGTGCCTGTCGCCGGGGGACCGGCATGCGATCGTCCGTCAGGCCCCAGCCGGCATAGAAGGGCAGGCCGAAGCAGGTCACCGGCACGCCCTGGATCAAGGCTTCGAGCCCGGCCTGGCTGGTGCCGATGTACACCCGTCGGGCGCGGCGGGCCAGCGAGGCCCAGGACACCGGGCGACTCTCAAGGCTTACCCCTCGCGCCGTGGCGGCCGCCAGCAGGCAACTGGGTTTTTGTCCGCCCACGCAGTCCGGGTGAATGCGCACCCGCACCTCGGCGTCCGGGTTTTCCGCCAGGGCCGCATCGAGCATGCGCACGTAGTCGGCTTCACACAGGCCGCCACCAGGAATCGAGTAGTCCCCGGCGGTCTGGTCCACCACCAGCACCAGGGGCCGCTCAAGGCCCAGCGGGTCGTCCGGGTCCAGGTCCGGGGCATTGTTGTACTTGCCGATGCCGCTGCTGCGCATCAGCGCGATCAGTTGCCGGGCGCTGTCGAGTTCTTCAGGGCTGAGGCTGTCCGGATCCTGCAGGATGTTTTCCAGCAGTGAAGGACGGTCGGCCAGGTAGTGGATACCTACCGGATCGACCACCATCGACATCGGCGTATCGCCCTCGATGCCCAGGGATGAGGAACGCAGGAATCCGTCTTCCAGGGCGATGTAGGGCAAGCCCCAACGCTGACATAGCACTCGGGCCTGGGCCGAGGAGTCCTTGTAGCCAATGCCGGCAATGGCTTTCAGGCCCTTGGGGGCATGCCGCCCGCGCCGCCACAGCCAGAACGGCGAGCCTTCCGGCCCGAGGAATTGCGGCAGGTGCAGGACCTTCCACGCCACCCACTGGGACATGATGCCGATCCAGCCATGGCCTTCGACCAATGGCTGCAGGGTGATCGCGGGTCTGTCGAGGCCGTTCACAGGGCGGGCTCCGCGCGTCGGTGCATGGTGCGCACTGGTGGCCACGGCACCCAGCGCTTGCGCAGCAAACGGAAACCGTTATGCAGGTACAGTTCGCGCGCTCGCTGGTTGTCCAGTGGCACTTCCAGGAATACGTCCTTGAAACCGCTGGCCGCGGCCTGTGCGCAACACGCCTGGACCAGTGCCGAGCCGACGCCATGCTGGCGTGCGGTTCTGTTCACGCGCAGGCCGTACAGCAGAAACGGGTAGCGCCATTCGCGGAACTCGCTCAGGCAGAACGCGGCAAAGCGCAGCCAGCCGCGCAACCAGCCGAATTCGCGGACAAAGGGTTGCGGGCGCAGGGCAAAGGGGCCGCGCAGCTGGTGCTTGAACGCGGCATAACCCACTGCCTGACCGTCTTCAAAGGCCAGCAGCACCCGGTCCCAGTGAATGCTGGTGCCGAGCAGGCGCTGGCGGCAGGCGGTATCGCCGAGGATAAACGCCAGCGAGCCGCGCCCGTCCGTGACGATCCGCGACAACGCGGGGTCAGCGGTCAGGTCCGGCGCCAGGCTCGATCCCAGTACGATCGTCACCACGGCTTCAAACCACGCCGGCAACAGCGGTGGGTGTGCGAGCGTCGTGGGCGCAGGCAACCAGACGGCTGGACAACGCGTCAACGCGGATCGGGCAGGGGCTGGCGCCGGGGTGTCGTCGGTTGGACCAGATCAGGTAGTCAGTGTCGCCGGCCGGCGCGCCGATGGCCTGGTACACGTTCGGCAGGATCGGCACATGATCGCCGAAGAAACACAGGAGTGCTTCCCGTGGCTGTGCGAGCAGGGTGCCGCGCAGCTTGCCAAGCATGCGATCGGCGTTGGCGATGTGGCGAAGATAGGGCGCCAGGTCGTCCATGCCGGCGAGCAGCGGGCGGTCGAACCAGGTCGGCAACTCGGCGGCGTCGACGTGCTCCAGGTGCAGCGGGCCGTGGTTTTCCATGGTCACCGCATGGATGAACAGCGGCTGACTGCGGGTTGGGTCTTCAAGCAGTTCGCGGATCTTGTCGGCCACGGCGCAATCGCCAATGAACGGCCCGGCCTTTTGCGAGTCGTCGAAGGCGCGCACGTCAATGAATTCATCGAACCCCAGGGCCGGCAGCACGGTGTTGCGTCCGTAGAAACTGCCGTCGTAAGGGTGGATGCAGACGGTGCGGTAGCCCAGGGCCTTGAGGTGCGCCGCGATGCTTGGCAAACCCTGGCGGGCCAGCACCCGGTAGGGGTTGAAGCGGTGTACGCCGAGGCGGTCGCCGGGGATGCCGGTCAGGTAGGCGAACTCGGTGCGCACGGTGTTGGCGCCCCAGGCGGCCACTTGCAGCTTGCCATGGGCCAGGGATTGCTCGACAAGGCGGTCGTATTCACTCAGTACCTGAGTCTTGACGCCAGGCCACAGGTCGCGCACATCGAAAAACGATTCGCTCTGCACCGACACCAGGTCGGGCAGGGGCATGCCGGGTGGGCAAGCGCCTGGTGTGTTGAACGGCGAGCCCAGTGCACTGCGGTCGACCGGTGCGCGGGCGGCCCAGAAGTATCGCCACAGGCTGGCCGCGAGGCCCCAGCGCCGTACATCGGCCTCGGCATCGAAAGTCGGTACGCTGCGGCGGTGGCCGAGCTTCAGCAGGATCACGCCCGCGAGGCCCAGCCCGAGTGCGCTGAGGCGCCCCCCCGCGACTTGCGCTTCGAAGCTCAACCCGGCCCACAGGTAAATCACGAAGCCCACGGCCAGCAGCGCGGCCTTGCCGATGCCGAAGAACGGCAGGTACAGGCGCGGGAAACGCACGGCATCGCTGAAGTATTCGAAGTCGGCGCACACGAACGGTTCGCGCAGGGAATGGTACTTGGCGTTGCTGACCATCACGATCAACAGCCACAGCAGCAGTACGTTGATGCCGCTGAACAGCGGGCGTGCGGTCGTGCCATACAGTACGGCCAGAGCGACGCACCACAAACCGCCGTGCAGCAACCAGCAGCTCAGCGGACGGCGCAGGTTTGGGCGTGGGGTCAGCAGGCGTTCAATCAGGACGGTGAGGAGCAGGCCGACGATGCCGACCTGAAGGATGGACAATTCACTCACTGTAATTCAGACCACGCAGGATAAACGAAGAAAGGCGCTGCGGAATCACCCCCAGCAGCCAGGTGCCGAGGTTCAGCGGGAACGGGAAGCTGATGCGGGCCTGATTCGCCGCCAGCCCGCGCTTGATCCGTCGGGCCGCCTTTTCGGCGGTCCACAGAAAGGGTTTGGGGCCGGGCATTTCGAAGCACATTTTCGACTCGACGTAGCCGGGGACGATCACGTTGATCTTCACCCCTTCCGGCGCCAGCCAGTCGCGGATCGCCTCGCCGTAGACACGGATCGCCGCCTTGCTGGCACTGTAGGTCGGCGTCACCGGCAACCCGCGCCAGCCCGCCAGTGAACTGAACAGGGCGATCTGCCCATTGCCGCGGGCACGCATGGCCGGCAGTGCCGCTTCAACGGTGGCCAGGGCCGCCATCACGTTGACTTCGAGCAAGGCGCGGCTGTCGTCCCAGCGCTCGGCTTCGCCATGGCTACCCACGGCGGTATTGAGGCCGGCACCGACCAGGACCAGGTCTGGCTGCTCGGCTTCGCTGACCCGACGAACCATGGCGCGCAGTTCATCCAGTTCGCGCACGTCCAGGGCTTCGAGCAGCACGCGGGCACCGAGTGCGCGGCATTCGTTGGCCAACTCTTCGAGGCGGTCCAGGCGGCGGCCCTGCAGGATCAAGGTCACGCCTGGCGCGGCATAGGCCGGCGCCAGTGCGCCACCGATACCGCCGGTGGCGCCAGTGATGAGAATGCAGCGGGGCGAAGAGTGGTGCGTCATAGAAAGTTTTCGATTCTCGAGGTCTTTGCCAGCAACACGTCCAGGCAATTGTTCACGGCCATGTCGATACCGCAGCCGGTATAGAAACCGCCATTGATCTGGGTGGTGTGGATGACGGTGTTGCGGAAATGATGGAACAGCGCCATGTCCGGCGCTTGCGGGTGATGCCAGAAGTCGTCGAGGTTGCCTTGCTGGGTCAGCCCGGGCATGGCGTAGATCGGATTGGCGAGCGTGAAGGTCGGGCGTTTGTGCAGCAGCGCTGAAGCGCCTGCCGTGCTGTTGACCGTGATCATCCCGGCAATGTGCGAGAGCAGCGTCGGCATGTGCCCGCTTTCCAGGAAGTCGACCCGGTCGGCCACGCCATACTGCCTGGCGAGCGCCTGGGTGATGCGCTGGTAGTTCACCAGGCCAGGGGTCAGCGGATGGTTCTTCACCAGCAAACGTGCGGCGCTCGGCGCCGAGGCGGCGAATGAGGCGATCACATGGTTGATGACCTCGAACATGTTGGCGAAGGGCGAGTGATCCTTGATCTGCGCATCGCTGTCCAGTTGCAGCGGCAACAGGAAGGTCGGATGCCGCTCGCGAGCGACTTCGGCCACCCGTGCATCGTCGCGACGCGCGGCAAACAGCAAGCGTATGCCCTGGCGGACGAAACCGGCATATTCCGTGGCCGCACTGTACGGCGCATGGGTGCGATAGTGGGGGAAGCACAGTTTGTTCAGTGCACCACCGCTGTGGTAGAGCACGTCATGGGCGGCACGGGCGACGAAGGACAGCTTGAACGGGTTGCCATTGTCATAGCGCGCAATGTGCTGGCCGACGTCGCGGTACCAGTCCGGGTCCCGTGGCAGGCGCGAGTTGTTGTTCACACCGTCGCGTTCCAGGGTGACCCAGTAGGGGCGGAAGTAACCTTCCTCGAACACATGCACGCGAATGCCCTGTAGCCGGGCCAGGGTCACCGCCGGGCGATGCACGGGGCGGCAGTCACCGAACAGCACCAGGTCAGTGACCTGGTGATCGTGGAAATACTGGCTGTAGAACGCTTCCAGTTCCTGCGGGCGCGCCGAATAGACGCTACGCGAACCGGTGCTGTACAGCAGGTCGCCGACGTTGAAGCTGATGCTGTGTACGCGCTGGTCGATCGCCCGCAGGGCCTTGGCCAGCCTGGCGAAGAACGGCGAGCTGACACCCTGCAAAAACAGAAAGCTGTTGCGCGGATGAGGCGCAGGAGGGCGATCCGCTGCCCGCGCCTTCAGCTTCTCAGGCGTCTCATGCCCAACAAGCTGCTCAAGCGCTGTTTCAAGTCCTGCCATCGGGATGTTGCTCCTGGCTGCGGTAGAGCATGCCAATTCTGTAATTCGTAGAGAGTCTGTTCAGCGGTGGTGAAGCGGTTGGTGATGCGGCTGACATACGTGGGGTACAGCAGCAGCGTGCCCGCTACCAGTTCATCCAGGCTCAGTTGGCGCCTGCGCCGGGCTTGCACGTCGGGGTGCAGGTCGACATCCCGGGTCAGCCCCCAGCCGGCATAGAACGGCTGGCCATAGGTGGTGACCGGGACACCGCGCAGCAAGGCTTCGAAGCCGGACTGGGAGGTCAGCACATGCACCTCGTCCACGGTTTCGAGCAATTGCTGCAAGGGCGTATTGCCGATGACCTCATCGCACCAGTGCACCGTCTGCGCTTCGTCGTCGCCTCGGGCACGGGTGCCGGCCAGCACTTCAGGGTGCGGCTTGTACAGCACCCATGCCTCGGGGTTGCGCTCACGCACCGCCTGCAGCAGTTGCAAGTTGCTGCGGATGCGATGGGCGCCAAAGCGGATCGAGGCGTCGTCCTCGACCTGGCCGGTCACCAGGATTACCCGTTGTGCCTGGGGCGGTCGCTGCCAGGCGTCACCAGGCAAGTTGTATTTGGTCAACCCGGCGCGGCAGATGGCTTCACGCAGATTGCGGGCGCGGTCGAGCAGTCCGGCGTCAAAACGCTGATCCAGCAGAATGCGCTCGAGGCGCGAGCTGCGGGTGGCGTCGTAATAGATGCCCAGGTCGTCGACGACCCAGGACAGCGGGCGGGCCTTGCCGGCGCCGAGGCCAACCGAACGCAGGAACCCGTCCTCGACCCGGCTGACCGGTTGCGGGTGTTCCCTGAGGTCAGAGTCGTGCTTGCAGCCCCAGGACACGGTAGGCAGGCGTGGGTCCAGCGGTTGTTCGGGTTTGACGAAGCGAATCTCGCAGCCGTTGAAAAACAACTTCACCAGCGGCTCTTTCCAGCGGCTGAAACCGAGCATCTGGAGGGCCTCCGGTAGCGCACTGCGATGGCGGCGTTGCAAGCCGAGCCAGTTGATCAATACTTCCGGGGTGCACGGCTGACCGGTTTCGGGGCTGACATAACGCGGGTAGCGCACCAGGCTGGCGTGTACCAGTTGGGCAAGGCTCACCGGCTGGCGCCGTGACGGTGCCGGCAGGCGATCATCCGTCAGGCCCCAGCCGGCATAGAACGGCATGCCCCAGGTGTGCACGGGCACATTCCACAACAGCGCGTCGAAGCCCAGTTGCGAGGTCATCACGTACACCGCCCGCAAGTGCGGCAGCAGCTCGGCCGGGTGAACATTGCGCGCCAGCACCTGGACCCGTGGCTGGTTGGCCAGCGCCGCCAGGTCGAAATGCCCGCGCTTGCGGCCGGCGACCACGTCCGGATGTACCTTGAGCAGGATCGTGCTGGCGGGATAACGCGCCAGGGCCGCCTCGAGCATCGCCCTGAAGTCGGCGGGGCCGGCGCCCTGCAACGAGGCATCGGCGAAGGTCTGGTCGGCCACCAGCACACAGTCGGCGGGCAGGTCGGGGTGTTCGATGCGGGCGTCGTTGTACTTGGACACCCGTTGTTGTTGCCACAACTGTTGCAGCGCAGTGGCACGCAGGGTCTCGGCATCGTTCAGGGGGGTGGCGATCAACTGTTCCAGGCGCGAAGGCGCGCTGGCATCGTAATACACGCCGATGTCATCGACGATCAACGACAACGGTGGCTCGTCAGCGCCCAGGCCTACGGAACGCAGGAAGCCGTCCTCGAGTGTGAGGATTGGCCGCTTGGCTTTCGCAGCCTCGGTCATGGCCTTGAGCGCACTGGGCTTGCGCCCCCATGCCATCACGCAGTCGGCTTGCTCCATATCGCCCACAGTCCCGTTGTGCGGCGCGTAATCGGGCAGCAGCGAGGGCAGCGTGGCAATGCGTTGAGCACCCTTGGAGAGGATCAACAAGCGCGGGCGATGAGAAACGTCATCCATAAACGTGGAGCGGAAATCCATTTGAGTGAGCGAATGCGCAGGGCAGCGGCGATGGTAAAACCATTGCCCCTGAATAATATCGCGCGAATGTTAATACAAATTAACAAATGGAGAGCGGACTTTTGGACAAGTCTGTAGGGGATTTCTGAAAAATGGTCGCTATCACCCTCGATGACTGCCTTTCGCCAAGCTCACAGCAAACTGAGCAGGTAGTCGTACTTCTGTCGCAGCACCGGCATGCGCTGTTTTTCCTGATACTCGGCAATGGTCTCCGGGCGCAGGCAATGGAAGAGGGCGTTGAGCAGGAACATGTAATGCAGGTTGCGCAGCGCTTCCCCAGTGTCGAAGCCGGCGGGCAGGGCCTCGCGGTAGGCGTCCAGAAACTGCTGCCGGGCGGTGAGGAACACCGGCATGTCCTTGCGTCGGAACAAGGCCCCCAGGTAGGCCCCGCCATCGAACCCCACGCGCCCGACCTTGACCTCGCTCCAGTCGATCAATTGCAGTTGGCCGTTGTCGATGAACAGGTTCTTGCGCAGGTAATCCATGTGGCTGATGCAGCGGGGACTGCGGCGCGCGGCACGGCCCAGGCGCGCCAGCAGCGGCTCGAAAGCCTTGAACGAGTCCGCCAGGCCGATGAAGCGCTCATCGCTCTGGGCCAGGCGTTCAAGTTCGGGCAGGCAGCGGGCAAAGTTGAAGCGCGGGCGCAGCAGGAACCAGGGGCGATAGAAGTCCATGCTCCAGAACAGCGGGGTCTTGTGCCGCGGCTGCTGGCTCAGATAGTGGTGGCTGAGGCTTTCCAGTTCGGCGATGCCGAGCGCCAGTTGCTTGGCAATGGCCTGCATGCGCGGCGGCTTACCGCGTACGAAACTGGTAAAAATCAGACTTTCCCACGGGGTTTCAATGACGCCCAGGCAGGCGGGGTAGTGAAAGTGCTCGCTGCCGCTGAGCATGTCCCGGGCCCGATAAAAGCGGGCTTCCTGGCTGCCGATGAAAGCCACTTTGCGAATCGATTTCTCCACCAGTTCCAGGTCCTGGCCGGTGCAGGGGTCGACGAGTCGATGGTGGCGCACATAGTTGACGAATGAAGCGTTGGAGGCCAGGTCCTGGCTGGTGATGGTCAGGGGGCGCTCACCCCAGTGAGGGTGCAGGGTGCGTAAATGGTGTTCCAGGTGACCGTGTTGCCAGCGGTAGAGCGTTCTGCAGCCTTGCAGGGGGTGTAGATCCAGGTTCATAGCTTCAACTTAGGCAAGCGCCGTATGTCCGACTTGTAGCGGTTTTGGTAACAATATGCTGCGGGATACAGAACGCAGGCACAACGAAAAGTTTGGTGAAATGGCTGTTGCAGTCGCTCGGGCGGGCATTAAAGCGTTTAAACTGCTCGCCCGGCAGCAATGGGACTTTGCTAAATGTTGCAAAAACCCTAAAATTCGCCGTTCAACACTACGTTGTTTTTCAAGGACGAAAGTCAAAACATGAATCACCTCGCTATCGCTAAAGAAGCCCTTATTGCCCAGGCGCAGGCTGTCACTCAGATGGCCAGCCGTCTGGATGGTGAATTCCAGAATGCCGTCGAGCTCATCCTCGGCTGCAAAGGCCGCACCGTCGTGTGTGGCATGGGCAAATCCGGCCTGATCGGGAAAAAGATGGTCGCGACCTTCGCCTCCACCGGCACCCCGAGTTTCTTCCTGCACCCGGCGGAAGCCTTTCACGGCGACCTGGGCATGCTCAAGTCCATCGACGTGCTGATCCTGATCAGCTACAGCGGCGAAACCGATGAACTGATCAAGCTGATCCCGAGTCTGAAGTCCTTTGGCAACAAAATCATCGCCATGACTGGTAACGGCAAGTCGACCCTGGCCAAGCACGCGGATATCTGGCTGGACATCTCTGTCGAGCGCGAAGTGTGCCCGAATAACCTGGCCCCTACCACGTCGACCCTGGCGACCATGGCCATGGGCGATGCCCTGGCCGTGGCATTGATCGACGCCATTCAGTTCAAGGCCATGGACTTTGCCCGTTACCACCCCGGCGGTAGCCTGGGCCGTAAACTGCTGACCCGCGTCAGCGACGTCATGCATTCGCCGGCACCGATCGTCACCCCGGCCACCAGCTTCCACGACTGCCTGCTCGTCATGACCCAAAGCCGCATGGGGCTGACCGTGGTCATGGACGACAATGTGCTGGTCGGTATCGTCACCGACGGCGACCTGCGCCGCGCGCTGCTGGAAGACGAAGGCGTGATCCACACCACCGTGGCCCACTTCATGACCGCCAACCCGCACACCATCAAGGCAGACGCGCAGCTGTCGGAAGCCGAAGCCTACATGCTCGACAACAAGATCCGTGCCCTGGCCGTCACCAACCACGACAACGCTGTCGTGGGTGTGGTTGAGATCTTCGACTGATACCGCTGAACCCCAAGGCTTTGATCGTTCCCGCGCTTTCGCGTGGGAATGCAGCCAGGGACGCTCTGCGTCCCATCAAAGACCCAAAGCCAAGCGCTGATCTGCACAAGCGATAACGGGGCCCGAGTTCGGCCCCGTTACCCTCAACAGCGAACAGTCCTTGCGCTTACTGCGCCATCCTCGCCATCACCTGCGCATAACCCGCCGCAGTGCCTAATACCGCCTCCTTGCCCTGGGCAAACAGGATAGCGTCCGCCACTTCACGGAACGCACCGGTACCGCCCGCAGCCTTCAGCTCATGGGTGGCCGCCGCCTTCACGTACACCGGCGCATCCGCCACGGCAAACGACAGCGCGCACGCGGCGAACGCCGGCAGGTCGATGCAGTCGTCGCCGATGCACGCCGTTTGTGCGGCACTGACACCGGCTTCGGCCATCAACTGGTTGCAGGCCGCCAGCTTGTCCTTCACACCGAATTGGCAGAGGGTAATGCCCAGGTCGGCCACGCGCTTGCGCAGGGTGGCCGAATCACGACCCGACAGCACCGCGACCCGCACACCGTTTTCTTCCAGCAGGCGCATGCCCATGCCGTCACGCACATGGAAGCGCTTCAGGCATTCGCCGGTGGCGTCGTAATAGATGCCTCCGTCGGTGAGCACGCCGTCCACATCGGTGATCACCAGGCGGATGTCATTCAGCGTCGGTCGTGGGGCAGGGGCCTGGCCGCTCATCAGCGCACGCACTTGCTCCAGGCACTCTGGCGTGTCCACGCCTGGGCCGGTTGGCTCCACCAGGTACGCTCGAATGCAGTAGCCCGCGGCCATCAGCCGCAGTTGCTCGAGCTTCTCGGCGTGTTCCAGCATCGGCTGCGGCAGGCTGCTGTAGTCGGCCAGCACGTCGCGACGATAGCCGTACACACCGACGTGCTTGAGGTAGTGAGCGACTTCGCCGTCCCGTGGGTACGGGATCGGCGAGCGGCTGAAGTACAGCGCGTTGCCGTTATTGGCCAGCACCACTTTCACGGTGTTGGGGTTGCCGGCTTCGTGTGCTTCGATCGGGTGGCACAGGGTGCCGACCTTCACGCTCGCATCGGCGAGCATGCCAACTGCAAGCGCCTCGATGTCCGCCGGACGCACCAGCGGCTCATCACCTTGCAGGTTGATGTAGATGTCTGCCTCGACCTGGGCCATGACTTCGGCCAGGCGGTCGGTGCCGGACGGGTGATCCGGCGAGGTCATGACGCACTCACCGCCAAACGCCCGCACCGCTTGCGCGACGCGTTCATCGTCGGTAGCCACCACGACCACCTGGGCATTGGCGACTTGCAGGGCGCGCTCGTAGACGTGCTGCACCATCGGCTTGCCGGCAATGTCGGCAAGCGGCTTGCCTGGCAGGCGAGTCGAGCCATAGCGGGCCGGAATGATAATCGCGACCCGTTGTTCTGTACGTGCCATGTTCAGAATCCTTGCTTCAAGATGCGCAGCTTCAGGCAATGTTCAGGGGGGCGAACGACTTGACCAGATCATCCAGTGCCTTGATCTGCGCCAGGAACGGCTCCAGTTGATCCAGCGGCAGGGCGCTCGGGCCGTCGCACTTGGCCTGGTCCGGGTTCGGGTGAGCTTCCAGGAACAGACCGGCCAGGCCAACGCCCATGCCAGCGCGGGCCAATTCGACCACCTGGTCGCGACGACCACCGGACGCGGCGCCCGACGGATCGCGCTGCTGCAGGGCGTGGGTCACGTCGAAAATGATCGGCAGGTTCTCGCAGGTACGCTTCATCACGCCAAAGCCCAGCATGTCCACCACCAGGTTGTCATAACCCAGGCAGGTGCCACGGTCGCACAGGATCAACTGGTCGTTACCGGCTTCCTTGAATTTGTGCACGATGTTCTGCACTTGCGACGGGCTGAGGAACTGAGGCTTCTTGATGTTCACCGGCTTGCCGGTCTTGGCCAGGGCCATCACCAGGTCAGTCTGGCGCGCCAGGAACGCAGGCAATTGCAGTACGTCGGCTACTTCGGCAACGGGAGCCGCTTGATAAATCTCGTGCACGTCGGTAATCACCGGAACACCGAACTCAGCCTTCACCGCTTCGAAAATCCGCAGGCCTTCTTCCATGCCAGGACCGCGATAGGAGTGAATAGACGAACGGTTGGCCTTGTCGAAGCTCGCCTTGAACACATAAGGAATGCCCAGCTTCTCGGTGACTCGCACGTACTCGGCGCACGCGGTCAGGGCCAGGTCCAGGGATTCAAGGACGTTGATGCCGCCGAAGAGAACGAAGGGGGCGTTGTTGGAGCATTCGATGGTTGGGGTGATTTTGATCATGGTCGTATTCGCATTAAATGATGATTTCTGCAGTCAGAAATCGTATTTCTGACTGTGTTGTTTTAACTCAATTAGGGTTCTTGTCTATGCTTGCTGGCCGGCAAGATAGTTTACGAGTTCGCGGTATGTTTTTTTGTTGGCGAACAATTGTTTCGCTTTGTTCTGATTCGCCACTCGAATGCCGTAATCTTTCTTGAGGTTGAATTCATACTTAGATATGAACTCAACAATATCGTCGGATTTGTTCGCGATAGTTGATGGGAATTCACTTCCCAAGCATTCCTGGCCTAGTTTGTTTGTGATTAGGTGCTTTCCGGCAAATACCGCCTCAACGCTTTTAAAGTTCAGGCCGCCCTGAACCAGTACAGGATTCAGCGAAACATCAATGTTGTTGTAGAAGTCGCCGATGCTATTCACGAAGCCAAGTGGTACAACATTAGGGTCGAGAAAGATTTTTGGCAAAATTTCTACAGACTTACAAATGGAACCGGCTATGAAAAGCTTGCTGTCTGGCGAGTATTTTTTAATAGATGGCCACCAATCATCCAGAATATGTACCAATGATTTTACGTTGGCCGACATTTGGCCGCCGATAAACCCAAAGTGCAGGGGTTTGCCATGCGGGCGAGATTTAACCTGCGACAGGGCATAGTCAAATCCGGATGATGCACGAATTACATTGGTGGCATTATTAAGTGATTTTTTTAGGATGTCTTCATCGGATACAGAAATAGCAAGCACGGAGTCGCATTTTTTTAGTTGCTCTATTTCGCATCTTTTTTCAATTAGGCTGTTGAAGAATATTCGTTCTTTTCGGTTTAGGATTTCGTCGTTTCTTGTGAATTGAACATCATGCGTATCGCAAATTACTTTGAAATTTTCGCTGTCGTGTATTATGTAATCGAGGGCGCCCATCATCCATGCATAAGAGACGATTACTGATTCGTAGTTATTTGCAAGATAGAGAGAGTTTACCCAGCGCTTGCACGACTCAGTGGGGCGAGTATTGAGGCGTTCAGAGAAAAGTTCGGGAAGTTCTTTGGGTTTCCCAAGAATAACTCGTGCTTTTGATTCTAGGTAGCGCTTTGTATTTACGGTTGAACTGTGTTTTTTCTTATTATTTTTGTAGATGTAAACGTTATTGCATATTGTTTTTAGCGCTGTTTGGTATTCGCTTTGCTTGACATTTTTTGGCGTGGTGATCAGGACGTCAACTGAAATACCATTTTTGCCAAGATTGAATAACAAATTGAATACGCGCTGGTGCGATCCCAATGTCAGTGGCAGGATGGAGCCAGGAAATACCAGCAGTGTAGATGCTTTTCTGTTTGGATTCAGTCGGTACCTTGTGAGCTTGCCATCGCTGTGAATATGCCAAACGTTCCCAAGGCTGTTGGAGAAGAAGCTGTTTAGCATCTTTTCATCGATAGCATGATTCTCCGCCGCAACCAATATCAAATCGTTGGCGCTGCAGCAGAAGTCTAAAAATGATTGAGTGTCTTTAGCTTCTTTTAAGTTTGAGTGTGGAGCTACTTTTTTTAAGTTTAATCCGACATAGTTATTGTCTTTGTTTTTAGATAGTAACTCGCTAACGGTGGCTTGTTGAGCGGCGTTGATGGTGTCAATGAAGATCGCAATGTTTTTCATAAGTATGTTCTCTGGTTACCTTACTTCATTGCCGTAGATATCGATAGTCTTGTTGAACTTGTAGTCGGGTTTTGCTGATTTACATTCGTTGACTACTTTTATTGAGTATCGGTCTTTGTTTGGCTTTCTTGAAGTTGAGAAATCATACTGCTTGGCATCTATGTGTTTCTTCGTTATTTCAGTTAGCCAATCTTTTGTTATGGGGGATTTGTTTTTTCTGTATGTCAAGTCAAGCGTAGCATTAAGCGGGAAAGCAAGGTGTACTTCAGCTCTATCAGTTTGCGGCTTGGTAGAGATTGAATTCTGCTGCGCTTCTGTACGCGCGACGCTTTTGGGCTTGATCGAAAGCTGTGCATCAACTACCGACTTGTTGTAAGGGCCGTTTGGTAGTAGTAGATTTGACTTTGATAACCATCCTAGATAGTTGATCAGTCTCTGATGATTCACGCCAGTGGAATTGCTTTTTGAGTTCAGTTCATTCGTTAAGCCGGCGGAAGAGTAAATGGACTGCCCTAAGGAAATAACTTGTTTTCCTTTTATCAGTGCTTCAAGGCCAACTGTGCTGTTAATGGTCACTACAAGGTCGGACCAATCCAGCCAGTGATCCAGGCTCTTTTCGCTTGATACCTTTACGTTTTCAAAGCGCGGAATGTTAATAAGCGTCTCGGAGGTTTCTTCCGGGTGTGGCCGTATTAGGAACGAGCTTTCTTCGGTGTTCAGTGCAGAGTAGATGTCTAAAAATGTCTCTCTCATTGAACGGTACTTGCAGTACAGGATAATGTTTGTATCCAGTTGAACCTGCAAAGGAAAGAAAATGTTTAGGTTTTTCTTTGGAGGGATATTTTCATTGGCTTGGGTGCTGATGTTAAACACCTGTTTGACAAATTCTACTTCCTCGCCGGACAGTGAAAAGCTGTCCACGATCGACGGGGTCAGTGCATTCAATGAAGATGCGCCATTAACGCCCGTGCGATCGATAAATAGCGAGCCTTTAAGTAGGCCGCGCTCAAGGAACGCGCACTCTATTTTTCGGCGCTCGCAGATAAGTCGAAGGATATTGGCGACATAGCCTGTAAAGCCGTTCCAGATAACTATCTTTTCTGGCTTGTGAGTCTCGATGATGTTGGATAGGGTCTTGTGGATCCGGTGGATATCCCTAATGGTTTTTGCCCGCTGCCCGGGCCAGCCAACAATCGGACGCCTTTTGGATTCGGCACTCATGACATCATTGTATTTGATGCCGTCCTCGAGGAAAGACTCTATCGTTACGTCTTTGGCAGGGGTGTCCTGCGATGCTAATGCTTCGAGCGATATGGTCTTTATACCGCTATTTTCGAAGTAGCGTCCCTTGGCGTTGGAGTATAGAAGTATTATTGGTGAGTGCCCGGCCTCTTTTAATTCAAGGGCCAGTGTCATTATTCTGTTTTGGTTCTCTAAGTGGTCGCCGCATTGAATAAGTATGTTCATGTTTGCACTTCAATTTGCCTTGTTCTATTTGCCTTTGTGGGAAAAGGAACAAGGCTTAATACGATTTTTGCACAACTTTGTGATTGTGCGCGGTTTACAGATGGTTATGCTGGCTCTCGTTTGGATTCAACGCTACGTCCGTAGCGATCCTCGAAGCGGACGATATCGTCTTCGCCTAAATATCCGCCTGATTGAACCTCAATCATTTCCAGAGGAATTTTCCCCGGGTTCTCAAGCGCATGCACTACACCAATCGGAATGTAGGTCGACTGATTTTCGCTCAGCAGTATCTGCTTGTCGCCAATCGATACTTTTGCTGTGCCGGTCACCACAATCCAGTGTTCTGCACGGTGGTGGTGCATCTGCACCGAGAGCTTTTGCCCTGGTGCAACGGTGATGCGCTTCACCTGATAGCGCGGTCCTTGGTCAATGGAGTCATACGCGCCCCACGGGCGATACACCTTGCGGTGGTTGGTTGCTTCGGTGCGCGCACTCTGCTTGATCCGGTCAACCAGCAGTTTGACGTCCTGCGCCTTGTCCTTGGCTGCGACCATTACCGCGTCCGCGGTTTCGACCACTATCACGTCATCCAGGCCCAGTACGGACACCAGGCGGTGTTCAGCGTGGACGTAGGCATTGCGGGTCGCTTCAAGCATGACGTCGCCGCGAGATGCATTGCCTTGCGCGTCCTTGTCCGCGATTTCCCAGACCGCCGACCATGAGCCAACGTCATTCCATCCTGCGTCCAGAGGGACTACCGACACCTGGTTGGATCGCTCCATCACGGCATAGTCGATAGAGATGTTTTCAGCGGCTGCAAAGGCCGTGACGTCCAGGCGGGTGAAGTCCAGGTCCTCTTTGGCATTGCCCAGTGCCGCTTGTACGGCGGCCAACACTTGAGGTGCATGTTCGCGCAGTTGGGCGAGCATGCTCGATGCCTGGAACAGGAACATGCCGCTGTTCCAGTAATAACGGCCGTCTGCCAGATACTCTTGGGCGGTAGTGAGGTCCGGTTTTTCGACGAAAGCCTGAACGGCCTGGATCTCGTCGGACTTCTCTGCAACACGGATGTAACCGTAACCGGTTTCGGCTTTGTTCGGCACGATCCCGAAGGTCACAATCCGGCCGTCACGTGCTGCCGGCGCGCCTTTCGCGAAGGCTTCACGCAAGGATTCCAAGTCATCGAATACGTGGTCGGCGGGCAACACCAGCAGCAATTCATCCTTGCCGGTCGCCAGTGCTTTCACGACGGCCGCTGCAATGGCCGGGGCGGTGTTGCGACCGATAGGCTCCAGCAGAATGGCTTGAGGGGTGATGCCGAGCGCGCGGCACTGCTCGGCGACGAGGAAACGATGGTCCTCGTTACTGACCACGATGGGCGTCAGGGGGCCATCCTGGATGCCCGCCAAGCGCGACAGCGTGGTCTGGAACAGCGACTGATCACCGCTGAGGGTGAGGAACTGCTTCGGGTGCATGGCACGAGAAAGCGGCCAGAGTCGGGAGCCGGAGCCGCCAGAAAGTATTACTGGGATCATGTAATTTCCCTATTGCTGATCAGATTTAAAAGTTACTTGTAAGCGCCCGTGGCATTACCTAGCAGCATGGTCTGTACGATTGGCGAAATAACCTTTTGCCATTCATAGATCGCTGCGTTGGTCACGTAGATGGTGTCATCCGGCTTGATGATGATCTGGCGGGCATAGAACACTGCTGCGGGATCACGCATGTCCAGGCGAAGAACCGTGGGTTTCGGATTGGATGCTTCGCCCATACGGAATACGAACACACCTTCCGGATTGGCATTGGCTTCACGCAGGCCACCGACACTGCCCAGCGCATCCAGCAGGCTGGTGTTCTGTGCTGGCATGTCCTTCAGGCCGGGTTCGCCGACGGCGCCCATGGCGACGAAGCGCTGGCGTGCACGGTCCAGGACCACTTCCGAGTTCGGGCGCAGCACCATGTTGTTGCCGGCCAGTACGTCTTCATAGTTGAACTGCTGGACCTGGCTGCCGGTGCGTACGGTGACGTTGACCAGGTGTGGCTCCATCACCGGGCCGCCGGCCTGGTTGACGGCGTCGAGCAGGGTCAGTGGGCCTTGCAGGGTGCTGAAGCGGCCAGGGGACTTGACCGCGCCGGCTACCAGTACCGAACCCGACAGGTCGCCGACCAGTTCGACGTGGGTCTGCACGTCGGTGGTCACGCCTTTGAGCTGTTTGCGGATCATGTTCTCAACCTGGTTGAGGGTCATGCCGGCGACGAACTGACGGCCAACGTAGGGCAGGGAGATCATGCCCTGGTCGTCGATGCGGGTCTTGAGTTGGGTGCCGCCGGTGGACAGCGGTGCAAACAGGGCCGAGCCTTCCGGTGCGTTGTCGGTGATCAGTACGCTAAGGGTGTCACCAGCCATCAGGTGCGCCGAAGGGGCGACCGGCTTGGCGATGCTCGACTGCACCGGACGCTCGGCACCGCGCATGTAAGGCGCGATGGTGTTGGCGTTGATCTCGACCAGGTTGTACGGCTGGTTCTTGGCCTCGATATCGCCCTTGTACGGGCCGGCGCCCGACAGCGTGCCGCCGCATCCGGCCAGGCCGAGGGTTGCCAGGGCCAGCGCTGCCAGTTTCAGGTTGAACTTAGGGGAGACAGCAGGGGATTTAATCACGATGATCCTCGATCGAAGCCAGGATGAAGCGGGTTATGCCGTACAGCATGAGCAGGCCAAGCAGGATGGTTGCCAGGTTGTACAAACGCTCTGGGTACAAGGCCAGTTGTGGGGTGTTCGGGCTGACCACGGTGACCAGGGTGCGGATCTTTTTGCTGGCCTCGATACGGGCGTTGTCGAGGGCGGCGACGGCGGTCTTGTAGCTTTCTTCGGCGATGCCGGCGTCCAGGGTCAGTTGCTGGTAGCGCGAGGCGACCACGTTCAACTGGGTGCCATTAGGCGAGGAAACCAGCAGGCGTTTTTCCTTGGCCAGTTGCTGGGTGATCGCGTTGACTTTCTGCTTTTGCTGTCTGACCTGGGGCGAGTCGGCCCGCAACTTGAACAGCATTTCGGTGAGTACCGCCTGCTCCTTGGTGTACTGGCCTTCCAGGTCGGCAATGATGGTTGCGCGGCTCTGTGCGGTGTTGCCGCCGTCCAGTACCTTGTTGTCATACTGGAAGTCGAGCAGTTCGGTCTTGCGCTCGGCGTAGTTGCTCCGCACCGTTTCCAGCTCGCTTCGGGCGAAGGCCATTTGCTCGCGGGCGATGCTGTGGCTGACTTCGTTGACGAAGTGTTCGCTGGCCTGAAGGATGGTGCGCAGCATCTGCTCCGACAGCTCAGGGGTAAAGGCTTGCACCTCGACCCGCAGCAGGCCGGTGGTTTCGTCATAGTGAGCCGAGACCATGCGCTGGTAGTACTTGAGCAAATCTTCGCGCTCGGCGTCCTGGTTCAGCCAGAAGAACATGTCGCGGCGCTGGGCGGCATATTGCTCGATCCAGTGCAGGCGCTCTTCCAGCAGCAGCATCATGTCCATGGACACGATGTACTCGCGCAGGTAGAGGGTCTCCTCCCGGGAGGCCGGGTTGGTGCCGGTCAGCAGGGTTGCCAGCCCGGGCACTGCCGCACCCTGGTTGCCGCCATCCTGGCGGACCACCACCTGGGCGGAGCTGACATAGCGGTCGATGGCGAACGCGCCGTAGTAGATGGCCGCCAGGGCCAGTGGCAGGACCACCAGGCCGATTGCCAGGCGCCAGCCCTTGAGTTTACCCGTACTGCTCATATGTGATGCATCCTTGAAGTGGAACGGTGCTGCGATATAAGGGGGGGATCAGGTGTTGTAGGCCTTGATGCCTTCGGCGACGTCTTCGTAGATCTGGATGCCGCCATCGCGTACCAGCAGGACGATGTCGCAGAGCTTTTCGACTTCGGGCATGGTGTGGGTGACCAGCACCACTTTCGATTGCTGCAGTTTTTCCCGGAAGACTTCGGCGCATTTGCGCTTGAACTGCGCATCGCCCACCGACATCACTTCGTCGATCAGGTAGTAGTCGAAGTCGAAGGCCATGCTCAGGCCGAAGGCTACGCGTGAGCGCATGCCGGAGGAGTAGGTCTTGATCGGTTCATCGATCCAGTCGCCGATTTCGGCGAACTCCTGGACGTAACGGACTTTCTCACGCATGGCTTCGCCTTCGGCGCCGTAGACCCGGCAGACGAACTTGATGTTGTCACGCCCGGTCATGCTGCCCTGAAAGCCTCCCGCCAAACCGACTGGCCAGGAAATGCTCCGGTCGGTGACGATGGAGCCGGAGTCGGGGATGTCGGCACCGCCGAGCAGGCGCATCAGGGTCGACTTGCCTGCGCCGTTGCGGCCGATCAGGCCAATGTTCTTGCCCGGTGGAATCGACAGTGACAGGTTGCGGAACACAAACCGACGCCCCTTTGGGGTCAGGTAGGACTTGGTGACATTCTTGAGTTCGAACACGTTGCCTGTCCTCAGCCGTTTTTCGTGGAAATGAGGTGCAGCCGGCGGGCGCGGTAGCTGCCGAGGGAGACGAACAGCAGTATTACGGTGAAGGTGATTACGTACTCTTCTGATACACCGTCGACGGGAGTGTAATGAGGCAATACTTCGGCACGGATCAGTTCTACCAGGTGCAGGAATGGGTTCAGTAGCAACAGCGGCATCATCCCCTGCGGCAAGTAAGAGGCTGGCATCAGCACGCCGGAAATGAAGTAAAGCGGAAAGAAGGCCATCCGAATGACCACCTTGAGGCTGGGAAGCGCGTGCGTAATCAGCGCCAATAGCATGCCCAGGCCAAAAGCGAACAGCAGGCCAAGAACCAGAGTCGCCACCCATTGGAGGGGGCTGTGTATCGACATGTCGAAGCCGAACCAGGCGAAGCCGAATACCAGAATCGCGTAGACCGTGACGCTGATGCAGGTTTCCACCAGTACTCGGGCGACATAAGTGTCCAGTGGTTTGATCTGTTTGTAAGCGAACAACGAACGGTTTTCCCGCAGGCTGTCCATTAATCGCAGGGCGGTGTTGCGATAGAGCAGGAAAGGTGCCATTCCCACCAGGATGAATACCGGGTATTCAATGCCAGCGACGGTGCGGCCGCGAATCAGCGAAAACAGTAGGCTGAAGATAAGCAGGTGGCAAAGTGGCTCGATCAAGGTCCACACTGCCCCCATGCGTCGGTCGCCGAAGCGGGCTCGCGCCTCGCGCAGCACCAAGGCAAAGATGACCGATTTTTGAATCTGGAAGGAGGAACGAGGCTTCAAGATATTTACCGCAAAGCGAAGCAGCGTGCCAAGGCACGCCGGTGAATTCATTTCAGGAAAAGCCCGTGTCCCGCGCGGTGATTTGGGGGATTCAGGCAGCTTCCTTGCTCTAAGGACGGGGAGATTAATCGCTGGGTGGTATTAGCGTCAAGGGATAAGCATTCCCTATTATCTACGCGCTTGCCTACATAGAGGCACTACATTTCGCAGTGAAAAACTACATTGAACAATGAGGTCATCATCAAAAATGACGGGGGCGACTTATTGATGTGGAGTGATATCAATAGGCCATCAATGCTTTGTTCTCGGATATTGCTGGTTAATGGTGTCTAGCTATTCGGGGGCTTGTCGGTTGGTCGTGTAAATTGTCCACGAAATGACTAGGGCCTGTGTGCATTTTTCTGGGTTTTGCCTGTGCTCATCGCGGTTTTGGGTTGTTGTAGTATCTGTTTGGGGAGGGCTTGCAGGTGATGCAGGAGCTTTTGTCTGAGGGGCGATTTTACGCTGGGTGTGTCGATCGAGAGCAATCGTTTAGGTTTGGATTTCAGTGTGCCTGTGTCGATATAGGGTACCGCGCAGGCACGCGATTTGTTGGATCTTGGGGGGGGGTGAAAATTATGCTAGCGCTTCGACTGGGGATTGTATCTTATTGATCAGCTCCATCCAATGCGCATCAGATCCCTCCCAGCGGGGTTTTTCCCCACGCTCTACGTGTAGAAAGCTGAACCGGTTATCCAGCTCCTGGGTTTCGATGTCAGAGTTCATGTATTGAGCGTCACGAATTAAGATGATTCTGAATCTTAGATTTGGCAAGGCTTTTTGAATTGATATTGGGAGTTGGTTTAGTTGCTCTGAAGAAATATGTTCTCTGTCTTTCATGTATGGCCATGCTGCGGCTGGAAGTGCGTGGCCCCCAAATCTAATAAATATAACTTCTTCTTCTGTTTTTTTTAGCGTGTCGACCATTTTTTTGTGTTTGTATTCCAGCTTTTCTCTAGCGTTCGAAGTTTTGTCGTCTTCAATTATTGAGATTTTATCTTGTCCCTTTCGATATTCATGGTGATACAGGACGCCGTATTTTTTGCATTCTACTGACTTGGAAGGATCTCCAATGAAGATGTCTTGTGCAAAGCTATCTCCGTTGGTGTCAAATATTTTAGATACCGAGTGTAGTGGCGTTACAAGCCAATCAAATGCGCTGGAAATGAACTGCTCGCCACAATGTTTTTTTAATTGGTAGCTAACTTGGCACCAGGCTCCAAGACTTACGAATAGCATCATGCCTCCAGGGTTTTATCGTTAATTGCCTAGCTGTGTTGAATTCTAGGCCTCTTCGTTTTTTATGAAAAAGCAGGCATGTTTATGCCTAGTGCCAGCATCTTAGCAAAATAGTAGGTTTCATCAATCAGGGATTGTGCGGAGGGGGATTTTTTTTGAGGTGGATGCGTTTCTCTCTCCAGTCTGAAGCGCTTCCTGCTTCTCGTGCCTTCCCTCTCTCCTCGGGACCTTCTCGCTGCGACCTAGCGCTCCATTTCGATTAGAGTTCTGCTGTTGGTCGCTTTTGGCGTTCTGAGGGCATCGGACGCCCATTGAGTCGGAAAGTGCATTTTGTGTGCGGTTGTTGCGATTCTGCTGTCGAAAGGCGCGAGCGTGGATGCTGAGTGATTGGCTAGGGCGGGTTGGAGTTGCGCTGTTTTTTATTTCGGCATTACACGTCAATACTTGGGTGCATTGTCTTAAATGTCGAACTTCAGTGTTGGGTGATTTAAGTTGCGCGGTCCATCAAACGAAATGTTTGAGTAAGGCGTGAAGCGCTGGCGGTACTCAACCCGCTTTGTGTGCCGATTGCTGAGCAATAGCGCTACCTAGCTACCGTTCTGGCTCTCAGTGTGCGCCGAATTATTGGTTGAATGACTCAAGCTGGATCAGCGCTGGATTTGGCTTGCAAGGGCTGCGAGTGGGTGGGGGCTTTGGATGGGCTGTATCACTCGCTTCATGGTGCGAACGAATCTGGGGGGGATCATGTGTGCCACGGTGTGATTGGTCGTAGAGGGTTGCCCGATACATCGCTTCGATGTGCGCAAGGGGGGGGCGGTCTGGGAAATAACTCGGCGTCATATTTTGATTTGGGTAAGCGCTACACAGTCAAGGAGTGATTGCAGGTAGCGC
Source organism: Pseudomonas sp. FW300-N1A1 (assembly GCF_058789115.1). Lineage (NCBI taxonomy): Bacteria > Pseudomonadati > Pseudomonadota > Gammaproteobacteria > Pseudomonadales > Pseudomonadaceae > Pseudomonas > Pseudomonas sp. FW300-N1A1. Next base: position 6,439 of record NZ_JBYTBK010000049.1, on the reverse strand, counting down.
CACCGTTACTACTGGGGGTAAGCTGGCTTTTTTACCAGTTCAGCATGGCGCCATTCGGCTTGTCTGTGGCTCGTAGCCATTGAGTACCGTTCGGTGGTGTCCGCTGCGGCAGTCTGCGCGGGTGACTGTCTCTATCATGTCTTGTCAGTAGTTGCATCAATCCCAAGAGAGGCATGGTCCTCTTGAGCAGTGTTCCACCAATGCTGAAATTGGGGGTCCATGCTGTCATCGTCAAGAGAAATTTTGTCGGCCTGTCTTCTGTCCCATACAACTCCGGTGCGGATCAATTTTCCTGGAGTGCCTGCGACGATGCAGGAGTGGGGGTACTCGTTGTTCTGCAAAAACGAAGATGCGCCAACGATTGAGTTTCTGCCTATTTTTGTACCCTTGCTGATTAATGCTGCCTGTCCAATCCAGACATGGTCGCCAATCAAAACGTCTCCCGGGAGATTGAGTCGCTCGCCTGTGTCGACGCTGTAAATGCCATGGGCATCCGTTGTCCGGACCTGCACATTGTAAGAAAGCATGCAGTCTCTTCCTATTGACACCTCCCGAGCATTATCAGCAAGTATGTAGGCGCCTTCAATGCTGGTGTCCTTCCCGATAAGCACTCGCGCCCCGTTTTTAATCAGAACCCTTAGCTCTCCAATGCGTCGCGGATCTAGCTCGAAAACGCCATCATTGCCAGTTATCGTGATGTCAAGCTTATTTACATTTCTCAGGTTGGTGATATTCACAGTGTTGTTATTTCCCTCAATTAAGATGGAAATACTGCCTTTGGCTTCCTTGGGAACATTGATGACGTTTTGTAGCCCTTTGTCGTTGATACTGACTGGCATATCCGAGGAGCTCTACTGAAAATACAGTTGCGTATTATGACAGTCACAGGGTCACTTGCGTAGCTTTTGCTGTTTTGGGTTTATTTTGTCATCGCAATGGGGTCTAACCTAGTCCAGATTCTGATGTGACGAGGAAGGTTATGCATTAGGCTTGCGGAATGGGCTTTCATCTGTCTCTAGGCAACTGAGCAGTCATATCGGAATGAAGAAAGGGGGCCAGCATAAGACTTCCCCTTTTTCAATTAAAGGGAGAGTTGGTTAACTCGCTTGCTCAGTTCCTGCGCGCTTTCCTTGCGTTCCGAGTAGCGGTCGACGAGGTCGGGGCGGTCGCGCAGCAGGAGGGTGAATTTCACCAGTTCTTCCATTACGTCGACGACGCGGTCGTAGAGGGCTGAGGGTTTCATGCGGTCCTGGTCGTCGAACTCCATGAAGGCCTTTGGCACGGAGGACTGGTTGGGGATGGTGAACATGCGCATCCAGCGCCCGAGCACGCGCAGTTGGTTGACGGTGTTGAACGACTGCGAACCTCCCGAAACCTGCATCACGGCCAGGGTTTTGCCCTGGGTCGGGCGCACGGCGCCGAGGGCCAACGGTACCCAGTCGATTTGTGCCTTGAACACGGCGGACATCGAGCCGTGGCGCTCTGGCGAGCACCACACCTGGCCTTCGGACCACTGCATCAGGGTCAGCAGTTCCTGGACTTTGGGGTGGTCGCTGGGCGCGTCATCCGGCAGGGGCAGGCCGGAGGGGTTGAAGATGCGGGTTTCGGCGCCGAAGTGCTGCAGCAGGCGTGCGGCTTCTTCCACCAGCAGGCGGCTGAACGAGCGCGTGCGGGTCGAGCCATAGAGCAGCAGGATGCGTGGCTTGGGGTTGTCGACAGCGGCGCGGTGCAGGGTGTCGGACAGCAGGGCGTCGAGGTTGGGCAGGTGGTCGCTCACGGTGTGCTCCAGGTCAGAGGGTGGTGATGCGCTCGAGTTCGCGCTGGAATGCGGCGGCGTCGAGGCGGTCGAAGGGCAGTTGCAGGAAGGCGGGGTACCGGGTTTCGAGGGTGGCCAGTGTGGCGTTGAAGGCGACGTCGACGTGGTCTTCGCTGCCGCTCACCCCGGACAGGATGCCGCGGCTACGGTTGGCCGTGCACATGGACAGCACTGTCATGGGGTTCTCCGTTGGAAGCCGCTCATAGGTCGAGGGGCTTTACATATGGTTTGTCGAATATACGGATTATCGAATATTTGGTAAAGCCCGGAGAGGGTTTTATGCAGGCGAACGGTTGGTCGTCGAAACGAAAATGGGCGACCTCAGGGGTTAAAGCTGTTCAGTCAAGAAAGGTTTCAAGCGAGTGAGGAGCCCGTGGCGAGGGAGCTTGCTCCTGCTGGGGCGCGAAGCGCCCCCAACAAAGCTATTGCGGTCTTTCAGAATGAACTCGGCGATAGTTTTTTTGGGGCTGCTATGCAGCCCAGCGCGAGCAAGCTCGCTCGCCACGGGGGATGTATTGAGCCGCCCTGGCCTTAATTGACGGGCATTAACCCCTGAGGTCGCCCATTTTTCGGGTTGGCAGGGAAGAGCGGCAAACCAGCCTTCTCGAAGCGTTAGAGCGCCAGCCCTTCCTGGATTATCGAGAGGAAGTTGTCTTCATTGAGCGCCACCGGGTCCGGTCGTGCCTGCCCGGTACGGGCAACAGTCTGGATCTGCCAGTGCGCCTCGCCGTGGTCGTTCTCGGTGCGGCGGATGTACAGGTCCCTGGTTTTGCCGAGGATATCGACCCGGCCGGTGCCGCCAATGATGAAGCGGGCAATGGGGTCGAGGGTGATGGTGTGGTGGTTGCCTTCGATCTGCAGTTTGTCGATGGCATAGTTGAAGGTCTCGCCGGACGGCAGGCTTTCGAAGACGCGGGTGGGTACCCGGCGAATGTTCAGGCCGGCTTCGGTCAGTGGCTCCAGCCACGTCTCCAGCTGGTGGTACATTTCATAGACCTGTGTCGGCCAATGCTCGATCGCCAGGTCTGCGCAGGCCTGTGCGTCCGCACGGGTCTGCTGTTTTTGCTTCAGTTTTGTGGCGAGCTCATCTGCCTTACTCATACCGATTTCCTATCGTGCTGTAAGTGTGGTCGTTGTCACTTCAAGGTACTTCACCTGGAGGGGCGATTGCCAGTCACTCGCGCCGGGCGGATTTCAGTTCGGAAAGAATTTTTCTTGGACTTGAGCCGCCAGCCGTCACAATACGCCCACCCAAGTTTCGCCCTCAGGTGCGTTGTTAATGAAAAAACTGTACACCCTGGTTGTGCTCTGTGTGCTGACGGCTGTCAGTGTGTTCATGAACCAGGCGCCGCAATCCCGTCAGAGTCAGCCGCAGAATGCGTCGGTGGCGGGGGCGTTTGACTATTACGTGTTGGCACTCTCCTGGTCGCCGACCTTTTGCCTGACCCGTCCGGAAAATGCCCAGTGCTCTGGGAAGGGCTACGGCTTTGTGCTCCACGGCCTGTGGCCGCAGTACGCCCAGGGTGGCTGGCCGCAGTCCTGCGGGCCGAAGGTGGGGTTGTCGCAAGCCGAACGCGCGCGCGGCCTGACGCTGTTTGTGACGCCGGCACTGCTCAAGCATGAGTGGTCGAAGCACGGAACCTGCAGCGGCCTCGGGGCCATGGGTTACCTGGCGGCCGCAGACAAGGCGGTCGGCGCGGTGAAGATCCCCGATCAGTTGCAACCCTTCCACAAGGAGGTCTACTTCTCGGCGCAGGACATTGCGCAGATGTTCCGTCAGAGCAATCCCGGATTAGGGAAGGATGGCCTTGCGGTGATCTGTCGGGGGCCGGAGTTGTCGGAGGTGCGGGTGTGCATGGGCAAGGACTTGTCGTTCCAGGCCTGTGGCAAGGGGGTGAAAAACCAGTGTCGCGCGGGGGATATCCGGGTGCCACCGGTTCGCTAGGGCCGTTTTAACGTAAAACAGGGAAGCGCCTGGCCAGCGGCGCTTCCCTGTTTGCACTCAGTCTGCCTAAGACTGCTCGACAGGCAGGCCCAACGCCGCCAAGTCTTTGCGCAATTGCTCGGCGCTGGTGAACTGAAGCGCGTTGAAGCCTTCCCGGCGCGCACCTTCGATGTTCGGGGCGTGGTCATCGATAAACACCGCATGGTGTCCTTCGAGCTGGTAGCGGGATTTCAGCAGCTGGAAGATCGCCGGGTCGGGCTTGATGATGCCTTCGGCGCCTGACACCAGGATGCCTTCGAACCGGTGCAGGAAGGCGAAACGTTCCAGGGCGATGGGGAAGGTTTCGGCCGACCAGTTGGTCAGGGCCAGCAGGCGGATACCCTTGGCATGCAACTCCTCCAGAATCCGTACGCTGCCTTCCAGAACGCCACCGAGGGTTTCTTCCCAGCGCTCGCGGTAGGCGCGAATCAGCGCTGCTTGCGATGGGTGGCGAGCGATGGCTTCGGCGATCCCGGCTTCCCAGGATCGGCCGGCGTCCTGTTGTTCGTTCCAGGCGGGCGGACAGACCTCGGACAGGAACGTCTCCATGGCCTGTACGTCATCGCCGAAGAGTTTGCGGTACAGGTTTCTCGGGTTCCAGCGGATCAGGACATTACCGAGGTCGAATACCACGGTGTCGATGGTTGCGGGATGGTTCAATGTGCTCATGCTTTTCCTCCATTGATCGGCTTGGCGTGGGTGTCGTCCTTGGGCGGTCTCATCCTAGCAGAGGCGTTTCGGGTCGTCGGTATTTGCATGCTGGTGGCACCCGATGGGGCGTGGCGGTTTGCATGCACTGTGACAGCGTGACCATTTGCCCCTCGTCACTGCCGTAAGATAAGCTCCGCGCACTAGGAGGGCAGGGTCTTTGCTCATGCCATAGCCGTCAAGGATGATGCGTTTGCCTACTCCGATTCACGACCTTCATTACGCCAGCGGTGATCCACTCAAGCGCTTGCCCCTGCGCAAGGCTGCAGTGATTTTCATTGTCGGGGTCTGTTTGTGCCTGTGTGGCTTGCTCTACTTGCAACTGGAGCAGTCCCGGCAGCACGAACTGACCCAGGCTCGACTGGCCTCGGCGAACCTGACCCGGGCGATGGCGCAGCAGGCCCAGGATACGTTTCTGGCGGCCGACCTGGTGGTCACCAGTCTGGTCGACTGGATTTCGTCCGATGGTTTTGGCGCAGCACAATTCGGACAGTTGCAGCGTACCTTTGCGCGTCGGGTGCAGGCGCTTGAACCGTTGCACGGGCTGTTTCTGTTCGACCGCGACGGGCAGTGGGTGGTGACTTCGTTCAACGATCTACCGCGTCGCAAGGGGGTGGCGGATCGTGACTACTTCAAGTTCCATCAGCAGAACCCGTCGCTGCAGGCCCATATCGGGCCGGCGGTTCGCAGTCGGCAGAACGGTGAGTGGATCATTCCGCTGTCGCGGCGCGTGAACGATCGGAACGGCGAGTTCCAGGGTGTGCTGTTGGCCGGGATCCGCATGGCGTATTTCGAGCAGTTTTTCAAAAGCTTCGACCTCGACGACAACGGCTCGATGTTTCTCGCGCTGTCAGACGGCACCTTGCTGGCCCGGCGCCCATATGAGGAGCAGCGTATCGGCGAGTCGCTGGCCCAGGGGGAGATTTTCAGCCGGTACCTGCCGCAGGCACCGTCCGGCAATGCGATGATCCGCTCGGTCCTGGATGATGTGGTGCGCCTGTATGGCTACCGTCAGTTGGACGCTTATCCGCTGGTGGTCTCGGCGGCCGTACCCGAGGGGGCGATTCTTCGGGTGTGGTACGCCAATGCCGTGCAGTCGAGTGTCATTGTCGCCTTGGTAGTGCTAGGCGTTGGTCTGTTTGGCTGGGTGTTTGTTCAGCAAGTGCGCAACGGCGAGCGTATTGAGGCGGACTTGCGCGCCGCACAGGAGCGCCTGGAAGTGATCGCTACCCACGACAGCCTGACCGGGTTGGCCAACCGGCGCTTGTTCGAACGGGCGCTGGACATCGAGTTCTCCCGTGGCGCGCGGCAGCAACGCCCGTTGAGCCTGATCATGCTCGATATCGATTTCTTCAAGCGCTTCAACGACGCCTACGGGCATGTGGCGGGGGACCAGTGCCTGGCACAGGTGGCTGGTGTGGTGAAGCGTCATTGCCAGCGCAAGTCCGACCTGGCAGTGCGCTACGGCGGCGAAGAGTTTGCCGTGTTGCTGCCCGACACCGACATCAAGGGGGCGTTTGCCATTGCCGAGCACATCCGCCTCGCTATCAAGGACTTGCACATCATCCATTGCGGCGCACCGTCGGGCTATCTGACGCTCAGTCTCGGTTGCTTTGCGTTCGTACCCAGGCCCGGGGATGGTATTGAAGCGTTTATCGAGCGGGCAGACGCGGCGTTGTACCAGGCGAAGAACTTTGGCAGAAATCGCACCGTGGTGCTGTCGGTCGAAACCGGTACGCGGGTCAAGGCGCGGGCGGCCGTCACGGAGTGAGGCGTTTGCGGCTGTCACTCGTGCAGGTGGGTTGCGGGTTCTCAACTACAGTTGAACTGCGCCCCACGCTACCCTAATGCCGATCAGTTAAGAGAAATAAAGCCGAACACGAAACCCGTGGCGAGGGAGCTTGCTCCCGCTGGGCTGCGTAGCAGCCCCA
>NZ_JBYTBK010000048.1:0-32386 GCF_058789115.1 Pseudomonas sp. FW300-N1A1 | reverse complement strand
TTTTTGGGGCTGCTCTGCAGCCCAGCGCGAGCAAGCTCGCTCGCCACGGGGGATGTATTGAGCAACCCTATCCTTAACTGAACAGCATTGCGCCCTGCGCGGGCTTTTTGCTGCCCCGGCGAAAGTGCCGGGATGAGCCGGCACATCAAGGCGCCCTGCCGGCCGGCAAATCCATATTTTTGATACTTATTAACTATGCAGAACGTCCGAGCGAGTTCTAAATGGGCGTCGAGAGGGGTTGGCTGCAAGCACTTCACGGCGCTTGCACATGGGTTGACTCGGCAGGTAGCAATCGACGCTTGCCTGCGGTGGTGCCGACCCTCTCACCCCAAGTGAAACTCCTTTTGTTCCGCGTTCCCGCTTGGGAACGCGGTTCTTTTTCTGCCCGCTCCCCCCATCCCGACGCCCCCCATTACCGGCCAGCCTGGCGCATTTGCCATGGGCTGCACCCCGATCATCGACAATTGAGAATTATTGATTCGCGTCTGCACGCGCCTGAGCACCAGTATGCGAGGATATTCCATCACTCCGGAGCTACAGGATGTTACTGCTAACCAGGCGAATCGGTGAGTCCATCATTATCGGCGACGACATCAAGATCACCGTGTTGAGCCCGAGCAATATGCGCACGGGTGCCAGGATCGGAATCGATGCGCCAAAGGACGTAAAAGTACATCGGGAAGAAGTCTATTTGCGCGACCAGAAACGCAAAGCGACTGCCACACCGGACAACTGATCAACCCGCATCATGGCAGCCCGCTCAGCGATTTCGAATCCTGGCGTGAATCACGCCATGCATGATCAACCCCACCAGCAACCCCCAGAACGCTCCGCCAAGGCCCAGCAGCGTGACGTTGGCCGACGTGGCCAGGAAGGTAACCAGCGCGGTTTCCCGCCCTCGTACATCCGTCACGGCGGTCGCCAGGCTGCCGCCAATCGCGCCCAGCAAGGCCAGGCCGGCCAGGGTGGTGATGAATGTGGCGGGCAGCACCACGAACAAGGTGGCCAAGGTGGTACCGAACACGCCGACGAGCACATAGAACACGCCACAGGCGAGTCCGGCGATGTAGCGCTTGCCGGGCTCTTCGTGGGACTCAGGTCCCGTGCAAATGGCGGCGGTGATCGCCGCCACATTGAACGCATGGGAACCGAAGGGTGCCATCAGCAGCGAGCCCAGCCCCGTCACGGTGATAATCGGATTGGCGCTGGTTGTGAAACCGTCATTGCGCAGGACCAGCATGCCGGGCATGTACTGCCCGGTCAGGGTGATCACAAACAAGGGCAAGGCGACGCTGAGCAGCCCATTGAGTGAGAACTCGGGTGTCGTCCAGACCGGCGTGGCCAGGCTGAGCTCGACACTGTCGAAACTGACCTGTCCCAGGCCGAGTAACAGCGCAACACCGATCACCAGGACGCCCACAATACTGTAGCGGGCAGTGAACCGGCGGATAAGTGCATAGCTGAAAATCAGTACCCCGACCAGCAGCGGATCAACACTCGCGCCACCGAACGCTCCCATGCCGAATCGCAACAGGATGCCTGCCAGCAGGCCGGCCGCAATCCCCGGCGGGATCATCTTCACCACGCGCTCGAAATAGCCCGACATCCCCAGGATCACGAAGCCGATGGCTGACAACACATAAGCGCCAATGACTTCGGCGTAAGGCGTATTGGGCAGTACCGTGATCAGGAAAGCCGCGCCCGGCGTCGACCAGGCAGTGATGATCGGTTCCCGGTAGCGGTAGCTCAACCAGGCCCCCGTCAGGCCAACCCCTACGGACACCGACCAGATCCACGAAGCGGTTTGTTCGGGACTCAGCCCGGCCGCCTTTGCCCCCTGAAACACGAGAATGAAAGTGCCGCCGTAGTTGACGATGACGGACACCAGCGCCGCCACCACCGGATGGAACAGATCGGTTGATTTGAGGGGTATGACCGTCGCCGTGCTTTTCATCCGTGAAGTACCTTCCTGAGTGCGCATGCTCGGGCTGGGATCCGATCAGGATCTGCGCCAGACGCCCGGTCCAGAACCTGCGCGGTTAACAATGAAGCCAGTATTGGCGCAAAATGGACTGGTTGAAATATCCACTTTCCACAGTTAACTTAGACCACTTGTTTCAGCGGATACGGATGTCCTGCTCTTATGAAAAAACGCGCCACGGCTTACCCGGTCTGGAACGCCTTTCTCCCCTCCCCTGACAGCCCGCTGTCCCTGCGCGAACAACTGGTGCGTTTCTTTCGCAAAGGCGTGACCCATAACACCCTCAAGCCCGGCATTCGGCTGCCCGCATCCCGCACGCTGGCACAGGAGCTGGGAGTTTCGCGGATGACCGTGACCGGCGTTTATGAACAACTGCTGGCCGAGGGGTTCTTCGAAGCGCGCCAAGGGGCCGGGACCTACGTGGCCAGCCGGATCGGGATCAGGCCCCCAGCGCCCTCCACGCCTGCACGACCGGTTCTGGCTGGCTCCCTGCGCTCGCGCCAGCTGGTAGGGCTCGACTCCATGTCACTGGCCCATCCCGCCTGGCCGCTGACGCCTGGCCTCCCTGCACTGGATGCCTTCCCCTATGCGCTTTGGGGCAGGCTTGAAGGGCGGTTCTGGCGGGGACGGCTGGCCTGCGCCGCCTCCTATGGCGATCCCCAGGGCCTGCTGTCCTTGCGCGAAGCCCTGGCAGAATACCTGGGCGTCGCCCGCGGCATCACCTGTCATCCCGACAACATCATCGTCGCCCCCGGTGCTCAAGCAGCCGTCCTGATTGCCGCGCTCGCACTCACGGACAGAGGTGATCGCGCCTGGGTCGAAAGCCCGGGATACGATGCCACTTACCGCAGCCTGGTATTGGCCGGACTGAACACCGTTGGCGTGCCGGTCGATGCCGAAGGCCTGGAAGTGCAGGCCGGGCGCCGACTCGCACCCGACGCCAGGCTGGCACTGGTATCACCCTCACACCAATACCCGACCGGTGTCACCATGAGCCTGGCCAGGCGCATGGCCCTTCTGCAATGGGCTGACGAGGCGAATGCCGTGATCCTCGAAGATGATTACGACAGTGAATTTCGTTATGAATGTGCCCCCACCACGGCGCTCAAGGCGCTGGATGGCGACAATGGTCGAGTCGTCTACGTCGGTACGCTTAGCAAGTTGCTCATGCCCGGCCTACGCCTGGGTTTCCTGGTCGCGCCCGATCATCTGGTGGATGTGTTGCAACGCGTACGCAACGGCAGTGGCCACCGCGTACCGAAGTCAGTGCAAGCCACCGCTGCCGACTTTATCGGCAATGGTCATTTAGGCCCCCATATCCGCCGCGCCAAGTCGCTCTACACAGAACGCCGTGCGGCCCTGCTGTCAGCCATCGCGAGCGAAGCCGACGGACTGCTTTCGGTCTCGACAGCCGCCACCGGGCTGCATCTTCTCGCCGACCTGCCGCCGGGTTGTGACGATCAGGCACTGACCGCCGCCGCCCGGGCACGAGAGATTGGTGCCGGCCCATTGTCGGGATTGTTCGTGGCGCCCCACACCAAAGTCCGCCATGGCCTGTTGATGGGCTTTGGCAACACACCGGCAACGTCCATGCGCGGAGCCGTCCAGACACTGTGCGCGCTGATTGAAGAGCAAATGCGCACGTGATATCCGCCAGGAGACAGAGCCGTTGACTTAGGCTGTTTGGCGACACGGCAGTGGAAGTCTCAGTGAAGCATCGGGATTCACTGTGCAGGAGCGGAAACCGTATTCAACACAAGGTGAACAGCCCTTGGGCTGACACCTGTCGACCGCGATTGGTCAGGATGGATCGATCGGCCAATGGCGCTCAAGGACAGAACGCACATGCGGATGAAGGTCGATGCACTCCAGGGATGCATGAAAACCGGGTCGCGATATCTTCAAATACTCGCGAGCTTGCGCCCATCGACTGACGACCGCGGCCAGCATCTCAAGGGCTCCAGGGTCATCACGACACCAGACGGCTTTGCCACTGAACTGGTCGCTGAACGTATCCCAGTTTTTGTACAGCTGTGACCGAGCGCCCTCCCGAAGACACTGCATCGATCGCTCGTCACGCTCGCTCAGCCAACGCTCCGGGTAGTCGATGATGCCGATCGGTACATAGCAATTGGTTGCGATGTAAACCAGTCCCCGGAGTGCTTGTGCCTTGAGTACGTCGTTCTGAGGCAGCAGACCGGAGGCCGGAAACCCGAGCCCCAGATGGATCAGTATGGCAACGCTTTCGGTGATCACACTTCCATCAGGCAACACCAGGGTGGGCACCTGCATCAGCGGATTGACACGCTTGAGCGCTTCGCGAGCGACGCCCGGCTCCCACGAACACGCCTGCACCAGGCTGTACGGTACATTGCAGCGTTCGAGCGCCATCTCGATGACAGCGGAACCGGAGCCTGTCGCTCCAAAAAGCCTGTACATGGACTGTGACCCATCGGGGGCTGAAGACCGGATATTAAACGCGTCAGGAAAAAGCGTCGATTGTCCGCGACCGAATCGCCGCGGACTCTCTAGCCCCCCGCGTCACTCACTGCCTGTACGCGACCACCTATCGCCCATGGTGCCCGCCGCGCTGGCGACTGTCAGTGACACCGCACACGCAAGCAACGCAAGCGCCGCGAAAGCGCCCATCACATGCAAGTAAGGCAGAGCGTGATTCCAGGCTCGAGCCACGCCCAGGAAAGAGGCGAATAACCAACTGCTCATGGACAGCGCGCCCAAGATCGCAAGCCGAGTGCGCCCGGAGGCGTGCAACAAGACAAACGCACCCTTTTGCAGGAGCGGGAAACCGATCCGATGCAGCAGTGCGCCGTTCAGGGTAAGCAGCGCGACAACGGTCACTTTGGCCCAGAGCTTCTGATTGAGCAGATACGCATCGCCTTCAGCGACATAGCCCTGGAGCACCAGCAGCAGACCACTTCCCCAAAGCGCCCACAGTGCCAGGGTGACAATCTTCTGGGTGTCTTCGATGTACTGACGCTGCATGAGATCCAGCGCTTCCTTGCGCCAGCTCCAAAGCTTGTGATCGGCCTGCAATACCCGACCCAGGGCTATGCACGTGGCGAGCAGGTGACCGTATACGAGTAGCATTTTCAGCATTGCCTTGACCTTATTGTTATGTGGGCAATGCTCTCCTTGCGACCCTTGATTATGAAACTTAATGATACATATTTACATTTGTACCCGCAAATTTCAAAACGAATCGTACTGTCGAGACTTCATGCTGAAAAAGCTCAAGCTTGACCAGGCAGCCACACACGGCATCCCGATGACCGTCAGATCAAGTCCGGGTCTTCTATCGCGTGACAATGTTTGGATTGCGCTGGTCTGCCGTTCTAGGTGACCAGCTGGAAGGAGAGCTCCCCTCGCCAACTGCGTCAGGGACGAGCTGATTGGGCGGCAGCCAGCGAGGATCGCAATTTGCCACTAGCCCGTTTGACGAGTGTGTCTCGTCTGTAAAAAAATCAAACCACTACCAGCCTGTTAATGGACGCTCATCGACACCACTGCGATTCACAGGGCACCCCATCGTCGTCTCCGTCCATTTCCATTCCCGGGCAGTTCTGCAAAAAGCTCATGGCCTCCGCACAAGAGGTCATCTGTGAACAGCGCTTGCGGCCATCACATTTGACGGGAACCGAAACCGAAATCGAAATGAGCTTTGGCGCAGTCATCGCCTGGGAGGCGGCCTGTTGACTGGATAGCCTGGCCTGCGTCCATGACTGTACTTCAGGGGAGAACTTCCAGGCCAACACACCCACGACCAGCACTAACAAAATCAGTTTCATTTGATTCATCCGTGATGAGGGACTGTTTGCATACTTACGCGGCCCGCTTCCCAGCTCAATCTCTTCCAGGTGGGTCATTGCGGATCCAGATAGTGACCACACCCAAGGAAATTAAAAAAAGGCCCGCTATTACAAATACTGTTATAGCCATGCTTCACCCGCACTGACGAATGAAACTCCATCCGGAGGAAAGAAACGTTCTACTTATCGTAATCCTGCATCTTCGACAGCGGAGGAGGATCGACTTGCTCCCGATAACCTTCGTCATTAAGCATCCGGGGACTGGTCTACGCTGAATACACTCAGTGTGCAGCCCCGATCGGGTGACGAGCCACGCAATGGTTCTGCCGGTCTGGAATACGCAAAGCCCTAAAACCAAGCTGGCGTGGCTGTGGGCATGGCATACGTAGAACTCCGCAGGATGTCGCCCAAATGAATGTCCTCGAATTCGTGATCGAGATGATTACCAAGTTTGCCGACTTGGTAAACGCGCTTGACCGACTTGCGCCTTATAAACCCGAAGGCCATTGGATGCATCGACATCGGAGAACGATCAAGATCGTGTCCAACATTGCTGCAACTCTGCTCCTGATCATTCTAGGGTTGTTTGTTTTCGCACTGGCGACCGATGGAGCAAAGGCTGGCTGATCTGGCACGGCTGGGGGTTGTAGGAGGCATCATGAAACTGACGAAACTGCATCACAACGTGTAGATACGTGAAAGCATGGCGCGGGCCTTTCGGAATGAACATCTGGCCGCGCCGAAGAGAGGTCTGGATGACGAGCACTCCACAGCATCAGCGACATTGACGCGATCAGTTACTTCGGCTGAGCTGCACATTCTGGCTCGTGCATTCGGTGGTGCTGACAGTCCCCATGAAAGCGTTCATCTTCACGGCGCACTTTTCAATGTTCAGGCCGTTACGCCCATCACTCGAGATGTTGGTGACATAGGGGCCTGCGGTTGTGCAGCCGGCCAAGACAGCGAGCAGGCCCAGGGTAATGATAGTGGGTTTCATATGAGTCCTTTCTAACAGCGGCCTGAGCCAATGAGTTTGCCGAAACCAGTATTGAGGTTTAGCCAAAAGCGTAGACCAACCCGAGTGAACCACCACCCCCCACAGTTACATCCGGTCACGGAGGGCGGCGTCAGCTCAGGCCGAGAAAAACTTAACGTCATCAATAGCCCCTCTCGCTGAGCGGGAGGCCGAACGTTTGGCAGCGGCCAATGCAACACTCGTCGACTAACCACAGCCATCACCTTCAAATCCTGCATACCCGCTACTGCATGACCTTTTCAAACGACAGAAACGACGAAGGCCCCATAAGGGCCTTCTTCATTGCAACAGCGTTTCAGAATGCGGTGACGCGAAGTTCAACGCGACGGTTCGGAGACAGGCATTGAATCAGGGCAGGCTGAGACATTGCCTCTTCGCAAGCCATGATCGGGTATTCGGCGCCGACGCCCTGAGCCCGGATGACGCGGGGCTGCACACCCTGAGCAATCAGGAAGTCGCTAACGGCGCGCGCACGTTGTTGCGACAGAACCAGGTTTGCTTGCGGGGTGCCGATTCGGTCGGTGTGCCCGATCACTTCGACTTTATCAACGGTCTTGCTTTCCAATTGGCGGGTAAAGCGTTCAAGGCTGCTGCGCGCCTCAGGCTTCAACGTGTCGCGACCGAAATCAAACGCGGTGTCACTTTGCAACGTAACGTTGGTGAACTGACGCTTTTGCACGACAGGAGCGGTAGCGCCCTCCTCGGCGTTGATGTTGAGCACCTGGGCGCAGGATTGCGGCAAGAACAGATACGACTGCGCGACTTTATGGTCGTCGAACATCACCTTGTACTGGCAGACCATCGGCTCGGTGGTGCCTGGCTGTGGAAATTTGAAAATGTAGTCCCACTCGCGAACGTTGAACATGGCTTCGGAGAAGTGCGGCAAACCAATCAATTCATAGAGCTGCGGCTTGGTCAGGCCCGGCACGACCTTGCGCAAATTCTCCACGTTCACATAACTGCCTTCGGTACGGCTGGCATCCTTCAGCACCGGGAACACCGGGGCGCTGGACTTGCCATTGCTATCAACATGACTTGGGTTGGTACCACAAGCTGTCAACGTCGCGGCCACAAAACCGCACAGAAGCAGGCTCAGCATAAATTTATTGAGCTTTTGCATAAAATTCTCAAAACGATAAAAAGAGAGAGAAGCCCGGCTTACGCCAGGCTCTGGATCAAAGTGAAAGGATTACCACTGATAGCCCACGCCAACCGATGCGCCGAAGTCGCGCTGGGTGTTGGTAGTGGCTTGCAGCTTGGTGACCCACCGGCCGTTATCGGAGATCCGCGACACGCCCAACGCCATCGCCGATTGACCGCGATAGGTGCCCATGGAGCCGGAGGTCATACTTGCACCCGCGGTATAGGGTTGAGGCAGCGCGGCCATGGCCATTGCACCGGCGACACCTGCACTCAAGTCGTCATCCAACTCTTTGATATCTTTGTGCAACGAGTTGTAGACCGAATTGGTGTAGGCATTGGCTTTGTTGGTCACGTCCGACAGACCGCTGTTCAATTGGCCAACGTTGACTGCGTCCGTCGGAGCCGTACCGGCCGCTACATTGGTGATCTGCCGCTCATGGCCTGCTGCGCCTACCGAAACACTGTTGCCACGATCAGCAACCGAGTTGGCACCCAGTGCCACCGAATTGTCCGCCTTGGCGTTGGAACCATTGCCCATGGCCGTCGAGTTGTTACCCGCCGCGATCGCTTTGCTGCCGACGGCCGAGCTGTTCTTGCCGGAAGCTTTGGCGCCCGCGCCGCCGGCCATCGAGTCGTCGCCTGTCGCTGACGGTTTCGCCAGCTTGCTGGTGTTGTTGACTTGGAACATGCCGTCGGTGCCGTTTTGCAGGTTAGTGACATTGGTCACCGCCTGGGTTACACGGTTATCGACGTTGGTAACCCGCGCTTCCTGATTCGCAACGGAGGTGTTGATCGTGCTGATGGAGTCATCCGTGTATTTCTTCGACTCGGCCACAGCGCCATCCAGCTGACGCAGGTTGACCGCATCGGTGGCTTGCTTGCCGTCCGCGACATTGCTGAGGCTGCGGCTTTCGCCCGTTGCCGCATTGCCAATGGATACCGTTCCAGATGTCGAGTTACTGGCACTGGAGTACTTGCCGGTGTAGGTTTCAGCACCGCGGCCGCCATCACTGGCACCTGCGCCCAATGCAACACTGCCGTCAGCCGAAGACGCCGCACCATTGCCCATGGCAACAGAACCATTACCCGACGCATTCGCACCATTACCCGAAGCCACCGAGCCATCACCCGACGCGACAGCATTCGGCCCCATGGCAATCGACTCGGCGCCACTGGCCGTTGAGTCAGCACCTGACGAATTGGCGCGGAAATACTTGATGCCGCCACCGTTCGTGATGCTGTTGATGTTGCCTTCGATATTGGTCACCCGATTATCGATGCCGGTGACTTGCTGACCCAAGGCATACACCTGCGAACCATTGACCGCATCCGTGGAATTAGCGCTCAGATCCCCCGCACCGACGTTGGTGATCTTGTTGACCGTGGTACCGCCATGGCTCGCACTGAAGGCACCCAGGCTGGAATCCCACTGCAGCGCGTCGTTGGTGAGCTTATTGATGTTGGTGGTGTTGTTGGTCACCTGGGTATTGGTTTGATTGAGCTGCGACATGTTCACCGCGTCGCTGTCATCTACACCCTCCGCCACGTTGGTGATTTTGGTGCCACCGGTGTGGGTACTGTTGTCGTAGGTACTGCCACCCAGGGTAATGGTGTTGTGGGTACTGTCGTCGTACTTGACGACATCGGCCACAGAGGCAGCGGCGCCTGCAGCAACTGCTTTCAATTGCTCGACGTTAACCGCATCCGCATCGTCTGCACCGGCCGACAGGCCAGTGATACGACGATCACCGATGTTGACTTCGCCTGTTGCGGTGCCGCCGACCGAATAAGCCTGGTGATCCAGGGTGCTGCCGTCTGCAACCGAGCCTGCGCCCAATGCCACGCTACCGTCAGCGCTTGAGACTGCGCCCATGCCGATCGCTACCGAATCCTGACCCGAAGCAACCGAATCAGCGCCGGTGGAGTTGGCGTGGAAATACTTGGTGCCGGTCTCGTAGATGTTGGTCAGCGCGCTTCCCAGGGTGGTGACATTGTTGTTGGTGGTATTGAGCTGCGACATGTTCACCGCGTCGCTGTCATCTACACCCTCCGCCACGTTGGTGATTTTGGTGCCACCAGTGTGGGTACTGTTGTCGTAGGTACTGCCACCCAGGGTAATGGTGTTGTGGGTACTGTCGTCGTACTTGACGACATCGGCCACAGAGGCAGCGGCGCCTGCAGCAACTGCTTTCAATTGCTCGACGTTAACCGCATCCGCATCGTCTGCACCGGCCGACAGGCCTGTGATACGACGATCACCGATGTTGACTTCGCCTGTTGCGGTGCCGCCGACCGAATAAGCCTGGTGATCCAGGGTGCTGCCGTCCGCAACCGAGCCTGCGCCCAATGCCACGCTACCGTCAGCGCTTGAGACTGCGCCCATGCCGATGGCCACTGAATCCTGACCCGAAGCAACCGAATCGGTGCCGGTGGAGTTGGCGTGGAAATACTTGGTGCCGGTCTCGTAGATGTTGGTCAGCGCGTTACCCAGGTTGGTGATCGTGTTGTTGGTGGAGAACAACTGCGAACCGTTCACCGCGTCAGTGCTCGAAGCAGACAGGTCACCCGCGGCTACGTTAGTGATCTTGTTCGGGCCAGTACCACCGTGGCTAGCGTTGTAGGCACCGTTGCCGCCGTCAGCCGCTGGATCCCACTGCAGTGCATCGTCCATCAATCCATTGATGTTCTTGGTGTTGGTGGTGATGTCTGTGGTGTTGAGGGTTACCTGTTTGTTGGTGGCGTTCAGTTGTGAACCGTTCACCGCATCGGTGCTGGTGTCGCTTAAACGGCCTGCAGCCACGTTAGTGACGGTACGCTCGGCGCCTACATCGCCCACGCTTACCGTACCCACCGGCGCCTGGCCAGCAAAGGTGTAGTCATTACCACCGATGGTTGTACCGCTGGTGCCCGCGATTACCTGAGTTTTCGCGCCGTCACCCAGGGCGACGCTGCGGTTCTCATTCGCCACTGCGCCCATACCTATCGCAATCGCATCGGTACCGGTCGCAGACGAGTCCGTACCCGTAGAGTTGGCGTGGAAGTACTTGGTGCCCTGGTTGTAGATGTTATTAACGTTATCGCCCAGGCTGGTGATGCTGTTGTTGGTTTCGGTCAACTGAGAGTAGTTCACCGCATCACTTGGAGCCTTGCCATCCGCCACGTTGGTGATGCTGGTGCCACCGACGTGAGTGCTGTTGTCGTAGGTACTGCCACCCAGGGTAATGGTGTTGTGGGTACTGTCGTCGTACTTGACCGCATCTGCGTCGACCGCAGAGATTGCCTGATTGGTCGCGTATAGCTGGCTGCCATTGATGGCGTCGGTACTGGTGGTACTGACCTGACCAGCCGCTACGTTGATGATCTGGCGCTCGCCGTTGACAGAGCCCACGCTCACTACGCCTGACGGCGACCCGCCTGCGTAATTGTAGGTAGTGCCATTGATGACGCCCGTGGGCGTAGCCACCATTGCTCTGTCGGTGCTGTTGTTGCCTAGCACCACACTGTTGCCCTGCGTGGTCGTGACGTTATTGCCAACCACAAATGTGTTGTCATTCGAGATCGTGTTGCCGTTACCCAGACTGTAGCTATTGTTGCCGGACACTCCGTCAAAATTGAAGGTGCGTCCGGTACCGATGGCTCCGGAGTTACTGCCTGTCACCACGTTCTGGGCGCCGATGCTGATGCTGGTCGTACCCTCGGCACGAGTAGCAGTGCCCAACGCGATGGCGCTCACTCCGGAAGCTTTTGCCCTGTCTCCTATCGCCGTGGCACCCGAATCGCTCGCTATCGCCAGATTACCGATACCCGTGCTGTTGTAGGCCGATGCGGTGGTCCAAGTACCTAATGCGACCGCGTTCTCACCCGAAGCAACCGGAGCATTACCGATACCAACAGCACTGTAGCCGGTGGCCTTGGTACCTGAACCAATGGAGACGGTATAACTTTTGGAAGCAACAGCCGAGAAACCCAAGGCCAAAGACTTCACGATACTTGTGTCACCACTGACTCCCGAAACTGCGCCTTGACCAAGCGCCATACTTTGCGACCCGTAGGCAGTCGAGCCATTACCGAGTGCGATGGCGTTATACAATAGTGCCGAAGAGTTGTAACCGATGGCTATCGCGCCGCCTATGTGCCCATCAGCATCGATAGCGCCATTAGCGTTCGCAGTAGTACCGAGCGCCAAGTCATTGACCTGCGATGCGCTTGCTCCATCGCCGCATGCGAGAGCCTTGTCCCCAGAAGCCAAGGGCGCGGTCACCCACACTCCATTTACCAAACAGGTATTGCCCGCATAAGCAACGTTTATGGAACCGGCTCCAAACAAGAATGCCGCAGCGGCGAGCTTAGTTACCGAGTTCATCTTTTTGCGGCCGCCAGTCGCAACGCTCCCTATAAACAGCCCCACGCCCAACGCGGCGGCAGCGGTCGCGTCGCGGGGGGCGCCTAAACTATTGGATTTGGTTTTGGCAGTTGCAAGCTCGGAAGCAACACCCCAAGTATTGAGCGCCGCATTCCAAACCAACCTGAATATTTTGTTCATTACACTACATTTCCTGCTGAGGGGGGCTAGGGCCCACAGATGAACTACCCGAGGCCGTGCGGCGACTGTAGATAGGTTCATTTGTATTTAATGTAGGAAAATTCCCAGCGCTCTTTCCTCGCAAGCACATTTCGACACACTGCTGACCTACGCCCTCTCTGTAGGAAATTTCCTACAACCAATTGGCTTTCGCCCTACATTCCAAGCGCTCCATTTTGCAAAATATTCGGACGTCAACGTTAAGTTTTCGTTTGAGTTAACGCCACACAGGAGTTGACAACTTTAACGAAGGCTTGGCTTACAACGATCACTGGCTTAGTACTCAGGCTCGCTTAACCATTCATGCCTGCCCAAGCGACATCACCGAAAGCTTTATAAGTGGTTAAAACAAGGACGTACCATGAGCGACACAAACAATCACACGCTATTCAAGAGAGTTTTTCAAACGAAGAACCGGTAGAAAACGACATCCAGTATCCAGCAACATGATTGATCGGCAATCATCAGCTCGCTACCACCTGCTGCGAACCATCGACGTCAATCAGCCTGACTATGGCTCATAATGTGTAAACCACGTCTCCGCACATGTGTAAATCATGTGTCCGGTCCGTACAGTTCTGTACAAAATCCCTTGAAATGTATGAGCATGTAAAATTGCCGCCATCAGAGGCAGGAAGCCCTGATGGCAAAGCCACACGAACTCAGCGAAAGCCACGGCGTTGTAACCGGGGTAATCGTCGGCCATCAGATACCCGCGATAACTTTCCAGTAGGCGCGAAGGTATCTCCTGTGCATGGTTGGTTGAGTAGTTGAACAGAATCACCGGCTTGTCAGGCGACCCGCCGGTTCGTTTAAGCCATGTAGAGGCTCAGCATGTCAGCCAATTGCTCCATCTCCTGCTGCAACTCATCCACCGCCTCAGCCAATTGAGAGGTGTCGCGGCCACTGCAGACCGCTTCAAGACGTTCGCAGCATTGGATCAATCGCTGAGCCCTGATGATACGCGCGCCACCCTTCACTCGATGAGCCAAGTCAGACAATGCATTCAGGTCGTTCTTGGTAAACAACTTAATCAACCGCGCCATATCTTCTTCGTTCGCGGTGGACAGATCATCAATCAGGCTCTTGATCGACGCTTTGTCTCCCCGAGTCAGTTGCTCAACGCTGGTAAGGTCAATCTTATTGCTGCTCTGCACTGAAGTCTTCACCTCACTACGCACCACGGGCGCTACGGCATCCAGGCATGCCTTCAACTCCTCCAGCCCGATGGGCTTGAACAGGCAATCGTCCATGCCTGCCGTGATGCAACGGATCCGCTCTTCCTGTTGGGCGTTTGCGGTAAACCCCAGAATCAAACACGGTGCGAGGCCTTTGGTGCGCTCTTCTTCACGAATGGCTTGAGCCAATTGATAGCCGTTCATCACCGGCATGTTGCAGTCAGTGATCACCACATCGAACCATTGACTGCGCCAGGCTTGCAGACCACGCTCGCCGTCTTCGGCATCACTCACCCGGTGCCCGAGGTGGCTTAGTTGCTGAGACACCAGAAGACGATTGGCGGGATAGTCGTCAATAACCAACACATTCAGCACATGGTGCTGTGGGGCAATTTCGAGCGGCATCATCCCGGGCAGTTCAACCAATGGTTCCAGCGTCGGCAAACTCATGTGTACTTCAACCTTTGTACCCTTGCCGAAAACGCTGCTCATGAGCAAACGCCCGCCCATCATTTCGCACAGCGTCCGACTGATCACCAACCCCAACCCTGAACCACTACGCCCAGACTGGGTGTTATTACTCGCTTGGGTAAACGGGCTGAACAAGCTCTGCTGATCTTCATCCGAAATGCCAATACCGGTGTCTTCAATGACAAGGGCGACGGTCATGAACTGCGATTTTTTGGCGGGGCATGCCTGCATGCTCAATCGCACCTGGCCGTCTTGGGTGAACTTGATCGCATTACTCAGCAGGTTGGAAACAATCTGTTTGAAGCGTAGAGGGTCAATGAGCACATCACTCTGCATTTGGAAGTCCAGATCCAGTATCAGGCTCAGACGTTTTTGCCGGGCGACACCTTCGAACACCCGCAATACCGACTCCAGAAGCTCACGCAAGTTGGCTCTCTCTGGCGACAGAGACAAACGCCCGGACTCGATTCGGGCAATGTCCAGAATATCGCCGATCAGATCCAGCAGGCCACGAGCAGCGCCAGACGCTACCTCAATCGCAAACCGGTCCGTCACGCCTTGATCAGCCTTTTTCATCGCAAGCTCAAGCATGCCGATGATTGCATTCATGGGCGTGCGAATTTCATGGCTCATGGTGGCCAAAAATAGACTTTTAGCACGATTGGCATCATCGGCACGCTCCTTGGCCTCGTCGGCAACTGCCTTCGCCTCACGCAATTGCCCAACAAGTGCCTGGCGCTCGCTGATGTCAATCCATCCTGCAATCACACCGCCCACTTCGCCATGACTGTCGCGATACGGCAGCATCCAGTGATAAATCTCCAGTTTGCGGCCATCCTGCATCGTTATTTCACGGTCTCGAACCATAGGCGAACCCATGCTGATGATCCGCTGAAACTCCTCCTCGTAACTCCTCGCGTCCTCGGGGTAGAGCAACTTCACTGTTGCCTTGCCAATCACCGCCTCGCGCTCTACCCCAAAGGCGTTGAGGTAACTGGAGTTGCAAATCAGCAAAACCCCATTCCGGTCCCGGACATAAATCGGATGGGGTGTACCATCAATCAAGACCCGCATAAATTCCAGTTGCTCGTTGAGTGCACGCTCAGCCTCATCGCGCCTACGCAACGCCATCTTCATATAGGCAACCCATACCAGCGCCAGCACCAACAGCACCAGAACCCCACAAATAGCCTGGATGAAGAGCGTTCTGTTACGCGTCCAATAGCTGTCTTCGATCATCACGTCGTTACGCCAGCGATTCGTGACCTCATCCATTTCCTCGGGCGGGATGCTCAACAGTGCCTTGTCGAGAATGGAATGGAGCTCCAACGCCCCACGACTTGTCGCGAAGGCCATGCGCGCGAGGTCATTACCGATGGTGCTGACGACTCGCAACTGTCCGTCAAAGCGATGATTGACCGTGTAATTGCTGACGATCAGCGGACCCACCATTGCGTCAGCGCCCCCGTGTACGACCATACGCATAGCGTGTTCTGAGTCGTCAGCATCCACTAGTTGGATTTTTGGAGCGTTGCTCGTCAGCCATTCGCGCATGTCGTTATTACGAGTCAGCGCCAAGCGCTTACCCGCCAGTTTTTCCAGCGTAAAAGAGATGTCGGCATTCGCTTTGGCTATCAGCACATAGGGCGAAGTCATGTAAGGTCGTGTGAAATGCAGCACACGCTGACGCTCTGAACTCGGCGTGAGCGTTGCTATGAATTCAGAATCATTGTTGCCAACATTCTCTACCATCGCAGGAACCGACGGCATTACCCGAATATCGAACTTCAACCCGGTGCGAAGCGATACTTTGCTCAACACATCATTGGCAATACCTACAAACTCGCCATTTTTGTTAAAGAATGACAAAGGCGGATAACCATCCACTACATTGACCCGTACACTCGGATGCTCATCCAGCCATCGCTGCTCACTGTCACTAAAATTCAGGCGTTGTTTGCCTGGCATGCTCTCCCCGCCCGCCCCCCAACGGTTCATGATTTCCATGCGAGCACTCACTGGAATCGCGTCGATGGCCGCATTGACGACACGAATCAGGGTTCGGTTTGCGTTACTCATTGCAAAACTGAAATCGCGAACCTCCATGCGGGAGAAGTCCGCCAACTCGACATTATTAATAAAGTTATTATTGATCAGATAATTGGCGCTGACAGAATCGCCGAGATAAACATCCGCTTGCCCAAACGCAACAGCACCAATGGCGCCCAGCATCGAGGGATAAACTTGCAAGGTAGCATTAGGGTAAAAAGCACGTACGGTATCAGGAGAAATGTAGTGATAAAGCATGGCAATGGTCTTGCCTTTCAGGTCAACCGGTAAATCACCGCTGTCGCCCTTGCGCGTGATCAATGTGGGTTTGTCATTGGCATAGGGATGACTGAGCACTATGTTCGGAGACTGCGTCTCGAACTCATTGGCCGTCCCGACAAAATCCACTTCTCCTTTTCTGACCGCGTCTAAAACCTCGCCGCGATTGTCATACCGGCGAATTTCAACTCTGACCCCCAAAAGGTCGGCAACCAACTGCGCATAGTCAACCGTCACCCCTTCCATCTGATCATTATTGTTCGTCATATCGAACGCAGCGTAATCAGGAGCGGAGGCACCCAATACCAATACGCCCTTGGCGCGCAACCAGCGCGAATCTCTCCCATCGAGCGTTACGTAGTAAGCACCGTTGACGCTCGATCGGCTCAACAAGCTCAGCGTGCTTGGCTCTGCCAATACTGGCGAGGTGAAATTGGCCGCAATAACAAGCACGACCACCGACAGACAGAATGAAAGGGACTTCATCATTTAGAGCAGATCATTGCGTTTGGCGAAATCTGCCAGATAAACAACCGACGTCACATTGAGTTTCTCGATCAGCCGTGCCTTGTAAGTACTGACGGTCTTGTTACTCAAGAGCATAATTTCACCAATTTCCTTATTACTGAGCCCGTTCGCCAATTGCTTAAGAATCGCCAGCTCTCTATTCGAGAGAGAACCAATCAGCTCATCATCGGTTGCGCGTCCATCGCTGCGGCGAACAGAAATGGCCTGTAGGTCTGGAAAATAGCTATAACCAGACATGATAACTTTGGCGCCCCTGACCAGCTCATCCAGACTATCGGTTTTTGAGATATAGCCAGCCGCACCGGCACTCATGCACCTCATGGAATAAAATTTCGCAGCCAAGGAGGTTAACACCAGGATTTTGGTGCGGACCCCCAAAGCTCGAATACGGCGAATAACTTCCAGACCGTCAAGTTTCGGAATAGTGATATCAAGCACAACCAAGTCAGGTTCATGCGTAATGACCAGTTGAACGGCATCGGCGCCATTATCGGTTTCCGCGACGACTTCAAAACCCTCATGCGTCAGCAGCATTTTGACTGACGAACGTATAAAAGGATGATCATCTACAACGATTACTTTTAACATGCTAGTCCCTGTTGACTCCCAAGATAACTGCGGCGCAACTGGCAATTTGAACACCCATCTCCAAGCCAACAGACAGTTCTATTTCCTCTATCTGATCGGCAGGTGTATGGCTATCATTAGCGCTTGTTACAAATCATTTACTGGTGCCTTTCACGCAGCCAGTTCCGAAGCCCCTTGGCGTACATCGGACGTCCCAGAAAAAAACCCTGCCCTTCTTCGCATCCCATTTGCACCAATGAGTCTCGAACCCATTTGCTGCCTATGCCTTCGATGACCAGGCTCATGTTCAGCGACTGAGCCAGCGCCAGCGTGCTGGTCACCATGGTTTTACTGAAGGGTTGATGGAGGGAATTTACAAATTTCTTATCAAGTTTTATCTGGCTGAAAGGGAGATGGCAGAGCAGTTGCAGTGAAGTAGCCCCCAACCCAAAATCGTCAATTGCCAGACCACAACCGAGCATACGCAAGCGTAAAAGGTTGTCCCGCGCCTTGGGATCCAGATCAAGCAGGTCGCTTTCCGCCACCTCGAAAATCAATAACGAGCCTGGAAGTTCATGTCGCTTAAGGGCGCCCTGTATGTAATCAGCCAAATCGTCCGAGGCCAGCTGCGAGGCATGCAGATTGAATGCGATCTCGACATTCGTGTTTTGCCTGCGCACGTCGCTTAAAAAAGTCAGGCCCTGCTCCAGAACCTGCTCGAACATTTCGTCAATCAGGTTGTGCGCTGACATCTCAGCCAGAAAATCACGAGGCAACAACAAGCCCCGCGTCGGATGCACCCAACGGACCAGCGCCTCGACACCTGTAAAGGTGTCCTCGCGCAAGGCGAGCTTGGGCTGATACCAAGCCTGAAACTCACCTTGCACCAACCCCCTGCGGATATCATAGGCGCTAGGTGCTTGTTTCGACTTCTCGGGCTCTACCTTCGATTCCCCCCAGCGTTGCCGGTATTGCTGAATCATCCGATGCAAGGGACGCATTTGCATGGGTTGGCTCATTACCCCGAGCAGCTCCAGGCCGACTAAAAGCGCCGTTCTCTCAAGTGCACGACTCACCGTAGGCTGCAAAGTGCCGCATAGCGCTACGGCCCGGACCATTCCCGCTCTCGCAGCCTGTTGAAGAAACTCCAGATGATCAAGGTCTCTGCCAGCCAAGTCACACAACACGATATCAACGCCACCTGAGGCCTCTAACTCTCGCAGTGCCTGCCTGACGTCCGTCGCTTGAAGGATATCGGTTACGCCCAATCGCCGGAGCATCATCACATGGATTCTGCGCGTAAACGCGTAGTCATCCAGCACCAGAACCCTCGGGTATTTCATTTTGGTCAATCGCTCTACTGGTTTTAAGTAGCGCTGAATACTGGTTAAAAAGAAGGACGCTAGCCGTAGGAAACAGCCCTCTATCCTGTAGGGGATTTCCCAGAGCTCAACTGCGGCGCAATCAGTGTGGTACGGCCGTACGGATTTCACCCTCGACCAAGCGCGCGGCGCTATTGCCCAGTGGATCCTCGGCATTCAAGTCAGCACCTTTGCTCACCAGAGCATCCAGCAACTCCACCCGTTTAAACAACCCGGCGTACATGGCGGCGGTCTGGCCGGCACCGTTGCGCTGATCCGGGCTGCAATCAGTCGCAAGCAAGCGCCGGGCGATTTTCATCTCGCCCTTGAAGATGCTCCCCATCAGAGCGGTATTACCTCTTTTATCCTGAGCACAGGCATCCGCACCAGCCGCCAGCAATTGCTCGACCGCTTGGGCCTGACCATGATAAGCGGCCAGAATTAACGCGGTGTAGCCCTTATCGTCCTGAGTATCGAGGGGGTAACCCGCCTCTATAAAGGTGTTGAGCATCTCGA
This sequence comes from Pseudomonas sp. FW300-N1A1, assembly GCF_058789115.1. Taxonomy (NCBI): domain Bacteria; kingdom Pseudomonadati; phylum Pseudomonadota; class Gammaproteobacteria; order Pseudomonadales; family Pseudomonadaceae; genus Pseudomonas; species Pseudomonas sp. FW300-N1A1. The sequence goes on along the minus strand of NZ_JBYTBK010000048.1, from coordinate 12,868 downwards.
CGTCGCCCCGGCGTGCGGCGTCGAAATAGTAAGCCTGTAACTGTGCCTTCATGGCTGCCGGATACGTTGGCACCACCCGTTCAACACCCGCCCCGGCATAAACGCCCAGCGACCAGCAGGTTAAAAACAGCGAAACATACATACGCATAATGTGATTCCTCGGTCTCGGAACGACGCCATGCCAACCACGGCATGGCGTCGGATTGAGTACGATGCGATCAGTCAGTCAGCTTGGTTGCCAGAGCCTTGACTCGGGCCAGGTCGCCCTTGGCGACCTTGGTCACACCGGTGCCGTATTCCGGATCTGCCTTGTAGAGGAACGACAGCATGATGTGTTTGCTCTCGTCATCGGTATTGGCCAATGAACCACCGAAATTTTCGATCAAATCCTTACGCTCCTTCGTAGTGAAAGAACGATACAGATCGCCCGCCTGCTTGAAGTTCTGCTCGCGCTGGATCTTTGCTTGCTGGGTGCTACCCGACAGAGGCAGCTGGCTGTAGCGTGCGGCTTGCAGCTCCTCACGGGGCATCAGGCGGCTCGGCTGGTAGTTCACACCGGTATCGGTGCTGGCGGTATTCATCGCGCCATCCTGATTACCGTTGTTCACAGCGACTTTCGGCGCGTTGATCGGCAGTTGCAAAGCGTTGGCGCCCAGGCGATACATTTGTGTATCCGCATAGGAGAACACCCGCCCTTGCAGCAGGCGGTCTTCCGACGGTTCAATACCTGGCACCAGGTTGGCCGGAGCCATGGCCACCTGCTCGGTTTGCTGGAAAACGTTGGCTGGATTGCGGTTCAGTACCATCTGACCGACTTTTCGCTCAGGTACACCCGGCCAGATTTTTGTGGCATCCAGCGGGTCGAAATCGAATTTCGACAGATCCTGTGGATTCAACACCTGGACATATAGATCCCATTTGGGGAAGTCTCCCTTTTTGATATGGGCAACCAGGTCGTTAGTCATATGGCTGTAATCACGACCTTGAACTTCAGTGACCTGTTTTGGATCAAGATTATTGATGCCCTGCAGACTTTTCCAGTGAAACTTCACGTAATGCACTTCGCCTTTGGCATTAATCAACTTGTAGGCGTGCACTCCATTACCGTCCATTTCCCGGTAACTGGCCGGAGTCCCCGAATTGGAATACAGTTCGGTCAAGGTACGGGTAGCTTCCGGTACATGGGAGAAGAAATCGAAACGGCGTGAATCATCATCCAGATTGGTTTGTGGATCAGGTTTGAAAGCGTGAACCATGTCCGGGAACTTGATGGCATCCCGAATGAAGAAGGTTGGGAAGTTGTTGCCCACTAGGTCCCAATTGCCATCAGCGGTGTAAAACTTGGTGGCGAACCCCCGTGGATCACGCAGGGTTTCCGGTGAGTGATTGCCGTGCACCACTGCCGAGAAGCGGACGAACACCGGTGTCGACTCACCACTAGCGAAAACCTTAGCCTTGGTAAGGTCACTCAGGTCGTCGGTGACGGTGAAAGTACCATGAGCACCGGTTCCTCGCGCGTGCACTACCCGCTCGGGGATACGTTCGCGATCGAAACGCTGAAGCTTCTGGATCAACTGAACATCTTGCAGCAATACCGGGCCGACTGTGCCCGCAGTTTGTGAGTTCTGATTATCACCTACCGAGGCACCGTTATCACGGGTCAGCGTAGCGGCCTGTACGGAAAGTGAAAGCAGACTCGCGGCAAGCACGCCAAGTATGCGTCGTTGGGAAAAAGCCCCCAGGCCAATCGTGGTCGTCATTGGAGTTCCTCTGATTTTATAGGGCGCATCCATATGCGCTCGTTCAGAGACTAATGACCACATGACCAGAATATAAATTGAAAGACTTCAAGAGCGTGATAGATAAAAACATCTGGCTTAATTAACTCAACCTGAAAGTATTGCACCACCCCCTTCAGCGCTATCAAGCTCCGCTAGTGGTTCGCGATCAGCCGTTTTCACAAACGCTGATCCTACTCTCGCAGGCAAAGACATTACCCACTGAGCCGCTGACAAAACCACGGCATTAGCCCCTGTCTGGCCCTGCGGTTGGTTGCCGAGTGCGGCACGGGTCAGGGGGGAGTAGTAAAAGGCCTACATCGACACGCGGCTGAGTTTGGATTCACGCTGCAACTCGCTGAGGGCGTTTCCTAGGAAATTGAGAATTGTCCTACAGACCATGAAAGATTGGAGGACATACACTCGCGAACAATCGCAAGGACGCAGGTCAACCATACACCCATGTCTAAGGTAAACGAGACTGAATGTGCTATCTAGTATTCATCGTCATAGCCGTAATCATTACCACCCTTGGATTATCGCTGTACGGTTGGTATCGCCACCTGCACGCCGATTAGGATGACGTTGCTCAACAAGCATGCCTTCGCGCCCTGCCAACCGAACACACCCTCCCATCAATTCGACTCCCCCCCTTCCAAACGGCACCGGCCAGCAGCACCTGCGGCCTATCGAAAATACTTCATCTCGTTTAGAAGCAGGACCACCCATCGAGGCAGAGCCGTAGGACCAATATCCAGACTGGCACAGACTTCGGGAAACGACTGCCCCTCATCCAGCACCATACTGGCTGCCTTGAGTTTGAACTCACTGGAACAAGATTTACGCATATCCAAACACCTCAGATTTGTGCGCCGTCATAGCGCCCGATTGAAATGTCCAAAATCACTAGGCCAGTTCACTACTCGGGCGTTGAGCTCGGGCATCTGATCGAAGCTGCGAACATGGTATCGGCAACCGATTCGCGTGGACCGGTCCTGATAATTTTGAAGAGGAAGCAGGCGTGAAAAATCGAGAAGTCACGTAAAAGTCACGCACATGAAAAAGGCCAATGCTGTGAACATTGGCCTAAGTCATTGAATAATATGGTCGGGACGGAGTGATTCGAACACTCGACCCCTAGCACCCCATGCTAGTGCGCTACCGGACTGCGCTACGCCCCGACTAGGCGTGAATCTGTTCCTCTTCTCGAGGGACGCTCAAGAATATAACGCAAGCTTTTGAAAACTGGAAGTATTTAAAAGCAAGAATTTACTTCTTGAGTACCACCAGCACATCTTCGAGCTCGGAGATCATTTGGCGGATCATTTGTTTGTATTGGGTGGTGTCGTCTTTGGCCTCATCGCCGGACAAACGCAGGCGTGCGCCGCCGATGGTGAACCCCTGGTCGTACAGCAACGCGCGGATCTGCCGGATCATCAGCACGTCCTGGCGCTGATAATACCGGCGGTTTCCGCGGCGTTTGACGGGGTTGAGTTGAGGAAACTCCTGCTCCCAGTAGCGCAGCACGTGCGGTTTTACCGCACATAACTCGCTGACTTCACCAATGGTGAAGTAGCGTTTGCCCGGGATGACGGGAAGTTCGTCGTTATGACTTGGTTCCAGCATAAGCCTCAACTCGGGCCTTCAACTTCTGCCCTGGACGAAAGGTGACCACACGGCGAGCCGTGATCGGGATTTCTTCTCCCGTTTTCGGATTGCGGCCAGGCCGCTGGCGTTTGTCCCGAAGGTCGAAGTTGCCGAAACCGGACAACTTGACCTGTTCGTTGTCTTCAAGAGCGTGCCTGATTTCTTCGAAAAACAGTTCGACCAATTCCTTGGCTTCCCGCTTGTTCAGGCCCAGCTCTTCATACAGACGTTCCGCCATCTCAGCTTTCGTCAAAGCCCCCATACGTCACTTCCTTAACGTGGCGTTCAACCTTTGTTCGAGCGAGGTGAGGATGTTTTGCGTCGCGGTATTCACCTCATCGTCATTAAGAGTGCGCGATGGATGCTGCCAGGTCAAGCCAACTGCAAGGCTTTTTCTATCAGGATCAATGCCTTTACCCTGATAAACGTCAAAGAGCCTGAGGTCTGTCAGCCATTCGCCTGCATTTTCACGGATTACGTCCATGACAGCACTGGCTGCAACACCGGCATCGGCCAGCAATGCCAGGTCACGACGCACTTCAGGAAAGCGCGATAACTCATGGAATTTAGGCATTTTGCCCAAGGCCACTTCGCTCAATACCAGCTCGAAGACGAAGACCGGACGGTCGAGACCGAGGGTTTTCGACAATTCAGGGTGAAGCGCGCCGACAAAGCCGACTTCGCGACCATCGCGTTCGATGCGCGCGGTTTGGCCCGGGTGCAACGCCGGGTGCTTGCCTGGAGCGAACGTAAACGAATCCAGCGCACCGGCAAAGCCCAGCACCGCTTCCACGTCAGCCTTGACGTCAAAGAAATCGACGACATCGCGCCCTTGCGCCCAACCTTCCGGCAGACGGCTGCCGCATACCACGCCGGCAAGCATCGGTTCTTGCTTCAAGCCTTCCAGCTGACCGACGAAGCGCAGGCCGCTTTCGAACAGGCGCACACGATCCTGTTGACGGTTCAGGTTGTGCTGCAGTGCCTTGACCAGACCTGGCCACAGGGACGAACGCATCGCCGCCATGTCATTGGAGATCGGGTTGGCCAGCAGCAGCGGTTCAACACCCGGATTGAACAGTTCGAACTGTTTCGGATCGATGAAGCTGTACGTGATCGCTTCCTGGTAACCACGTGCCACCAGCAGGCGACGCAACTCAGGCAGATCGCTGCGCGCTTCAGCCTTGGCTTGCGGCGCCAGACGGGCTTGCGGGTAGCGAACCGGCAGACGGTTGTAACCGTACAGGCGGGCCAGCTCTTCGATCAGGTCGACTTCCAGGCTGATATCGAAGCGATGGCTTGGCACTTCGACGCGCCACTGCCCTGCCCCGTCAGCAGAAATCTTCAGGCCCAACGCGCTGAGCAGACGCTCGACTTCGGCCGAATCCATTTCCATGCCCAGCATCTGGGTGATGCGCTGGGCACGCAGGGTAATCGGCGCCACGGACGGCAGGTGTTGCTCGCTGACGGTCTCGATGATCGGACCGGCTTCGCCACCAGTGATTTCCAGCAGCAGGCCAGTAGCGCGCTCCATGGCTTCACGGGCCAGTTGCCAGTCCACACCCCGCTCGTAGCGGTGCGAGGCGTCAGTGTGCAGGCCGTAGGAACGTGCCTTGCCCGCCACTGCGATCTGGTCGAAGAACGCGCTTTCCAGGAACACATCGCGAGTGGTTGCGGACACGCCGCTGTGCTCGCCACCCATGACGCCGGCGATCGCCAGGGCACGGGTATGGTCAGCGATGACCAGGGTATCGGCACGCAGGCTGACTTCCTGGCCGTCGAGCAGTACCAGCTTCTCGCCCTCTTCGGCCATGCGCACGCGGATGCCGCCGTTGATCTCGGCAAGATCGAAGGCGTGCAGCGGTTGACCCAGCTCCAGCATCACATAGTTGGTGATGTCGACGGCAGCATCGATGCTGCGCACGTCGGCTCGACGCAGGCGCTCGACCATCCACAGCGGCGTAGGCTTGGATAGGTCGACGTTACGGATAACGCGCCCCAGGTAACGCGGGCAGGCAGCCGGGGCCAGCACTTCAACCGGACGCACTTCGTCATGCATGGCTGGAACACTAGCCACTACCGGACGAGTGACTTCGGCGGCATACAGCGCGCCGACTTCACGGGCCAGGCCGGCCAGGGACAGGCAGTCGCCGCGGTTCGGGGTCAGGTCGACCTCGATGCTGGCGTCTTCCAGGTCCAGGTAGACACGGAAATCCTCGCCCACCGGCGCATCGGCCGGCAGCTCCATCAGGCCGTCGTTGCCTTCACCAACCTGCAGCTCGGATTGCGAGCACAGCATGCCGTTGGACTCGATGCCCCGCAGCTTGGCTTTCTTGATCTTGAAGTCACCTGGCAGTTCGGCATCGATCATGGCGAACGGGATCTTCAGGCCCGGACGCACGTTTGGCGCACCGCACACGACCTGGAAGGTTTCCGAACCGTTGCTGACCTGGCAAACCCGCAGCTTGTCGGCATCCGGGTGCTGCTCGGTGCTCAGCACCTCGCCCACCACCACGCCACTGAAAACACCGGCGGCCGGCGTCACGCTATCGACCTCAAGACCGGCCATCGACAGACGAGCAACCAGCTCGTCGCGACTTACCTGCGGGCTTACCCAGCCGCGCAGCCATTGTTCACTGAATTTCATCCTGCTCTCCTAAGAATTCGTTACGACTAGCGAAATTGCGCGAGGAACCGCAAGTCGTTGTCGAAGAACAGACGCAAGTCGTTCACGCCGTAACGCAGCATGGCCAGACGCTCGACGCCCATGCCGAAGGCAAAGCCGGAGAACTCTTCCGGATCGATGCCGGACATGCGCAGCACGTTCGGATGCACCATGCCGCAGCCCATAACTTCCAGCCAGCCGGTCTGCTTGCAGACACGGCAGCCCTTGCCGCTGCACATCACACATTCCATGTCGACTTCAGCGGATGGCTCGGTGAACGGGAAGTACGAAGGGCGGAAACGCACGGCCAGTTCTTTTTCGAAGAACACCCGCAGGAACTCTTCGATGGTGCCTTTCAGGTCAGCGAAATTGATATCGCGATCGACCAGCAGGCCTTCGACCTGGTGGAACATCGGCGAGTGGGTGATATCCGAGTCGCTACGGTACACACGGCCTGGGCAGACGATGCGGATCGGCGGCTGTTTCGACTCCATGGTGCGGACCTGTACCGGCGAGGTATGGGTGCGCAGCAACATGTTGGCATTGAAATAGAAGGTGTCATGCATCGACCGGGCCGGGTGATGGCCTGGGATGTTGAGCGCCTCGAAGTTGTGATAATCGTCTTCGACCTCAGGGCCTTCGGCAATGCCGTAGCCGATGTGGGTGAAGAACTGTTCAATACGTTCCAGAGTGCGAGTAACCGGATGCAGACCACCGGAGGTCTGGCCACGGCCAGGCAGGGTCACGTCAATGGACTCGGCGGACAGTTTGGCGGCCAGGTCGGCCGCTTCAAACAGTGCCTTGCGGGCATTGAGAACCTCTGTGACACGCTCCTTGGCAACGTTGATCAGGGCGCCGACTTGCGGACGCTCTTCTGCCGGCAGATTCCCCAGGGTCTTCATCACCTGAGTCAATTCGCCCTTTTTGCCAAGGTAGTGAACCCGGATTTGCTCCAGGGCATTGATATCTTCAGCGCTTTGCACAGCCTCTAGTGCTTGAGAGACGAGCGCATCCAGGTTTTCCATGTACAGACTCCAGATACAAAATAGGGGAAGAGCTTGAAGGCTCTTCCCCTATTTATGACGTTTACCACCTTGGGCTACAGGAGTAACCCAGGGTGACTGTCGGGGGTACTTAAGCCAAGGTGGCTTTAGCTTTCTCGACAATCGCAGCAAACACCGCTTTTTCGTTCACGGCCAGTTCAGCCAGAACCTTACGGTCGATTTCGATGGACGCTTTTTTCAGGCCAGCGATGAAACGGCTGTAGGACAGACCGTTAACACGAGCACCAGCGTTGATACGAGCGATCCACAGAGCGCGGAACTGACGTTTTTTCTGACGACGGTCACGGTAGGCGTATTGGCCTGCCTTGATTACCGCTTGCTTGGCAACACGGAATACGCGTGAACGCGCGCCGTAGTAGCCTTTAGCGAGTTTCAGAATTTTTTTGTGACGCTTACGGGCAATGACGCCACGCTTTACACGAGCCATGAGTTACTTCCTCTATTCTTAACCAAAAATTAGCAAAGGCGCAGCATGCGCTTGACTTTTGCCACGTCAGACGGATGCAGCAAGCTGCTACCGCGCAGTTGACGCTTACGCTTAGTCGACATTTTGGTCAGGATGTGGCTCTTGAAAGCGTGCTTGTGCTTGATACCGTTAGCAGTTTTCAGAAACCGCTTAGCAGCACCACTTTTAGTCTTCATCTTTGGCATGTTCGGATACTCCGCATTCAGTTGATAAACATAATCAGAAGGCCTGCCGTGCCCTGTTGATTACTTCTTCTTTTTCGGGGCGATGACCATGATCAGCTGGCGTCCTTCCATCTTAGGATGCTGTTCGACCGAACCGTACTCGAGCAGGTCACCTTCAACCCGCTTGAGGAGTTCCATCCCCAGCTCCTGGTGGGCCATCTCACGGCCGCGGAATCGCAAGGATACCTTGGCCCTGTCCCCATCACTCAGGAAACGTACCAGGTTGCGCAGTTTTACCTGGTAATCCCCTTCCTCCGTCCCTGGACGAAACTTGATTTCTTTTACCTGAATCTGCTTCTGGTTTTTCTTAGCCGCGGCAACCTGCTTCTTCTTCTCGAAGATCGATTTGCCGTAGTCCATCAGCTTGCAAACAGGGGGTACTGCATCGGCGGAAATTTCCACCAAATCGAGCTTGGCTTCTTCAGCCTTAAGAAGCGCGTCTTCAATTGACACAATCCCAAGCTGCTCGCCTTCAGCCCCAATTAACCGAACCTCGCGTGCCGAGATATTCTCGTTGATCGGGGCTTTCGGTGCAGCTCGTTTATCTTGTCTCATTTCACGCTTAATAATAATTACTCCGAATCTGGGCGACCACGCCGGGAAACCGCTTGCGCGAGAAACTCAGCGAACTGGGCGACGGGCATCGAGCCCAGGTCAGCACCTTCACGAGTACGCACAGCGACAGTCTGCATCTCGACTTCCCGATCTCCAATAACCAAGAGATAGGGAACCTTGAGTAAAGTATGCTCGCGGATTTTAAAGCCGATCTTTTCATTTCTCAAGTCGGACTTGGCACGAAAACCGCTTTGATTGAGAGTTTTTTCAACTTCAGCGGCAAAATCTGCCTGTTTATCAGTGATATTCATGATCACTGCCTGGGTCGGAGCCAGCCACGCAGGGAACGCGCCCTCGTAATGCTCGATCAGAATTCCGACGAAACGCTCGAAGGAACCCAGGATCGCCCGGTGCAACATGACCGGGTGCTTGCGACTGTTGTCTTCGGAGACGTATTCGGCTCCCAGACGGATCGGCAGGTTAAAATCGAGCTGCAAGGTACCACATTGCCAGACACGGCCAAGGCAATCTTTTAGCGAGAATTCGATTTTAGGACCGTAGAAAGCCCCTTCGCCCGGCTGCAGATCGTACGGCAGGCCCGCGCTATCAAGGGCTGCGGCCAGCGCGGATTCTGCACGATCCCACAGCTCGTCGGAACCGACGCGTTTTTCCGGACGAGTGGACAGCTTCATCTCGATGTCTTTGAAGCCGAAGTCGGCATAGACATCCATGGTCAGCTTGATGAAGGCAGCGGATTCGGCCTGCATCTGCTCTTCGGTGCAGAAGATGTGGGCATCGTCCTGGGTGAAGGCACGCACGCGCATGATGCCGTGCAACGCACCCGACGGCTCGTTACGGTGGCAGGCACCGAACTCGGCCAGACGCATCGGCAGCTCGCGGTAGCTCTTCAGGCCCTGATTGAACACCTGCACGTGGCAAGGGCAGTTCATTGGCTTGATCGCGTAGTCGCGGCTTTCCGACTCGGTGGTGAACATGTTCTCGGCGTAGTTGGCCCAGTGCCCGGATTTCTCCCACAGGCTACGGTCAACCACTTGCGGCGTCTTGATCTCCAGGTAGCCGTTTTCACGCTGAACCTTGCGCATGTACTGCTCGAGCACCTGGTACAGGGTCCAGCCGTTCGGGTGCCAGAACACCATGCCCGGTGCTTCTTCCTGGGTGTGGAACAGCCCAAGGCGCTTGCCGATCTTACGATGGTCGCGCTTTTCGGCTTCTTCGATACGCTGGATGTAAGCAGCCAGTTGCTTCTTGTCCGCCCAGGCGGTGCCGTAAACGCGCTGCAATTGCTCGTTCTTGGCATCACCGCGCCAGTAGGCACCGGACAGTTTGGTCAGTTTGAAGGATTTCAGGAAGCGGGTGTTCGGCACGTGCGGACCGCGGCACATGTCGACATATTCTTCGTGAAAGTACAGGCCCATGGCCTGTTCGTTCGGCATGTCCTCGACCAGGCGCAGCTTGTAGTCTTCGCCACGCTGGGTGAACACGTCGATCACTTCGGCGCGCGGAGTGACTTTCTTGATGACGTCGTAATCTTTCTCGATCAGCAGGTGCATGCGCTGTTCGATGGCCGCCAGGTCGTCCGGAGTGAAAGGACGCTCGTAGGCGATGTCGTAATAGAAGCCTTCATCGATGACCGGACCGATCACCATTTTCGCCGTCGGGTACAGCTGCTTGACCGCATGGCCAATCAGGTGCGCGCAAGAGTGGCGAATGATCTCCAGCCCCTCTTCGTCTTTGGGCGTGATGATTTGCAGGGTGGCATCGCTGTCGATGACATCGCAGGCGTCAACCAGCTGGCCATTGACCTTGCCGGCCAGGGTGGCCTTGGCCAGGCCTGCACCAATGGATGCGGCGACCTCGGCTACGGAAACCGGATGATCGAACGAACGTTGACTGCCGTCGGGAAGAGTAATAGTGGGCATGGCGCCTCCTCTCCTAGTGGTGACCCCTACCAAAGGTCACGTGGGTTGGGATGAGCAGCCAGTACGCGATTCAGCCCAGGCCATTCAATGATGAACGCCTGCCTTACAGCGGCAGGAGCCTTGCGGCCAACCGGAAACCGAACCAGAGTGACTGGAGATCAAATCAGGGTTATTCGGGTATCGACCGCGAACGGAGAACGGATCATCCGGCGCCTGAAAATACCCAAGCCTGGGATGCTAGCACAGATGAACGGTCATGACTGCGCGGTCGTCGCGCAAAGCACCGATTCAGAGAGCGTGCCGCGGAAAAATGAACTTGGCATGTACGCCGGGCCTCAAATAGGCTGAGAATCGCACCACTTATCGACCTCGAGGAGTTCCCGCCATGCGCCTTACCCGTCTTTTCGCCCTTGCCGCCCCACTGATCATGTTGCTTCCGCTCAGTGCACAGGCAGCCTGGCCTGCCGGAACGCGCGACGCATTCATGAAGGATTGCACCCCTGCCGCCGCCCAGACCATCGGCGAGGCAAACGCCAAGAAGCATTGCGCCTGCGGTGCAAACCAGCTCAACGAAAAACTCACGACCGAAGAAATCGGCCAATTGATGAGCAAGCAGACCCCGCCATCACCCCAGCTCGTTGCCAAAGCGCAGGCCGCCATTGCCGTCTGCAAGGCTAAATAACACCCGCTTCGACAGGGTGTTTTGACGCTCCGGACGGTCAAAAAAAGGCCCGAAAACGGCAAAAACCAACAAATTACCCAGCTTTTACAGCTTTTTTTATCGCTTTTATTTTTGCCTCAAACCCCTATAAACAGGGGGTTTCAGCGGTTTTCAGGGCGAAATAAAATGCGATGGGTCGGCAAACAGCGCTGCTGGGGGGGTTCCAAGTCGAACATTTCGACTATGATACCCCGGTGTGCCCAGTTGGCCTGAGCAGCACAGTACTACTGAAAATATATGTTTCTTGGAGATACACCATGTCTAATCGCCAAACCGGCACCGTCAAATGGTTCAACGATGAAAAAGGCTTCGGCTTCATCACTCCTCAAGGTGGCGGTGACGACCTGTTCGTACACTTCAAAGCTATCGAAAGCGACGGTTTCAAAAGCCTGAAAGAAGGCCAGACCGTTTCCTTCGTGGCTGAGAAAGGCCAAAAGGGTATGCAAGCTGCACAGGTTCGCCCAGAGTAATTTCTCGGCGCACTAAAAAAACCCCGTCCATGTGACGGGGTTTTTTATGGGCGTTACAAAAGCCTGAAGCGATCAGCCGCAATTGACCCGGGTAATCACCAGGTTGGCATCGGTGTTCAGGTTCAAACGATCGGAGCGGTATTCCAGGGTCATCATGTCGTGAGGCTTGAGGATCCGGGCATTCTGCGAGCCAGAGCGCGTACGGGCCTCTTCCAGCAATTGCGGCGAAGCCTTCTTGCCCAAGGCAAATTCGGCAGCCTTCGCATCACAGCGACCGCTGCCCGCCTGGGCCGCCGCGGGATCTTTTGCCTTCTCGGAGGTGGTGCTGCAACCGCTCAACATGACGGCGGCCAGCAATGTACCCAATGACACGAGCTTCCAAGGCATGACGCCTCCTTTTTTTTCAAAAAATTTAAACTGAATGCCTGCGACAACCGTTCAGGGGCTTGGTTTCATGGCCACGACCAATACCCTGCCCTCATACGCGCCAAACGTGCAAGTTTGCCTGAGCCAGAAGCACCTGTTCAGCCCACAATCGTGACTGAATATGAACAGGGCTCAGTAGATATCGATGTAGTCAAAGGGAGGATTGGGCCAGTTCTGCTTCAAGGCGTTGAAGATCTGCATCACCCACACCGCGTCACTGGCGGCGATCGCGCCGACGTAGCCCGAGCCCTTGGCCCAGGTCTCCAGCCGAAACAGTAGCCCGTCGATATCCGTTCCGCCCACGGCGCCTGACGAAATGTAAGCAATACCCGAGCGCGTAACCCTCAACTGGGTGTGCTGTTCATCGCTGGCAGACGCCAATAGCTGGCGCACAGCCTCCAGCGTCAAGCCATCCGGGGTATTCAAATCGATCTGCACAGCCTGTTCCTCGACATCGGTAGATGCCCAAGTGTCGCATAGCTGCACATTCATGCCTAAGTCGCAGTGCCAAACGTCGCGCAAAATGCTTAACTCAATCCACTGACTATCCCGACTTCGCGAGATACCCATGAGCACCGTGCACATCGACGCCGACATCAAGGCCAGTTGGCCTGAAGGCCACTGCTCCTACAGCCCGGGTAGCCCGGAAGAACTGGCGATCATTGGCATCGACCTGCTGGTCAAGGAACTGGGGACCCAGGCCGCGCAACGCTTCATCGAACAGATCTTCGACAAGCACCCCGCCGACCACAAGGGCGTCACGCACACCGGACAGGCGTAAAACCCCGCAGGCTGGCACCTGCGGGGCTAGGGTCTGTTGACGTTTGGTGGCGAGCCACGTTGCTGGGCCAACGTGGGCGAGGCAAGGCGCGGGATGCCGCCAATGGTTGTTCCCTTGGCAAATCCCGCAACGCA